>NZ_JBIWGL010000037.1:0-44530 GCF_044763535.1 Lysinibacillus sp. NPDC095746
CAAATTTTCGAGCTAATCCATGGCATTCAAATAGAAACAGAACAATCTGTAAACATCATGGCAAAAGTTACAGAAGATGTTCAAAATGGACTACATGTATCAGACGAAGCTATCACGAAGTTCCAAGTGATAAAGTCGAGTATGGATAAAATTACTCCTAAAATGGAAGAGGTATCTTCTGCATCTGAACAAATGTCAGCAAGTGTACAAGAGGTGACAGCTGTTACGGAGAATTTAGCATTCTCTGCACAAGGAAATGCAACTGCTTCAGAGGATGTTGCAGCGTCTACAGAGGAACAATTAGCTTCTATGGAAGAAATTAATGCTTCTGCACAAGCTCTTGCGCATATGGCAGATGAGCTAAAGCAGCTAATTAGTCAATTTAAATATTAACAGAATCAGACATAATAAAAATCACGATTCCTTTTTTAATGTACCCATTGTAAAGGACATTTTAAAAAGCGCTAGGCACTTGAAGAAGAGCCGCATGGTTGAATGCACCTTTAGTTAATTTAATACCATTCTTCTAAATTCCTTATTGAGTTGGGGCGATATCTAACGTTTTTTTATTAGATACTCCATTTGCCAAAATCTCATTAAGAATAGATTGGAATAAGGATTGATAACTACTTTATCATTTGATTTCAACTCAAGCATTACTCAATAATAGAAAGATTGAAAGGCTTAGGAGATATACCTAAGCCTTTTTAAATGCTTTCATCAAAAGTTATGAATATATTACGCTCTCAGCGCAATAAGTAACTTTTATCAAATTATATGAAAAGTGATAACCCAACTTGATGGAACAACAAATATAGAAGTAGATCAAATTTCTGCTGAACACCAAATACTGCGCAACTAAGGAATTAAACGATTTAGGTAATAACTTGATTATAAATAATAATATGGTAAAATTGGAAATGTAAGGAAATAAATTATAGAAGGGGATAATTGATTATGTTTACAGCGAAACAAAAACTAGTTACCTTAGCAACTACTTTAGCATTAGGATGTGGATTTTCTTTTTTCGGGCTAACACCTACATCTGCTGCATCGAATGAACTTTCGACAGATTCTATTTCTAGTTCATCTTTTGAGAAACAACAACAAACCCATTTTACAGGTTATGTTGTTTCTGTTGGTGATCATTATATGACAGTTGTAGATACGCCGACGATGGGAGAAGCGCTATTTTATCAAGAAAATTGGTGGGACTTAGTCAACCAAAATAAAATATTACTTGTTCCTGTTTTTGATGATATTTCTTATACCAATGGAGATAAACTAGATGTTTATTTTAAAGCAATGACTATGTCTCTCCCACCTATTGCGATGTCACCTATCATTGAAAAAGTAACAGAATAGTCTATGATAAAAAGAGGAGGGTGAAACTGGCAAAAACCATAAAAGCGTGAGAAATCAATGCTTCTAGAATGATTTCTCACGTTTTTCATCAGATGTGTAGAAGTCAAATTTGCTCCAATTGTTCAAATAAATATGGTTTGCAAATCGTAGCTCTTTCTTTACATGGATTAGGCTGGAATTTTGGCTTAATTAGTGGTACTGCTCAAATAGTCGATTCGACCGAGCCGTCTACTAGCGCAAAAACACAAGAGGAATTGATGTTTTAGTTGCACTAACAGGGGCTTCTGGTGGTGCTCTCTCAGGGGATAATAGCTAATGCAAGCTATGGAACATTATCTTTAGCTGGAGGTCTATTATCCTTTAATCCTTTATCCTGTTGTCATTTGGTCAAGAAAAGCTTAGATCAATTATGGATTGCAAAATTGCCCCCTTGTGAATGATGCGTACCTGTGCAAAAGTGACCGGGTCAAGCAGGTCTAATGTACATTCGACCAATAAAAAGAATAAAAGGCTTAGGAGATAGTCCTAAGCCTTTTATTCACAGTCTTATCTAAAGAGCCTCTGACTTCTTATGCATTCGCTCCTGTCAAGAGAATATGAATGTAAATATCTTCACAGAAGGAAAGAGTCACCTTAATTTCACACTATAATATCTCATTGCTCTTGGAATTCCTTTTATTTCAAAAACTCCTTTATAGATTAGGCTTCTCACCCTATATTCAATAAAAGCATCACCTAATTGATTGTTCTGTCCATATACTTCCCCGATTAACCTTGCTGATTTCATAAAATCTTTTTCACTTTGCTCAGCATGTAAATTTCGGGCAGTATTCACAATAAAATCATCAAAGTAATCTTCATTGACAGTGTTAATTTTGTTATTTTCCCAAATCCTCACCAAACCCTCTGATTCTGCTAATGCGATCCATTCTCTTTCATATTGTGTTCTATCCTTATCAGTTAATGGTGCTAATATTTTTTCTTGATATATTTTGTTTAATTGTTCCCCATTTACTTCGCCCGTATGGATATCTAAACACCCAAATTCAGGTGTGTTAAATAATTCCTGAAAAGCAAGTGTAGTATTAATCACGAAAATTTCATTCTTTTTTTCTTTTAGCAAGTATAAAAGATAGCGTAATCCAGTTTGTTCATTTGAATTTTCAGCAGTCCATAAAACAATGGGGACCTTTTCGTTTAAACAATCTATTTCTGCAAGTGATTTTGAAAATCTATCTTCGTACTCTTCTTCAAAATAATCTTCGGAATAATTGAGATGATCCTTCAACCATTCATGTCTGTGCTTACGACCAACCTCTTGATGAAGTTCCCAAATTGGACCAACAGCAAAGAAATCAGGAAATCCGATTATTTTATTCTCACGGCCTAATCCTACTCGTAAAGAACTAGCAGGAGATTCTCCACACACAATATGAACGGTTGAATAATCTCTCTCAACAAGATTTCTATTTTGTACAGCTTCGAAAAATAAATTGTCTATAGAATTTAATTGTTCTAAAATTTCCTCTGGTAAATTCTTTGATTCCTGCATCATTTTTATTCGAAACATCATGCTTAACAATAGGTTCTTTGCGTCGCTAACGCTCAAATCTTTTATTGATTTATGTATCTCTTCTATCACTAAAATTCACCTCGTTATTTATTTCGTTTAAATTCTTTGTTATCTATAAATTTCTCGCCTGGATATTCGAACTACTTCTTCAACCTTACATAACAAGCTTTAAATACGGTAGGTTGAGGTTTACCATTAGTTATTAAGGCTATCTAATAAAGAACACGACGAGAATCCCGAACCTCACTATTGGCCTTTTACCGATGTACCAGATTGTGTATTTTTCGGCCCCTAAGTATTTCTTAAAGTCCTTATATGTATTGAATCTTTCAATATCACCAATTTATGTCCAAGCCGAGGGACAGTAGAATTTCAGTATAAGGGTGGGGTTGAAGTCCTTGTAGTACAATCCATTTTACATGATTCTGGAATAAAAAAACAATGTTCCAAAACTAACTGCAGAGTTTCTCACTTTGAGAACTCACGTTTAAATCAAAGGTACATTGATGAGTATAATTTATATTACATTTTTTAAAACACATATGTGGAGCATGTAGACTATTGAAATTAATTTAAAATAGTTAAAGACCCACAAACTAACGGAGCAGCAGTTTAGCTAAAGAATGACAAGGAGGACATTTGTGTAACTAAAGAGAATTAGTTTAACTCAAAGGGGTTGGGTAATAATGGACGGATACACGATGGAATTAAGAAAACTAATCGGAAATAGACCATTAATTTTAGTTGGTTCTACTATTATTGTTATAAATGATAAAAAAGAAATTTTGTTTCAATACCGTTCGGATACAAAAGAATGGGGTTTGCCTGGGGGAGCAATGGAAATTGGTGAGAATTTAGAACAAACTGCTGAACGTGAACTTTTTGAGGAAACAGGGTTAAAAGCAAAAAGTTTTAAGTTTATTGATACTTTGTCAGGAAGTAATCTTTATTATAAGTATCCTAACGGTGATGAAGTCTATAACGTAATTTGTGTTTACTTAGCGGAAGATACAAGTGGCGAATTAGCTATGAATGATGGTGAAAGTTTGGATTTAAAATATTTCCCCATTAATGAATTACCTTGCAAACTTGATGAAAGAGCAAAGATTATTATTGAAAAACATTTTATATAGGTTTGTTTTCAGTTTTGTTTATTTAACAAGGAATCGCCATTTTTGTTGTATAAGTGAAGTATTGTACTTAAAGTAACGGGGGGCGTTTCTAATAAATTGAAACAATTTTTTACTAAGCAAGTTTAGCTTAAGATACATAATGATATTGTAGGTGGTGATTTTATGAATAAATTTATTATTACATCAGGTGCAGTAGTTTTGGATGAACATAAGAGAATTTTATTAAAAAAAGATCCTGATCGAGGTTGGGAGTTACCAGGTGGGATTGTAGAAGAAAATGAAAATATAAAGAATGCAGTAGTTAGAGAAGTTAAAGAAGAAACGGGAATAAACATTGATATTATTGAGTTTTGTGGAGTTTTACAAGACGTAAAAAGAAATATATGTAATATGTGGTGGTTAGGAACACCTATAAGCGGAAGCTTAAAAGTAAGTAAAGAAAGTTTAGAGGTCGGTTTTTTTAGCATTGAAGATGCATTAAAACTGATAAGAAATAATGACTTTAAAGAGGAACTTTTAATATGTTTAGATAAAGATAATCATCCATTTTTTATTACATTGTAAGTGATTTTTTATTAGCTAACGGGTGAAGTAGCAGAACAACGGCTTCGGCTTTAAGAAAGGTTAACAATTAAGTTAACTGTTCAAAGGTTTTATAAAAGGTGCGATTGTACATGTTATCACAAATCTTCGCGAGCTGATAGCAGAAGAAATCTCCAAATATCCAAGAATGGTGAGCAATTGGTCATTTTTTCACTGGATTAACAGTACTTTAGGCTTAAATGTATCGCCATCAACTGCAACAGTCGATGCCTGTTTTATTTGAATTGGCAAAAGTCTGCCGAATTTTAGAAGGACATGTAGCCCCCTTAGCCCATGTTCCTTAAAGGAATACTGTAAAAATACATATTCTATGTAGGATAAGGGAAACTAATAAATATAATGAGAACTATTACATTATGCAAAGTATTATCTTAGTGAGAATAAAGGCTGGCATTGTCGTAATATCCAAATTAGGCAAAGCTGAAGGGCTTGCCATCCGATATTCACAGACGGCAAGCTCTTACGTTATTGTCTAATATTTTGGTTACTTTGTGTCGACTATTCTAAAGGTCCTATATTCGTTATCTAGTGTCACATGAACAGCACCTAAAATGTCTTTCTTTCCCAAAGAAGCTTGGCTTTGCGGTATGATTCCGTTAGGTGCTGGAAATGGTGACCGCATCTGCATTAGATACAAAAATTAAAGTAAGATCCGTTGTCTCTACAGTATCGAAATAGCACCACCGCCGTTTCCGACAACCTCAGATGTACCCAATATACTGACCTCAGTTGACTCAATGTAATAAACCATGAATAGTCTCGTTCCAGCGTTGACCGGTATATTCAAGTCAGATGCAATGACTACACTCGGTAAACGATTTGCGGGCGGGCTTGGTATAGTCCCTATTATACGCGGTGCCAGTTCAAAATCAGTTCCAGGGATAAACGTAAAAATATTGTTACCGGGCGTTCCAGGCGTATCGTTCCGATATATCCGCGCGTGCACGCCCACGTTAATAGGAAGGTCATTTTGACCCAAAATAAACTTCGCCGAGTACGACATTATGGTTCCCGCACGGGGCATTAACAACGGTTCGAGACCTACCCTACCTATAAACGCATCCAAATCTATCGTGTCAACCAGTGGCGTGACGACAGGGATTGGTGGCGTGCCGTTAAATCCAAAGAAGTACATGTTGCTAGGGTCACCGTTAACATCCGTTGTTAAGGTGATTATAAACGGTGCCGTCGAAAATCCGGATTCTGACCCGCCAAATGGTATAATCGCACCACCTCCAGGGGCACCAGTAGCACCAGTAGCACCAGTAGCACCAGTAGCACCAGTAGCACCAGTAGCACCAGTAGCACCAGTAGCACCAGTAGCGCCAGTAGCGCCAGTAGCACCAGTAGCACCAGTAGCACCAGTAGCACCAGTAGCGCCAGTAGCACCAGTAGCACCAGTAGCACCAGTAGCGCCAGTAGCGCCAGTAGCACCAGTAGCGCCAGTAGCGCCAGTAGCACCAGTAGCACCAGTAGCACCAGTAGCACCAGTAGCACCAGTAGCACCAGTAGCACCAGTAGCACCAGTAGCGCCAGTAGCGCCAGTAGCGCCAGTAGCACCAGTAGCGCCAGTAGCGCCAGTAGCGCCTGGAGTCCCACCAGAAGGCCCAGTAGCGCCAGTAGCACCGGTTGGACCTACTAAAGAAGGAGCAGCCAAGATGTTTTCCAGTTTAGATTGAAGGAGTAGCTCCTTCTTAATTAATTCTTGCATAGTACTTTGAACACTTGAATTTACCTGTAGCAACTCACTGATGGTCGCTGGAATCGAAAGTCCTGGCAGCGTACCGACAGCGTATTGGATTTTCTCCGCTTCGGCATTAATAATATGTCCTAGCCCTAACTCTTCAATCGCTATAGAAGATAACAAGAGGTTCAAGGCGTCATCTCTAGTAATTGTGATGCTAGGGGTTATATTAGGAAGATTCGCTTGTGACAATTTCTTCATCCTTTCTAAATTTATCGATCTAATAGAGAGGTCTCCCTCATGTTAGTCGTATAATGCAGAATATGATTTTTATTCATTAACCGTATGAGCTTTCACCCCGCATAAAAGCTATTTTTATAAATACATACCGAATCACACTAGAATTGGACACAAAGAGCCCGGAGTCACCTCCGTCTCGGACTTTTATTCGCGTTTCTTATTTACCATATATTGTATCCTTAACTGAACATCTAGTAAGATTTCAGATACCTACGCTATTTATAGGAAATGAAAGTGAAGCAGCAGAAGTAGTTATTTCATATAAAGCTACAATTTGAAGGTTAAACTAGTGAGGGATTACGGGATTACTTTATAACGAGCAAGAAACAAAAAATGAATATATCGGAAAATAGGACCAGCACTCACTTCAGTAAGGAGTACTGGTCCGTCTGTGTTCATTCAAAATATATGAGAAAAGGCGTTTTAAATAGCGTATTACAATATCGAGCGAATTTTTGATGATAGAGCCCATCTTTAGGCGTTTGACAAATTCAATTCCCTATTGCGACATTTTATGGTATCTGCCGTTTTAATTCATATAGTTTTTGCTGGCCACCGTATTCGCTAGATGTTAATTTTCATCATACCTTTTACATTTAAATGTTCCATTATAAAACGAGATGACTTAGTTTCACAATCTCATTTAAACACTAATATAAATGATTTATTCGAATGTCGTTAAGTAGCTATATAAATTAGGGTTTTCAGCGTTTTGTTTTGAACATTTTTTAGAGTCTTTAACGGTATT
The DNA here is from genome assembly GCF_044763535.1 of Lysinibacillus sp. NPDC095746. NCBI lineage: Bacteria > Bacillati > Bacillota > Bacilli > Caryophanales > Bacillaceae > Lysinibacillus > Lysinibacillus sp. NPDC095746. The sequence continues at coordinate 7,407 of NZ_JBIWGL010000037.1, forward strand.
TTATAGAGGGCTTTCGGTTTTTAGTTTACTCTTTTGTTGTGGCTTCAAGCAAACGAGCTAGTTGCCTATAAACTTGAAATAAATATGTACAAAAATGCTTGTTTAACCAAGTACATTTTTGATTCCCTTTGTATATTACAACTTTGCAGGGAGTGGTGAGCATGATAGCCCTTATTATTTAAATAGCCTGAAGACATTGACGGATTTACGGAAGAACTAAGTGAAAAGGGTTTATCTGATTTATTCGACGTAAAAACAGACATGGATAGTTATAATCAAATAGTTGGTCCAGTCGAGGGCTTAAGTAGTGTATTTTCAACATTTCTTATTATCGTGTTGATATTTGGTGGAATTTCTATTGCTGTTATTTCGTCTATTGCTATTCGCGAACGTAAATATGAAATCGGCGTATTAAGAGCAATGGGTATGAAAAAATCAACCGTATCATTCAGCTTATGGTTAGAAGTTTTTCTAATTACTGCGGTTTGCGTCGTCATTGGTATTTTTGGTGGCACTATGATAGCGCAGTCAATTGCAGATATATTGCTACAACAAATAGACGCAGTTCAAGCAGCCACTCAAAATACATAAATGCAAGGCATGATGATGGCAGGTGGAATGAATAATGCAGTTGTTGAAGAACCCCTATCACATTTAGATGTCGTACTTAATATGATTACATTGCTTAAGATAAGTATGATTGCACTATGGTTAACAACCGTATCGGCAGTGAGTTCTATGTTAAAAATTGTGAAGTATGAGCCAATTAAAATTTTGATGGAAAGGAATTAACAGAATATGAGTTGTTTAGAATTAAAAGATATTTCATATGCCTATATGAAAGGTAAGCTTGTCCTTAAAGTGATTAACTATAAATTTAATCAAGGTAAAGTATATACCATTGTAGGTAAATCAGGTGCAGGAAAATCAACTTTACTGTCGCTCGTAGCTGGCATAGATAAGTGTCAAGCCGGTGCAGTGTTAATTAATGGCAAGTCATTAAATGAGATTGATCGTGACAACTATCGTGCTCAAGACGTCGGGATTATCTTCCAACAATATAACTTGCACAAATGCAACTGCACTAGAAAATATAGTGCTTTCAATGTATATCAGTAAAACCAAAATTAAAAATAAGAACAAACACGCTTTGGAGTTACTAAATAAAGTTGGGATTAATGAGGAAAAAGCCACAAGAGCAGTAATGAAATTGTCTGGTGGTGAACAACAACGAGTAGCCATTGCCAGAGCATTAGCTCATAACACCCATATTATAATTGCTGATGAACCGACTGGAAACTTAGATAAAAATACTGAAAAAGATATTTTAGAAATATTTGCAGAATTAGCCTATTCTGAAAACAAATGTGTAATAATTGTTACCCATTCTCAGAAAGTGACAAAAATTGCGGATAACATTTGTTTGATAAAAAATGGTAGTTTAATCGACTTGGGAGACGAGGACAATGATTAGTAAAAAATTACAGATATAAATTTCATGCTAAAGATTACATTATTTTTTATCGCAATGCTGTTTTTTCTATGTAGTATTTGGGGCTTTTTTGAAAATAGCAAATATTTAAATACACTTGTTGAACAAGGGCAACTTGAAGCTATTAGTTTTAATTATGAAATTGTCCAATTTTATGTAAGCAGTAGTGGACAATACTTTGTTTATTCAATACTTATATTTGTTTCTGCGATTTTAATTGGAAGAAAGAATAACAAAATAGACAATCAACCTATTCGGAAGTCAAATACAAATATTCACCTTTCTCAACAGGAAAGCAATGAAAAAGATGAAGAAATTGATGAATGGTTAACTAAAATGATGAAAAAAAGAAAAGATAATTAAAGGATTCATTTGAAAGAGAAGCATAGTGACACTTGGAGTGTACTTTATGCTTCTTTCTTTCATGGTATTTAACTAAAACCCAGTAATTCCTCTTTTGCTTCCTTATACTCAGGATATATTTCTAGTGCCTTTAGAAGTAATTTTTTAGACATAAATGGATTCCCTTTACTTTTAAAACTTAGTGCTTGATAAAATAAAGCTTGATAGGATCCTGTACCAGACATCGTTAAATAGGCAAGGTTTTGCTCTCCTAATGCAAGACAATGCTCTAAGGTTAAAATACACTCATTAAACATACCTTCATGATAAAGAGAGACTGCCTTATAAAAGTGTAAATCAACATAATCAGGGTATAGTAGAATCGCTTTATCAATTCCTTTTAATGCTTCATTAAAGGATCCGGAAGTTACTAGTATTGAATATTTAAGATTATATAGCAGGGAAGAGGGCTTTAAACCAGCTAACAAAAACCTTTTAATAGATTCATTACAATATAAAAAAGCTGTTTCGTATTTTTTTTGCCGATAGTATTCACTTGCAAGATGATATTCCATCCACGGACTATGTTTGTCGTTTTTAATTTCAGTATGAAGCAAATTCATATTTCGTTCATTTTTCTTTTTCTTCTCTGTTACCTGTGTAAGGTATCCTAAATGATGAATCTTTATAGGTAAATGCTGAATGTTATGAATATCCATATCAGCATCATTTAAGTTTATTGTTTCATGAATACTATTTTCAAATTTTAAACCTAGACGATTTTTAAATAGCCTGGACTGCGCCATTGTATAAATTCGATTTTCATCTATTTTATCACCATAATAATTCACAAGTTCTAGTGATAATATATCCACATTGGATTCCTTAATATATTTATGGAAAAGGGTTCTATCGATACTTTCAAGAGTTTCATCTGCATCGAGAATTAATATCCATTCACCATTTGCATTTTCAAGGCTAATATTCCTTGCTTCTGCAAAATTATTATTCCATTTATGTGAGATTACTTTTGCTCCGAAACTTTTACCAATCTCAATGGAAGAATCTGTAGAACCTGTATCCACAATAATTATTTCATCTACAATTTCTTGAACACTCTTGAGGCAACTAGGTAAGAATTCTTCCTCATTTTTAACAATCATACACATAGAAACAAAACAATTATCCAATTAATCTCCTCCCTCAATAGTATACCTTTAAAACTTTATGAATATGAATAAAAGAAAAAGGAGTGTTTTTGTTGAGTATCACTTTATCAATGGTGGTGAAAAATGAGGGCGATCGATATTTAAAAAGGGCGTTGATGCAACATAAGCCATTTATTAACGCTGCTGTCATTATAGATGATGCTAGTACAGATGATACTATTTCAATTTGCAAAGAAGTACTCACTGGGATTCCGTTGAAAATTGTGGAAAACAAAGAATCACGCTTTTTTAATGAAATAACGCTTAGAAAGCAACAGTGGGAGGAGACAATACAAACAAACCCCGATTGGATATTAAATCTAGATAGTGATGAAATGATGGAATCATCTTTTCTTACACAATATGAAATCATTACAAATCAACAAATGTATGATGCCGTCTATTTTCGTTTATATGATATGTGGAATGACTCACATTATCGGGAGGATAAATATTGGTATGCACATAGAACTTTTAGACCTTTTCTAGTTCGCTTCAAACCTACAGATCAATATGTCTGGAAAGAGACGGCGCAGCACTGCGGTCGGTTTCCATTAAATATTTTTGAGTATAAACACTTTTATAGTACCGTGAAAATTCAGCATTACGGATGGTCAACAGAGAAAGGTAGAAAAGCAAAGTATGAAAGATATATGGAGCTGGATAATGGAGGGGTTTATGGGTGCCTCGAACAATATCATTCAATATTAGATAAGGATCCAAATTTAATTAAATGGGGTTGAAAAAGTAATGGCAACAATTAGTCTGTGTATGATAGTGAAAAATGAAGAAGAGGTTTTAGGTCGATGTCTACAATCAGTAAAACATATTGTAGACGAGATTATTATTGTAGATACAGGATCTACTGATGACACTAAGGAAATAGCAAAAAAATACGATGCGAAAATATATGACTTTGAATGGTGTAATGATTTTTCAAAAGCTCGTAACTATTCCTTTAGTTTAGCGAACAAGGATTATATTCTGTGGATAGATGCAGATGATGTAATGGAAGAGAAGGAACAGTTGAAATTAATTAAACTAAAAGAAAGTCTATCCGAAGAGATAGACGCAGTAAGTATGCCATATATATTATCTATTAACGAATTTGGTGATGTAGGCTATCAGATACGTAGACACAGATTAGCTAAACGAGAACGACAATTTAGATGGGAAGGTAAGGTTCACGAAGTCTTATTAGTTTCCGGAAATATCTTACACAGTGATATAGCCATCGAACATAAAAAAGAAAAGAAGCACACAGCTCGAAATTTATTAATCTATATGGATTGCTATGAGAGGGGAGAATACTTTTCACCCAGAGATGTCTATTATTTTGGAAATGAGTTACTGGATCATAAAAAATATGAAAAAGCTATTGAGCAATACAAAGCATTTTTAGATGCCAATCAAGGATGGGTGGAAGATAATATTAATGCATGTTTTAATTTATCACACTGTTATAGCCAACTTAACGAGAAAAATTTACAGCTACAAGCGTTATTACGTATTCTGGAATATACCAAACCTACTCCGAAATTTTGTTGTTTGCTAGGGGATATTTTAAAAGAAAAAGGGAATATTAATGCCTCTTTGTATTGGTATTTAACAGCAATAAATATTGGTAAACCTGATGCGGAATATGCTGTTTTAGAACCACAATATTGGACATGGTATCCTCATCTACAACTATGTGCATTATATTATCATCAGGGGGACGTGAAAAACTCAAAATTTCATCATGATCATGCAAAATACTATGTGCCAGAACATCCAAGTGTAATTTTTAATGAACAATTTTTTATTCAACAACTTGAAAAAAATGAATTATCTGTAGAACATGACATGAAGGACCAAATCTTTAATTTAGTAGAAGCAGGGACCGATGAAAGAAATAAAAAGGGGAAAGTCAACATACTAATTGGGAGCCCAATTAAACAAGATAGTGATATTTTGATTCACTTTCTCTATTCACTTGATAATTTAGAAAAAAGTGATGAAGTACAAGTAAATTACTTATTCTTTGACGATAATGATGATCTGACATCAAAGGAACTACTAGAAAACTTCTCTACTAATCGAGAGGTTTCCATTATTGAAACAAAAAATAAATATGAATATATAAAAAATGATGTTACCCATTACTGGACCACTAATAATGTACATCATGTGTCATGTATGAAAAATCATATCCTTCATTATGCGAAAGAAAAAGACTTTGACTATGTATTCTTAATAGATTCTGATTTAATATTACATCCAAAAACTTTAGTTCATTTGCTTAAAGCAAACAAGGATATTATATCAAATATATTCTGGACCAAGTGGACACCCGATGCTATTGAAATGCCTCAAGTTTGGATGCAGGACGAATATCAGTTATTCAATAAGGAAGATCATCATCCTCTTTCTGAAAGTGAGATTAAACTTAAATCCATCGAATTTATTATGAAAATGAAAGTTCCAGGGATATATAAGGTCGGAGGACTAGGTGCGTGTACACTTATAAGTAAGAATGTAATAAATGCTGGCGTAAACTTCAACAAAATTTATAATGTTTCTTATGTTGGTGAAGACCGTCATTTTTGTATAAGAGCAGCAGTACTCGGCTTTTCTATGTATGTAGAAACGACCTACCCTGCTTTTCATATATACAGAAAAGAAGACCTAGAAGAAATAGAGCAATGGAAATCTAAAAATTCATTCAAACAAAAAGGGGAATGAAAATGAGTTGTTTAAACGATGCCCTTTCAAAAAAAGTAGATTTTTCATTTTGTATCGAAAAGGAAATTTCAAGACATTATCTTTATAATGTAGCTGGAAAATTAATCAAAACGGCCATTGACGATGGATCAAAACATGATTTGGTTATAGAAAATTTAACTTTTTTATTTACTAAAATTCATGGTCAACAAATATCTGATATGCAAAAATATAGTATATACAAAAAAATAATGGTTGAGTTCAATGAAGTGATAGAAACTTCTTTTACAGAAAAGTTAATTAAAAAGCTGGTTGTTGGAAATAAATTGTTATATCTTCTGAACAAAAAATTAGAGCAATATCAACTGAATAAGAAAGTGGAATGTACCCATCTCAATTTTATCTTATTAGGAATAAAACATAATTACAGTACGTTTTTGATTGAGATAGATCCAAAATTAATTGATTTAATTAATACAAATCATGCAGATGAAAGCATTATTAGCTCAAGAAATAAAAATGTATCTTCTCAAAATAATACTACAAGTGAAAATATTAGTAGCCCAAGCGATAAAAGTATATTTTCTCAAAGGAATAATAGGGAAAATATTTGGATAGATAATAAAAAAGTATGGAATCGTAAAGATGATACTTAATTTATCAAGTTTCACGATTAAACACGGGGGTATGGGATATAGAGGAATTAGCGGTTATGAAAACCTTATGAGAATCGGCTACGTGTTTGTACGATCAGGCATCAAATACTCCCGGCAATTATTATACACCTTGTAAAAGACTTAAAAGGTCCTGCACCCCTAAAGTTAGAAGTCAAAATTCTACTTTAAGGGTGTTTTTTTTATGGCGAAATACAGTGAAGAATTCAAAATAAATGTCGTTAATGGCTATATGAAAGGTCCTTTAGGTTATAAATTATTAGCGAAAAACATGACTTATAATATCATTCGTATGTAAAGCGTTGGGTAAGACTAGATGGAGCAGAACTTATGGTAAAGAACCTATTTCAAAAAATTACTAGAAGCTTCCTTATATAATATTATTTTCTACTGTACTAGTCATACGCTATATAAAACGTCTCTTCCCATATATTTATATGAACACAAACGGATCTGTACTCCTTATTGAAGTGAGTTCTGGTCCTATTTTATATAAATTCACTTTTTTTGTGTAGCTTAAATGTATCACTTTCATTTTGTAAACATAGCTTAGATATCTGATAACATACTTCATGTTCAGGTTCGGGATGTATACTATATCGGAATATAGGAAACGCGAGTCAAAGTCCAAGGGTGATTCCGGGCTCTTTTCTTCCAACTCTAGTGACATTCATTCTTTGGTATGTATTTGTAAAAAAGGCTTCTTAACGGGTAGAAAGCTCATACAGCTAATGAAAAAAATCATATTCTACATTATACGACTTAAAGGAGGGAGACCTTCTATTAAATCGACAAATTAAGAAAGGATGAAGACAATGTCGCAAGCGAATATTCCTAATATAACCCCTAGCATCACGATTACTAGAGATGACGCCTTAAACCTCTTATTAGCTTCTATAGCGATTGAAGAGTTAGGGCTAGGACACATCATTAATGCCGAAGCGGAAAAAATCCAATACGCAGTCGGTACATTGCCAGGACTATCGGTTCCGGCGACCCTTAATGAGTTGCTGGAAGTTAATGCAAGCGTTCAAACTACTATGCAAGGATTAATTAAGAAGGAGCTACTCCTTCAATCTAAACTGGAAAATATATTAGCTGTTCCTTCTGTGGGAGGTGCAACAGGTGCAACAGGTGCAACAGGTGCAACAGGCGCAACAGGTGCAGGGGCAACTGGGGCTGCAGGGGCAACCGGAGCAACAGGTGTCACTGGTGCTACAGGGCTAACGGGAGCCACTGGAGCTACAGGCGGTACGTTTACAGCCAACAACATCAAGGTAGGAAGCTTCATTCAGCAAGTAGTTACACCAGGGTCGTCTTATGTGTTTGATTCAACTATAAATAGCAATGGAATCGGTATTACACATACACCTGGATCACCAGATATCCATCTAAGTCCGAATAGCGTCTATTGGATCGATAGCTATTTGGAAGGGGTTGAGACGCCAACTGGCGGTGTCGGATTCGCGCTTCGCCTAAACGGGGTTCCTCTTTTTGGGAGTCATGTTGGCAACGGAGGCGCTGTTGGGATCGATACACAACTCTCAGGAGCATACATTTTGAACACTGGACCTGGTGTTAACGTTCTACAGATGTTCAATGATGATAACACAAATACTACGACGGCCAGTAACGGTACGCTTGGCGCTTCATTGACAATTATGCAGATTGGTTAGTGCATTAGCCTAGAAGACAATGTCGCAAACGAAGATTATTATAACCCCTAGTATTATTATTTATCATCTAATGCATTGAACGACACGTCAACAGTCATTCCGCACTTCCAAAGAAGATGCCGATATAGGACTGGTTTTAATAAAAAATATAGAGCCTTCATTACACCGATATAGTAATTTCTAACATGATAATCTAACAAACGTCTAAATAAATGCAGAAAATAGCCCCTGCGTTTATTTAGACGCGATGTATATTCCAGTACGTCGTGAAAAGGAAAGAAGTAGTGTATATCGCAGTTGCCTTCGTGAAGATGTCTCAAAGGATGGGCTAACAAAGAGATGACGCCAATTGAATCTGCATACAACTGGTAGAAACTTCTCACTGAACGCTAGGAACGATTCTTGTGCCATGGAGGTGTCACGCGTCTACAATCAGATATAATGGGCTTGACAATTTTTCTCCATTTTTCTTCGTGTTATTATCGATAATTACCTTTTGATGCCCAACTGAATTTAGGGAACAATGGTTACATCATCGTTACTTCACCCATTAATCAACCGTGTTATTTGCAATCATAATCATCATATTCACATTCACATTCACATTCACACTCTTTTTCATGCTTACAATGTTTTTTGCATTTTACTTCATGTGTCTCAGTAAAATCAACAACACTTTCTAATTTCATTAATAGGAGCATTTCTTTTTTTACAATTGTTTTTAATAACTGATTTACATTACTATTAGCTTCTAACAAAACATTAATATCACACGTTTCTTTAGTTATCTTCTCTAGTTTTCTTCCTTGTGCTTTAATAATCTCGGCTAAACCTAATTCTTCCATCGCAATTGATGAAAGTAATAAATTTGCAATATCTTTTTTACTAAGATTTATATCTGGCTTGATATCAGGTATGTTGGGCATCGACAATTTAAATCACCTCAAATGTTTCCAATTTTTTCTTCATCGATTTAAAAATAATTACGCAAATCAATATATTCATATTGTCCAAGCTTTATTCTTAACCTAATTATGCCTTGGCATAATTGAGTCCAAAGGCTGAATGTGTGATAGTTGCCCCAATTTCAAACGCCTTTGTAAAGCGCTTTTACGATGCTGCTTACATAGCATTTCTTGTGAAAAATCAAGGACCCAGAAAGATTGTCGACTACAATATGCCTGGGTATTCATGAGTCGACTTGATTTGACAATCTTGACACAAATATAAATACTCATCATACAATAAACGTGTAATCAAAAATTTGTAAAGGAAGGGGTTTTTTCATGAGTTTCCCTAACATACCGAATATTACAGCTTCAATTACTATTACTAGGGATGAAGTTTTAAACTTATTACTTTCATCAATTGCTTTTGAAGAGTTGGGATTAAGCCACATTATTAATGCAGAGGGAGAAAAAATTCAATATGTTTTAGGATTGATCCCGGGTTTAACCCAAGCAGCTTCAATACCTGATTTATTAAGTATTAATGATAGTGTGCGTAAAACATTAGATTCTGTTACGAGAAAAGAACTTGTTTTGCAATCAAAATTGCAAAACATCGTGGATCTTTTGACAGGTGACTAATTACTTAAAGAAGTGAAATTAGATTTATTTAAAAATCAAAACGATTCTTATTTATTTTATTTAGTTAAATTGCAATGTATGCACATAATCAAATAACACATATAAATAATCAAGCACTTCCGGAATGATAGGCGTATCAAAAAGGGGGTGCTTCTTAATGTGCTACCAAACTAACAATTGTCCCTGTGATACTGGATCCCATCACGGACAAGTAATCTAATAATTCCACGTAATTTTCCTCTGAGCCAAGCTGTATCATTAAAACAGGCATACATGAACGCATCATCCAAACGATCATGAAGGAGTTGAGTAATCGATAAAGCATTTTACGAGTGTGCAAGACATCTTTATCATTTGTGGCAATGCGGAAGTGTGAAAAGGCTTTGATGAACTAGTAGAGATCGTTATAAATGTTTGTGCTTCGATGGGGATGGCTTTATCATACTTTTGGCTAGAAAATGGGAAACTGCTGGCTCTTAGAAGGATTATCCCTCCAGTAGCAAAAGGCAATAACTTTGAGAAGATGATTCGTTTATCTTCTTTGTATGTTATGAAACACGAGGAAGAGATTCCTACGTTTTCTAGCGAAGGCGCTAAGATCGTATTTTACATCATGTAAGCGTTGTCACAATGGTTGGTGTTTCATACCGGTTAAAGCATTATTTAACCTCGGAATACAAGTGATTTTGTACACCCTTAATCGAGAAAACTGTACATATTTATAATTACCTCTAGCCATATAATTACCCCTTAGATTTCACCACTCTACCTTATGAGGAGCATATTAAATGCTCATTTCAATAAGGGACCCAAAAAGATTTCCACCTCCATATGCTATTAAGGATTCTGAACTGTTCGACTTGATTTGACAATTTATATGACATAAATCGAAATATACATCATACAATAACCATGTAAATTAAAAATTAGCTAATGAAAGGGGTTTTTTATGAGTTTTCCTAATATACCGAATATCACAGCTTCAATTACTATTTCCAAGAACGAGGCATTAAATTTATTACTTTCATCTATTGCTTTTGAAGAGTTGGGATTAAGTCATATTATTAATGCTGAAGGGGAAAAGATTCAATATGCTTTAGGTTTAATCCCAGGTTTAAGACACCCAGCTTCAATAACTGATTTATTAAGGATTAATGATAGTGTCCGTAAAACACTAGATTCTGTTACCAAAAAAGAAATAGTTTTGCAATCGAAATTACAAAATATTATAGATCTTATGTGTGATGACTGGAACCATGACTATAACCCCAAAAAAAAAATAGTTAGTCAAATTGAAAATCAAAATAAAAATACCAAACCTGATATTGGTAACATGGAATAGCACATAATTATTAATTTTTAGAAGGGAGCACTTTTTTATGCTTCTATTGTAGACAAACTCGGCAATCATCAAATTGGTCTTGCTAATAAAGCTAGTTCTTTTGTTGGCATAAGCTACTCCGAAATGTAAATATAGAATATACTTTTACAATAATTAATGGGTGTTAGGGACCATGTTGACAATCTAATATTTTTTTATTATTATTTTAAAAAACATTAAGGAATCAATAAATTTTCGTATAACTCCAATAATATGGTTTGGGGGTCTCTACCAGGAACCGAAATTCCTGATTACGAAGAAAGTACAAAACTTGTATTTTCTTTGTAATCAGGAATTTTTTTGTATTTATCTGAAAATTTATTGTAGGAGGTCAACAATGAACTTTTTAGCATTGCCCAAAATTGAACTTCACTGTCATTTGGATGGAAGCCTAAGGGGTGAAACTATTATCGATATTGCACAGAAGGAAGGTATTCAGTTACCCTCTTTTAATAAGGATGAACTGCAAAAGGAGCTGATTGCTCCGTTAGAATGTGAATCCCTTGATGAATATTTAAAAAGATTTTCTCTTCCTAATTTAGTCATGCAGTCCAAGGAGAACTTAAGAAGAATTACTTTTGAGCTATTTGAGGATGCAGCAAGAGAAAATGTAAAATATTTAGAAGTCCGATTTGCCCCGTTACTTCACACATTACAAGGTCTTAGTGTTGAAGAAGTTATTCAATCTGTTATAGAGGGGATGAGAGACGCTGAAAGCTGTTACGAAATAAAGGGAAACATAATCCTGTCTTGCATGAGAACGATGTCTGTAGAAAGTGCATTTGAGGTAGTTGAAAAGGGGAAAATGTTCCTTGGAGAAGGTGTGGTAGCAATAGACCTATGTGCATCTGAAGAAGAAGGCTTTTGTGAAAAATTCGTAGATCCAATCGCTTTAGCGAAAGAATATGGCTATAGAGTCACTATTCATGCCGGTGAAACGGGAATTGGTAAAAACGTACTAGAGGCAGTTGAACTGTTGGGTGCTGAAAGAATAGGACACGGAGTATTTATTAAAGATTGTGCCGAGGCTTATAAGATTGTGAAAGAAAGACAAGTAGTGCTTGAAATGTGTCCAACAAGTAATGTCCAAACGAAAGCTGTTCATCATTATTCTGAACATCCGATTTATAAGTTTCATAAAGATGGGATAAAAGTGACATTTAATACGGATAACAGAACAGTATCAGATACTACTATGGCAAATGAAATCCATTTAGTTAACAACGAATTTAATCTAAGTGAAGAAGATTATCGACAAATCTATTTAAATAGTGTAGAAGCATCCTTTGCCGACCAACAAACGAAAGACTGGTGCTTAGCGCAATATTAAAGAAGATTGGATTTAGCAACAAAAATAATCCCAAAACGCGAACATATTTTTTTGTAACATTAGGAAATAAAAATGAATTTAAAATGGCAGCACTACGTAATTAAATTATAATAGATACTAAAGTTTGATAAAAAATAACCTCTTATGGTGAAATATCCTAAAGAGGTTATCTTTTATTTTTTAATAACATCTGGTAAAAGTGTTTCCTGAATAATCCTAATAATTCAGAGTTATTAAAATCTATTGTATGCTTTGCTGAACTACTAGGTTTTTCGAATTTAATAAAAAATACGTCACTATATTTCAAACTTAGCCTTCATTTTGCATTTTCCTAATCTCAACAATTTTCTTCCAGATCGCCCTATCAATTTTGGCAAAACTACTTATGCTTGGCGTTGTATTTACTTCAAATAATATAGGTTTTCCTTCAAGATTTAATCCGAAATCAATGCCATATTCTCTACAAGGAAAGTGGGATGCTATTACTTCAGCTGCTAAAATTGAATCTTTTTTTAGAGAATCTATTGTTTTATCTTTCTTTGTCTTATCCATCATCATATAATCTGATAATAATTCATCAATCGGTATTATTTGAGAACCCCGATTTGAATTGACAATCCCATGATCCTCAGTTGCGATCCTTCCGTAAATCCCACCAATTATCCATTCTCCCTTTAGATTTTGAACATGAACACGAATGGATGTAGAATGCCCATCAGGGGTAAGACTTATGACCCCCTCCTGAAAAGGAGTGATGATATGTTAAATACAAAAGAATTTGGAAATGAGCTTAAAAGACTTGGGTTTGACTTTTACAGTGGAGTTCCTTGTTCATTTTTAAAGAATCTTATTAATTATTCCATAAATGAGTGTGAATATATTGCTGCAGCCAACGAAGGTGATGCTGTAGCCATTGCTTCAGGAGCATACCTTGGGGGAAGGAAATCAGTTGTTTTAATGCAAAACTCTGGTCTAACTAATTGTATTTCTCCCTTGACGTCTTTAAACTACCCCTTTCAGATACCTGTACTTGGGTTTGTAAGTCTACGTGGAGAACCCGGGTTGAATGATGAACCCCAGCATGAATTAATGGGGCAAATTACGACACAACTATTAGATCTTATGCAAATAAAATGGCAATTCTTATCTCCTGATAATAGTGAGGCAAAGAAACAGCTTGAAGAAGCTAACAAGTGGATTGAAGTAAATCAACCATTCTTTTTTGTAGTGAGAAAAGAAACATTTAAAAGTGAGAAATTGAAGATAGAGCAACGACTTAATCATAAAAATATGATAAAAAGTGAAAAAACGGACGTAGATGAACTGCCAAGTCGTTTTGACACTTTAAAAGTGATAAATGGACTCAAAAATATGAAAACAGTATTAATGGCGACAACTGGTAAAACAGGAAGGGAACTATATGAGGTCGAGGATGCTGATAATAATCTATATATGGTTGGCTCCATGGGCTGTGTTGGTTCTTTAGGATTAGGATTAGCCCACACGCGAAAAGATATAGATGTAGTTGTTATTGATGGAGATGGTTCCCTCCTTATGCGAATGGGGAGCTTATCTACAAATGGCTACTATCAACCTGAAAATATGCTACACATTCTTCTAGATAATCAAGTTCACGATTCAACTGGAGGGCAAAATACCGTTTCTCACAATGTTAATATGGTCGAAATTGCTGCGTCTTGCGGGTATGAAAAGTCATACTATATCCATAATTTACATGAACTTGAAGAGTGTTTACAAGAATGGAAAATGACAAAAGGGCTGACGTTTATTTATTTGAAAATCTCAAAGGGATCTAAACAAAATCTAGGACGCCCAAAAGTAACGCCAAGTGAAATCAAAACTCGTCTACAGAGATTTATTAAATAATTGTTCTGAACATATTAGTAGGTTGTTCTTGCCTATAAATAAGCCTCTTTACAGGACGAAAACTTTGTTGTAGCGAGAATTCGAACTGCGTATAAAAGTGAAATATAATGAAAGGGAGGAGTACCGTGAAGAAAATTACTAGAAATATATTACTGAATCCCGGACCTGCTACTACAACAGATACTGTTAAATACGCACAAGTAGTACCTGATATTTGCCCTCGTGAAGATGACTTCAGCCAATTATTGCACTTTGTTATTTCAGAAATTACTAGTTTAGTTTCAGAAGAGAATCAATATACAACTGTTTTATTCGGTGGTTCAGGTACTGCTGCTGTGGAGTCAATCTTGAGTTCAGTTATGACTGATGGGGTTTTAGTAATTATAAATAATGGAGCCTATGGAAAAAGAATGTGTGAAATTGCAGAAGCTTATCAGCTGGATTGGATTGAGTTTTTAAGTCCACCCGATCAACCTATTAATTTAGATCAATTACAGTCATTCATTCAAAGCATTCCAAGAAAGGTTTCTTTTCTAGCTGTCGTGCATAATGAAACTACAACGGGATTATTAAACGATATAGAATCGATTGGCTCCATTTGTGAAGAAAATGAGATTAATATGATGGTTGATGCAATGAGTTCGTTTGCAGCTATCCCTATTGATATGAGTAACATGAATATAAGTTATTTGGCGGCTAGTTCCAATAAAAACCTTCAAGGCATGGCAGGGGTCTCTTTTGTAATTGCAAAAAAAAGCGAACTAGAAAAAGGAAAAACAAAAAAGCCGACAAATTATTACCTGAATCTTTACGCTCAATATGACCATTTCATCGAGACAGGACAGATGGTTTTACTCCACCTGTGCAAACTATCTATGCTCTAAAACAGGCGATTGTAGAATTAAAAGCAGAAGGAGTGAAAGAAAGATATGAACGATATTCTAAATGTTGGGAAACCTTAATAGAAGGTCTTTCTAGACTTGGTTTAAGATATCTCGTCCCAGTGGAGCACCATTCGAAAATTATTACAGCAATAGTAGAGCCCGAAAGTGAAAATTATAATTTTAAGGAAATGCATGATTATTTATATGCTAACGGAATAACGATATATCCTGGAAAACTTCATCAATTAAATTCTTTTAGGGTAGCCAACATTGGTGATCTTAGCAAAGAGGATATCGAGCTCTTTTTAACTTTATTAGAAAAATATCTTCAATTTTAAATTATTCACGAAGCTGTAGAATACCGACAACAGTCATTTAGAAGTTATAGATCTACACATCTTAAACAAAGTATAATTCATATAATAAATGTCTGCTTATGGGGTAAAGTAAATATTTTTTTGTGGGAATTTTGGACATATCGATGTCTTCTATTGATTAGAGGATGCTTTTTATTAGATTAGGCATGGATGGTTGAATGTAAGCTGAAAGTTTGTATGTTTTCTGAACGTATTCCCTGATTACTTATATAATGGAGGCGTTTCTACAACAAGTGGAGACGCTTTTTTACTCTCGGGGGAAATAAACCTTTTTGCAAATGTTTTCTGCGCGAAAGCGAAGCGTCAGCGGCAATTATGCCGAGGCATAATTGATACGCCCTACAAGTAATCCAGACTATTGAAGATTAGGATGATTCCAACTACACATTTTCCAAGAAAGGGTTGCCCCCGTATTATTAGCTATTTTCACCCGAAGTTTCTTAAGAGTTTTTTCATCCTCCGACCAAACAGGAGGTAAAAGAGAAACAGCAAGAGGGAAGGCATCACCATGATAAAATTGTATCCAGCTAAAATAGAAGAAGACCATTCCATCCATGAGAGATTAGAAGTAGTCATGATTCCAATTGCTGCAAAATAAGGTGAAGCCATACTACTTCAATTAATGAAGTAGTGAACCCCAGAGCCACAATGAAAAGAATGCTTTTTGTTTTTGGAGAAGGCAAGTCTGAATTTTTGTTGGAATATAAAAACTTGTGATGAACAAAATTGCTCGAATAATAAAGATTATCCAGCTTACAACTCGATTTTGAAATACGATTTCATTATTTATATATAAACAATGTACACCTTTTTGGATGTTGGTTTTAATAATCCGAATTTTATCTGAGTGACGTAGTGTTCTGTTGATGATAAGGTATTGGTCAGAAAGATAGGTTGATCAGTTGATACCCATTAATAAAGTGGGAGAGCTGACAGGTGTTACAACTGTTTTATTCATTCCACTTTTATTCTTCTTTACTAAAAAAAGTTTTAAGTAGGAACCCTACACCTAAGCCAATCAGTACACCAGGAAACGCATGATCCATAGCCAGTCCAATCCCAGCACCTATAATGACACATCCATAAATAATTATATCTCCCTGTTTCATCGAATCCCCCTTATTTTCCTAATTTGTTTAGATATTGCAAAAAAGTAGTTACTTAACAGTATACAAAATGACGAAGCGTAAGCTTCAAGGTTTTTTAACAGTTTTATTAATTAATTTATAGAAACTTTTAAACCGACAAGGGGTCACCTTTTATAATGAAATCCAAAGAGAGGAGGGTAACGTCGTTGGTAAAAATCTGCAAACGCACGATCTCTGAATGAATAGTAGCAGTGTAACGTAAACTTGACTTCCTTGACTTGCATAGTTGAGGTTCACGTTACTACACCAAGTGGAATGTGGACATTGCATTGAATGAGGAGGCCACGCTCCTTCCAAAAGCGGGCTTTGTTAGTAAATGATAAACAACAAAGCAAAGGAACGTCCGGGAGCGGAGATTATAAAGTAAAGCTGGAACCTCTTCAAGAAATATAGCATTGAAATAAATAAAGATACTACTTAAAAGTGAATGCATCGTTAAATAATTACTTTTTATGTGGGAATTCTACATAATGATACGAGCGTCACTATGGAGATATCACCGCAAGTGTTGCACTATGGTGATTAAAGTTGATAGGGTCGTGTGTCATATTAACTATCTATTAACTTTTAATAATCTGAATGTAGTGCTAAGCTACTATGTTTGGAAGGGGTGCTTTTGTGGTATAATTTCCTAAAAAAAGGAGTGTTGTTTTTGGGAATTCGAAATTATTTTAAAGTAATAAAAGTACTAGTATGTTTATCTGTTAGTTTATGCATCATAAATTATCCGTTTATTTCCTTTGCTGAAACACTTGATACGAATGTAAGTGAAAAAAGCAAATCTAATGATATTGATACTGGTATCGCAAACTTGAACTATGATAATAGAGAAGTTTTAGCTGCGAATGGTGACAAGGTTGATAGTTTTGTCCCAAAAGAAGGTATTAACTCAAAAGATAAATTTATAGTGGTTGAGCGTAATAAAAAGTCACTTACAACTTCACCGGTAGATATTTCAATTATCGACTCTATGGCGAATCGTACATATCCAGGAGCATTACAACTTGCCAACAAAGCTTTTGTAGACAATCAACCAAGCTTATTGGTTGCCAAAAGAAAACCGCTAAATATTAGCATAGATTTACCTGGCATGAAAAGAGAAAATACAATGACTGTAGACAATCCAACATATGGTAATGTATCTGGAGCAGTAGATGAATTAGTATCTACTTGGAGTGAAAAATATTCAACAACCCATACTTTACCTGCAAGACTACAATATTCAGAATCTATGGTTTATAGCAAATCTCAAATTGCAAGCGCTCTGAATGTTAACGCCCAAGTTCTTGATAATTCACTTGGAATTGACTTTAATGCAATTGCGAGTGGAGAGAAAAAAGTGATGGTTGCGGCATATAAACAAATATTTTATACGGTAAGTGCAGAACTACCTAATAATCCATCAGATCTTTTTGATGATAGCGTTCCTTTTGAAGAATTAACGCGTAAAGGGGTAAGTAATGATGCCCCTCCGGTTATGGTATCAAATGTAGCTTATGGCAGAACAATTTATGTGAAATTAGAAACAAACTCTAAGAGTAAGGATGTCCAAGCTGCTTTTAAAGCCTTACTGAAGGATGTCAATACGAATGTAGAAACTAGTGGGCAGTATAAAGATATTTTTGAAGAAAGTTCCTTTACTGCTGTAGTATTAGGTGGAGATTCACAAAAGCATAACCAGGTTGTCTCAAAAGACTTTAATGATATTAGAAAAATAATTCAAGATAATGCAGAATTTAGTCTTAAAAATCCAGCATACCCAATATCATATACAAGTGTTTTCTTAAAGGATAATTCAATTGCTGCTGTTCATAACAATACAGATTATATTGAGACGACGGCTACGGAATATTCTAAAGGCAAAATCATCCTTGATCATTATGGTGCATATGTCGCTCAATTTGAAGTAGCCTGGGATGAAGTTTCATTTGATGAAAATGGACAAGAAGTACTATTCCATAAAACTTGGGATGGAAACTGGAAAGACAAGACAGCACATTTCTCTACAGTAATACCCCTTCCTCCTAATTCAAAAAATATAAGAATATATGCAAGAGAATGTACAGGTCTTGCATGGGATTGGTGGAGAACAGTTATTGATGAATACAATGTTCCATTATCTAATGAAATAAAAGTTTCAATTGGAGGAACTACATTATACCCAACAGGTACTATTAATTAGGTATAAACTTCCACTCTGGAAGAACAAACGGCTGAGGCTCTTGTTACACAAGAACTTCTGCCGTTTTTATTTTCAAACAACTAGCATACTTTATGAACACCAAAAACCCCGCCAAGTGCATCCATCATCATGGTAATCCCCTTTTTCTATGAACTAAATATGAGTTTAATACTCGATCAATTATCAAAAGATTTACGCAGGAGTTATTTAACCTTAAATATTCAATAACGCTTGTTTAAATTTGCTTGAAACGAAAGCTTACAAAATTATAAGTTTTATGTCACCAAAATTAATTGTTAAAATTAAAATTATGTTTTAGAATTGCTATTGTTGAAAAAAATTAAAAAAGTGTTTTGAAATCATCCTGTATATTAAAGTGGGAAATATGAATAAATATTTCAATAAATACTGAGGTATTCCCGTGGTTTAAAATATCCCGTAAATGTTAGTTGAAAAAATAACATATTCGGGGGTTTTTATGACAAGGGTTTACAATAATAGAAAGAAGCGTGTTACTATTTAACAGCTTGACAGAAGTCTATATGGGGAGTAGTATACAATAGCTGTGAAAAAAGCTATTGTGAAGTAACATTTTTTCAAATGTAATACTTATATTCTAAGTTTATATATAAAATGATTTAAGTTTAAGTAAGTAAAAGGTAGGTGCAAGAATGAAGAATTTATTAAGTAAAAAAAATGACCTATTAAATAAATTTTTAGGGATATATTTATTAGCTGTTTTAATGTTATGGTTAAAAACATACATCGCTCAAACAGCACAATTTAAACTGGGAGTAGAAGGATTCCTTCAAAATTTCCTTTTATTTATAAATCCACTAGGCTCAGCAATGCTATTTCTAGGAATTTCATTTTTATTTAGAGGAAAGAGAAAATATACATCACTAGTTGTAGTTTACACGCTGATGTCTATTCTTTTATATGCTAATATTGTTTATTACCGATTTTTTAGTGATTTCATTACATTACCTACAGTTACCCAAACGCAAAACTTCGGAGATTTAGGTGGTAGTGTTCTTACTTTATTAAAGCCTTATGATTTCTTGTTCTTTGTGGATGTATTTGTAATGTTTTACCTACGATTCTCAAGAAAAATACAAAAAGATAGCAATCGTTTTGGATATAAAAAAGCAACGGCAATCATTACTCTTGCATTAGCAATATCAATCCTAAATTTAGGACTAGCAGAAGCTGATCGTCCGCAACTATTATCTCGAGGTTTTGATAGAAACTATATTGTGAAATATCTAGGAATGTATAACTATACGATTTATGATTCAGTAGAAACGATGAAAGCATCTTCACAGAGAGCTTTGGCGGATAGTAGTGATATTACAGAAGTAATGAACTATACAAAATCTAACTACGCCAAACCTAATGCACAATATTTTGGTAAAGCAAAAGGGATGAACGTCATCTATTTGCATTTAGAATCATTCCAAAACTTCCTGATCAACTATAAATTAAACGGTGAAGAAGTTACACCATTTTTAAATTCATTAACAAAAGATAAGAATACAATGTATTTTGATAATTTCTTCCATCAAACAGGTCAAGGTAAAACTTCCGATGCAGAATTTATGCTAGAAAATTCTTTATTTGGGTTACCACAAGGATCTGCTTATATTACAAAAGCACAAAATACGTATCAAGCAGCGCCTAGTATTTTAAAAGATTATGGTTATACATCAGCTGTTTTCCATGGTAATAACGGAAGCTTCTGGAATCGAAATGAGATTTATAAATCATTTGGATTCGATCACTTCTTTGATGCTAGTTATTATGACATTGGTTCTTCAGAAAACATGGCTGAATACGGATTGTTAGATAAACCATTCTTTGAACAATCTAAAAGTATGTTAAGTAAATTACCACAACCTTTTTATACGAAATTAATTACAGTAGGGAACCACTTCCCATATAAAATGGATCAAAGCTTAGTAACAATTGATAAAGCTAATACTGGAGATTCAAGTGTAGATAATTATTTCCAAACAGCGCGTTATGCAGATGAAGGAATCAAACAAGTATTCGACCAATTAAAAGAATCAGGCTTGTATGATAATTCGATGATTGTTCTTTATGGTGACCATTACGGTATTTCAGATAATCATAATGATGCGATGGAACAAGTCATTGGAAAAGAAATTACACCATATGAAAGTGCTAATTTACAACGCGTACCATTATTTATACATGTTCCAGGAATGCAAGGTGGAACTAATCATACTTATGGTGGCCAAACAGACCTTCTTCCAACGCTATTACATTTACTAGGAATTGATACGCAAAAGTTTGTTCAATTTGGTTCAGACTTATTATCAAAAGAGCATGATGAAATTGTGCCATTTAGAAATAGTGATTTTGTTAGTCCTACGATTTACTCAATTAATGGGAAATTTTATGATAATAAAACAGGTTTACTACTAGATGAAAGTCAATTAGAGTTTGCGAAAACGATCAAAGATAAAGTAGAACTTAAATTGCATTTATCTGATAAAGTCGTGAATGGTGACTTATTGAGATTCTATACGCCAACAGATTATACGCCAGTGGATCGTTCTAAGTATAATTACTCCAAAGATGCGAATGAATAATCTAAGTAATTAATGAAATTTGCTGGGCAATTCAAGAAGATGTGTTTGATATCAAAGAGTTTATTTTCCGATTGCTCTTTGGTATCTTCCCGTTTCTTGAATTGTCTTTTTTAGGTTCTATTAAGTATTAAAAAGGATGACACCTTCTTTACATCTTTAGACAATATCAAATGAAGCGTTACACAATAATAGAATGACTTAAAGGCTTAGGTGTTATTCCTAAGCCTTTTGATTGTTTCAATGAGATAAATTTACGGCAGAAACTCTGTTCAATATGTCTCTTCGGGAGTGAAATGGCCGATTCCTTTTAATTCAAAGTCAAAAAATTTAAGAATTAATTCATTTTCAGTTTCAATACAGTAATATTTATCAATCTCGGCTTTTCCTCCTTGTATAATATATGTCAAAATAGGAGAGAAAAGCGACAAATCGGTCAAGCTTAAATGTTTTGCTCCTTTAAGATGAGTAGTATATGCTCCTTCGAACTGTTTATTATGGAGTTTGTTCGCTACATAAACAGGAGTACGATCCAGTTGAATCCAAACATCGTCAGAATAAATGTTAAAAAGAGGGGTTGTATAGGCTTTGCTGCTTGCCATAAAATTATCATCGGCTTTGTTATAAACAAGTTCACTAAAGAAAGGGGCATCGATATTTACTACTGCACTTACATCATTGCGTGCTCTACCTAGCCACACACTTGCAGCACCTCCCATTGAGTGCCCAAACACACCAATCTTCTCTGTATTGATATGTTGATAAATAGGGTTATTGTCACTTTTGGCTTTTGCTAGTACTGTATCAATGACAAAATTCATATCGTCTGTTCGTAGTTTCATCCATTTTTGGATAATATTATAGCGTTCTTCATTCGAGTAAACACCTTTATTTGCATTTTCAACTTCATTTTTAAAATCTGAATTGATCATCGTTACTTTTCCATCCTCTGATTGAGTATAGAAGGAATGATAAGGATGATCGATGGAAACGACTACATACCCGTGGCTTGCTAGCTCAGTAAAAGTAGATCCGTTGCTTGTCTTAATACCATATGCTCCATGTGAGAATACTAATAGAGGGTATGTTCCATCTGCGTTTTTTGGATACCAAAATTCCACATTAACACTTCTGTTGTCCCCCTTATTAGAAAACGCCTCCATACGATTCCTGTCAATATATGTGTCAGTAGCGGTTGCGACTTCATATTCTCCTGTCACTTTTGGTAATTGATACTGTGGAAAAATAATGACAGGTGAGAGTACAAAGACAAATATCAATATCATCATAATGGACTTCCACACAATGTTAGAAGTTTTGTATTGTTTGATATTCGTTTTCTTAAGAATAAGAGATCCTGTCCCTTTAACGGCCAATAAGAAAAGAAGGATAGCAAGCATTACCCAGCTAAAACTCCAGACAATAACCGATGAAACAGTAAGTATTGCAAAAACAATAAATATAGCAATTCTAATCCAATTCTTTAATTTTTTATGGTTTTGCTTAGTTGCTATGCAGTAGATTGCAAAAGCAATTTCGAAAATTAAAGCAATTACTAATAGTAATATTCCCATAGTCGTTCCTCCACCTCATTGGAAAAATTTTTATGAAATCATCATAATAAACAGTTGGAAGGATGTATATGGAAAAACAGTAAGTTGTATTTATAAGGCAATAAGATGCAAAAAAACGGTAAGCTCAAAATGCTTACCGTAAAATAATCTGTTGCAGCCGATTACTGTACTGCTTCTTGATTTTCTGTTTACTCATCAACGTCTTTCTTAAATGTCTTTAGTTTTTCATTGATTTTTTTTGCATCTTTTTTATCATTTTGCCATGACAGTAGATGAACAATGATATAGATTACCGCAATTTGCAGTGCAAGAATGATGACACCCTGACCAGTTACAAGATTCAAAGCGCTAGCAAGGACAATCAATAAAATCTCCAAAGTGAAGAAATGAATAATAATCCTTATACGCATTTTCTTCTCACTTAGATCATTTGGAGAATAAAAAATAAATTCCGTTAGTGCACCTAAAAATGAAAATGCCATAAGGATATAAATCGACTTCAAATCAAAGGCCATGTCAGGATGATACATTTGTCGCAACAAAGTAATAATCATGATTATGGATGCGAAGATGATAAAGAAATTCTTAATTATCTTTTGCACAAATTCCAAAAAATTCATATGTATCCCTCTTTACAAACCAAGCATATTTTTAAGGACAGGCACATACTGCCTTGATATAACAGCTCGTTCTCCGTTATCCAGTACCGCTTCGAATCGACCACTTATGGTCGGATAAACAGATGAAATTTTGGTGATATTCAAAATGGTTGATTTCGATGCGCGAAAACAGTTTTTTCCTTTACATAATTCTTCTAACTCGTATAGTTTTTGTTTTACCTCAAAAACGGTGTCCTTGCAATAAATAAACACTTTTCCCTCAACTGCCTCGAAATAATAGATATCATGAAGCTTAATGCGGTGAATACTATCGTTTTGATGTCCAAGTAAAATGATGTCTTCCGTTGTCAGCTTGTTAATAATTTCGTATACTTCGTCATCAACCTCATAACACCTAATAAGAATCTCTTCTTCTAATTCTTGGCTTATTTCTTCAATTGAAATTTTCAAATGATCACCCACGAAATTTCAAATTCTTTAAATCTATTCAGTTGTATAAATTTGCAAATGAAGCATAGCTAAATTGATTTGTTAAATCGACTATTAATATCTTTATATACAATTTTATACATTTCATCAGAATACTGTATAGATTTTATTTCATGATAGTAGCCAAAGTCGGCTAAGTCAAGTTTACGAAGGCACCTTATAGATAAAGTATGAGGAAAAATTACAATACCTACGATTTTCCTATTAGACTAGCGGAGGTAGCTGACATTTTAACAAAAAAGCTTATAAAAACTTTAATGGTTAAACTTTACAAACGAATAAACAAAATGTATAATGATAATCATATTAACAATGTTTATATGGTTGTTGGTTATATAATGGTGAATGAGGTGATTTTCTTGAAAGGAAGAGATGTTGTTTTAGGGTTACTCATGGAAAAAGAATTATCTGGTTATGATATAAAAATAGTTTTTGAAGATGTATTTTCTCATTTTTTTGATGGCAGTTTTGGAATGATTTATCCGACATTAAGACAGCTAGAAAAAGAAGGGAAAATAAAAAAAGAGGTTGTGATGCAAGAAGGTAAGCCTAATAAAAAATTGTATTTCATAACAGATGAAGGAAGAGAAGAGTTTTATCAATATATGAAGTCAGATGTAGAGAAGGAGGTTCTGCGTTCTGACTTTTTAATGCGCATGTATTTTGGGGATTATAGCGATACGAATACTATTAGAAAGTGGATTGAAGAGGAAATTGAGAGAAAAGAGGCGTATGTTACAGATCTCCGTTTAAAATACGAAAAATGGAAAGAAGCTATTACATTTGCGGAGGAGATTTCTTTTGATGTTGGGATTGCAAGTTATACTGCACAAGTTGAAACATTAAAAAATAAATTGGCGCAATTAACAATACAAGAAAAAAGAGAAGGAAAGTAATACAAGTGAGTGGGGAATGTTATGGAACAATCTAAAGGAATCAAAATCGTATTTTTAATGTGTCTAGGAATTTTCTTGTGTATGATTGATACGACAATTATGAATATTGCTTTACCAGCAATACAGGCTGATGTGAGTGCATCGTTGGAGAAAATGTCCTGGATATTGAATGTATATACGATGTCTATTGCGGTATTAGCAATACCACTAGGTCGGGTCGCTGATATCTTTGGAAAAGCAAAATTATATATTATAGGCTTAGTAATTTTTGGCATTGGTTCAGCATTATGTGCGCTTGCAAATACGGGCGATTTTCTTATTTTTTCTCGTTTTATTCAAAGTATAGGAGCTGCTATTTTGTTTCCAACGAGTATGGTAATTGGAGTTTCGGCGGTTCCAATAGCAAAAAGGTATGTTGCGCTTGGTATTTTAGGGGTGACACAAGGATTATCTGCAGCCATAGGGCCTGTACTAGGAGGAGTTATTACACAAAATCTAGGTTGGAGATGGGTATTCCTTGTTAATCTACCTATTTGTTTTGTCGGTATTGTTTTATGTTTCATTATGTTAATTATTAAGAATGAGGAACGAGTAGTTGCTAAAATTGATTGGACTGGATTAGTACTTTCTAGTTTGGCTATTTTCTTTTTCACACTTGTTTTAGTGAAAGGGAATAGCTGGGGGTGGCTGAGCAACTTTGCATGGATGTGCTATATCATCAGTACTATTTCTTTTATTTTATTTATATTAGTCGAAAGAAAAGTTACGTCACCGATGATAAATTTACTGTTATTTAAAGATCGAACTTTTGTTGGGGCCTCTATTGTCGTTATACTTAGTAATTTGTTTTTAATTGGGGTAACTGTTTTACTGCCAACGTTTCTCACAAAGATACAACATCGAACAGAAATTGAAGCAGCTTTCTTAGTGACACCTATTTCTGCCATGATATTTCTAGTTTCTCCATTTGCTTCATTGATTATGAAGAAGCTTGGTAAGGTTCAGGTAATATTAGTAGGATTTATAGTTATGAGTTTGGCTTATTATTGTTTACAAATGATAGGAACAAATTCAACAAGTAATGAAATTATCATTCCGTGTATGATTTTAGGTGTTGGATATGGTTTAGTTGTTGGGCCAATTACTATATTGACAGCCTCCACATTTGAGGGAGAATTATTAACTGCTTCTCAAAGTGTTGTGTCCATGCTTAGACAGATAGGAATTGTATTGGCAGTGGCTATTTTTGTATCAGGCTTGACTCATAATTTGTCAATAAATAAAGGTAATATTTTCCATTATGCAGAAGAAAAAGTGCATGGTCTTCATGTTGATAAAGCTGAGCAAGAGAAAATATTAACAGTAACAAAAGAAAAAATACAAAACAAAGAATTAGAGTCGAGTATAGAAAAGAAACAGGGAACTGATAGTATTGGCATAAGTCAACAACAAAAGGAAAGCATCATTGAAGAGAAAGTAAATAATGCACTAAATGAAGTCCCGGTACAATACAGAGAAATGAAACGGTCAGAAATTACTAATCAAGTAACGAAAGGAGTTGAAGAAAAAATAGAGGGTATAAAGAAAGAAATGGATGCATACTCGGATGATATTAGTCATTACGCTGAAACAGAAATGGCAAAAAGTTTTACAGATTTATATAAAGTGAGTGTACCAATTATTTTGCTATGTAGTTTAGTCGCGTTTCTGTTCCGTAATAGAAAATTTGAACTTGGTAATAATAAGAGACAAAATGTATAGTTACCCCAAGATTTAACAACTAAGTTTCATTGATTAATTGGAAGGTAGGATTTTGATCTATATAGACTAGCTAGTTTTACAACAATTCTAAAATTATGCTTTACATAAACGTACTTTCATGTTAGATTACTCTATAATAAATTTGACAAAAGGAGGTGGAAGCAATGTTAACTGTTTTTAGAATTCTGTTCGGTAAAAACGTAAAAATTGGAAATGTTTTAGCTGTTAAAGGGAGTAGTCTGTCCTTTTTTAAGCTATACAACCATACAAAAACAGTTATCGGAGCTTCACCTCTATGGCAAATAAATGACAATGCAATGATTTAGTGTCTTTGTTTATTTATTTGTGCATTATTTTTTTATTTAAAGTTCAGCACCGATCATTTTATCGGTGTTTTTTTGTGTTTAAGGCATAGACAACTCCTTTCAATTTACTCCTATAAAAATAGAGAGCTTCTGGAAGGAATGAGAATGATGCAAGTAAAATTAAACAATAAGTATAAAAGAATAGAAGAATTATTAAAGGAACATAATTATCCTAACTTTAGAATGAAACAAATACTGAATGCCATTTTTAAAGAAAGAATAAATAAATTCTACGAAATTAATGTACTTCCAAAGTCGTTAAGAGAAATTTTAATTAAGGAATTTGGAGAGTCGATTTTAGATGTTGTTCCTTTAAGGGGACAACATTCTGAGCAAGTCACTAAAGTTTTATTTGAGATTTCAGGAAATGAAAAAATAGAAACGGTCAATATGAAGTATAAAGCTGGGTGGGAGTCATTTTGTATATCTTCTCAATGCGGATGTAATTTTGGGTGTAAATTTTGTGCAACAGGTGATATTGGATTAAAAAGAAATTTGACGTCAGATGAAATAACTGACCAAATCCTCTATTTTTACTTACAAGGTCACTCTATCGATAGTATTGCTTTTATGGGGATGGGAGAAGCATTAGCCAATGTACAAGTTTTTGATGCCTTAGATGTACTTACTGATCCTATGTTGTTTGCTTTAAGCCCTCGTAGGATATCTATTTCAACTATTGGTATTATTCCAAGTATAAAAAAAATGACGCTGAATTATCCGCAAGTCAATTTGACGTTTTCGTTACATTCCCCATTTAATGAACAACGAAGTAAGTTGATGCCGATTAATGATAGGTATCCATTATTAGATGTAATGGACATATTAGATGAGCATATTCGAACAACATCAAGAAAAGTATATATTGCTTATGTCATGTTACCTGGTGTAAATGATTCTATTGACCATGCTAAAGAAGTAGTAAGTTTATTAAAAGGTCGATATAAAGAAGGACGTTTATATCATGTAAATTTAATCAGGTATAATCCAACTGTTAGTTCTCCTTTAAGATTTGGTGAAATTAATGAAAGCCATGTGGTGAATTTTTACAAAACATTAAAAACATCAGGTATTCATGTAACCATTAGAAGTCAATTTGGTATTGATATCGATGCAGCTTGTGGTCAATTGTATGGCAATTACCAAAGGAGCAACAAGCAGTAATTTGAAATGAAGAAAATTGTTGAATTGTATTTTATAAAAAAATTTGGTAAAATGAAAATACAAATTATGAGAGGACTGATGAATGGACGATGATTAACTAAACTATATTTTTATTTGAAATGAACAACTTCAAACTTCAAATTACAAAATATAGGATTAGTCTGTCCATTTTTATAAATCAGTTTACGTTTTATTTGTCACGGTTCCAATGGCAAAAAAGAACACTTATTTAGTATAAGTGAAAGACTAATCCTTCCAATTTCAAATTGGGAGGATTTTTTATGCTCTCATAGTTAAGACAAATTTTTTTAGTCTGTAACATAAATCAAAAACAAAGGAGAGAAAAAATGAGCGATTCAGACACTATTGTTACGCATGTATTACTCCGTACAAGTCGTTAATATCCATCAACTTATACGGAGAAATTTAGAAATGGATGGATATGCCGACTTTGTATAAAAGGTAAAAAGAATGGATATACAAAGGAGGATTTATCATGTCAATGATACAAGTTCAAAATTTAACTTTTTCTTATCCAAGTAGCTTTGACAATATTTTTGAAAATGTAAACTTTCAAATAGATACGGATTGGAAACTTGGATTTATCGGTCGAAATGGACGAGGAAAAACAACATTTTTTAATTTATTATTAGGGAATTATGAGTATAGTGGGAACATCAATTCTTCAGTGGAATTTAATTATTTCCCTTATCCAGTTTCGGATAAAAACAAGTATACGCATGAAATCATGGAAGAAATTTGCCCCCAAGCAGAAGATTGGGAAATTCTTCGTGAAATATCCTATCTGGACGTTGATGCCGAGGTCATGTATCGACCTTTTAAAACACTGTCAAATGGAGAACAAACAAAGGTGTTGCTTGCTGCACTTTTTTTGACGGAAGGTCAATTTCTATTAATCGATGAGCCAACCAACCATTTAGATACGGAAGCACGAAAGATGGTCTCTGAATATTTAAGGAAGAAAAAAGGGTTTATCTTAATTTCACATGACAGAATCTTTTTAGATGGATGCGTTGACCATATTCTATCTATAAATAGGGCCAATATTGAAGTTCAAAGCGGTAACTATTCTTCTTGGAAGTTGAATTTTGATAGACAGCAGGAACACGAAGAGGCAACTAATGAGCGTCTACAAAAAGATATAGGGAGATTAAAACAATCTTCAAAGCGTACATCAGGTTGGTCAAATCAAGTGGAGGCTTCCAAAAATGGAACAACGAATTCGGGTTCTAAGTTAGACAAAGGTTTTGTAGGACATAAAGCAGCAAAGATGATGAAGAGAGCAAAAAACCTTGAATCAAGGCAACAAAAAGCTATTGAGGAAAAGTCAAAACTGCTAAAAAATGTGGAAAAAACGGAGTCATTAAAATTAGAATCATTGGCGTATCATTCAAATGAATTGATTGTTTTGGCTGATGTGTCTATTAAGTACGATGATCAAATAGTGAATAAGCCAATAAGCTTTAAACTGGAACAAGGTGACAGAATTGTGCTTGATGGCAAAAATGGAAGCGGAAAAAGTAGTATCCTCAAACTAATTCTGGGAAATCCGATACAGCATACAGGCTCGATGTATGTAGGTTCAGGCCTTATTATTTCCTATGTCCAACAAGATACTTCTCATTTGAAGGGAATGTTATCGGACTTTATTGAAGAGCATGGAATTGATGAAACGTTATTTAAATCGATCCTACGTAAGATGGACTTTGACCGAATTCAATTTGAGAAAGATATTGCTCACTATTCCGGTGGACAAAAGAAAAAGCTACTTATAGCCAAAAGTTTAAGTGAAAAAGCGCATATCTATATTTGGGATGAACCGTTGAATTTTATTGATATTTATTCGCGCATGCAGATTGAAGAGCTTATTCAAAAATTTAATCCCACAATGGTGATTGTTGAGCATGATCAGGCATTTCAACAAACAGTCGCAACCAAAACTATATTTATGTAGTTAAATTTGAAAAATGAATATGTAATTGAAGAATCCATTTTGAAACAATCTCTTTTTCAAAATGGATTCTTTTATTTATCGTAAAAAACCGGATTATTGGTGATCTATTTGTACACTCGATGATTCCTTTAGCGGCTGCCTTTACTTTAATAGCTATTTTATCGCCTTCTGACTCAGTGGCAGTAAATGGCATCGCCAAACGATTTTATATTTTAGATTGTAAATGAATTTAGTTCGTGGGGAATTTTTATCGGAATTCATCGCGTTTTAATATTCAGTTGCGGAGATCGTAACGGGTTATTTTTCATTAAAATCAGGTATTAGAGAGTTTCGGGGCATTAACAAAATTTTGGATACGACTTCATCTTGGGCAGTATTGGAATAGTGGATTCAACATTTTACGTCATGCTAGAAGTTCCCATACCATTTATTTAATATTTGAAAGCAGATGAAGTGTTTCACGCTTCAGGCGAAGTCATGGATAGAAGAGCTAAAATCGTGGATAGAACAATCAGAATCGTGGATAGAAGAGCCAAAATCGTGGATAGAACAATCAGAATCATGGATAGAAGAGTCAAAATCTTGGAAAGAAGACCCAACATGGCGGCTTGAGCCCTTTAGAAAAGTGTTTTACTATTAGTAAGAAGACTGTCTAACCAAGTTATAGTTGTTTTTTTAGCATTTGAGGGTTGAGTATGATAGAGACAGAGGAAAATTTAAAAGGGTCATCGGAGGATAATGACCCTTAATATTTGAATGTGA
The DNA here is from genome assembly GCF_044763535.1 of Lysinibacillus sp. NPDC095746. Classification (NCBI taxonomy): domain Bacteria; kingdom Bacillati; phylum Bacillota; class Bacilli; order Caryophanales; family Bacillaceae; genus Lysinibacillus; species Lysinibacillus sp. NPDC095746. The sequence continues at coordinate 38,498 of NZ_JBIWGL010000037.1, forward strand.
AAGGTTAATTTATTATGACCTTCAAATAGTTATGAGCATTAGGGGGCGGTGTTGGGTATTAATAGACTCTCATGAAACTAGCGCCGACAATAATTAGAAGAATGAATAGAACAACAATTAACGCAAATGCTGAACCTGTGCCATAGCCACTACCACTACCACAAGACATAATTATTTCCCTCCTTTCTTTAATTTATAGTATTCATAGTATTCGAGAACAATATTGATAATTATCTAGTTGTTTTTAAGTAATTTTAGAAAAGAAAATGATGACGATTTGAAATTGGAAGATAATTGGAGTTGGGTGCGTTAACAAGAATCAATGCTATAACATTGTGAGCTCCAAGAAAAATTTAGGGATAGGTTTTTATTTTAAATTAAACTGTTTTATGTTGTTGCATAACTTTCGGACAATTTGAATTCCTCGGGTAAATCGGTCTGTAAATTTTTAGCGATTTCAATGATTAAATAACACTTCAATTGCATTTAGATGTAAGTATATGGTAATATTGGAATAACTCTATTTGGATAGAAAGGATACAGGAGAACACGTATGCCAAACTTTACTTTGTAATGATCAATAAATTGGATAGCATTACCCTCAAAAAAACATTGTTTTTTTCAAGGGGGTAGTATGCCCATTTTTCTCATTACAAAGGAACCAAGCAACCCTGTAGTCTCAATGCGTCAGGAGGTCCTTGTTTAGGATCTCCTTTTTTATTTAAACAATAAATTTTACATTGTACTGCGAGATATCCAAATAGATGCTTGCGTACCTTTATCTTAAGAGGTGAAGGATTAATGTTAAATATTACATTCCGCTGGAGACTTTCTCAAATACCAGAACAAACTGTCAAGAAGCACTGCAAAATGTGTGGGAGAATATCTGTTTTTACGGATACAAATGTACGAAGGCATAACGCAAATGGAAAAAATATATACCAATATGCAATATATAAATGCGAAAAAAATCATACGTGGAATAAAAAGTTAGCTATGTATAAAACGTTCTCAGAGCATGTTGCTGAAGTTGAGGAACAGAAAGAAGAAGCTTCAATATTATCAACGATTCCGATAATCAGCTTAGCAAAACAAGGAATAAAGGTGATATACATTGTATTAGATGATGTAATTGGCAAACACCGAATTGATAAAGTGCTTGCAATTCAAATTGAAGATTGGAGTCGATCACAGATCATAAAGAAAATTGAAGATGGAACGATTCAATTAAATGATCAAATCATTAAACCTAGTGCAAAATTGTCAAAAGGTGAACGCATTTCTATTTACATTGACAAATAAATTTCTTTCAAGGTCGCAACATGGTGAAGGGAGACATTTCCCTGCATCGATGCGACCTTTTGTTTGAGGGAGAAACTCACATAATAGCATAACAGGTGGATCGTGAAGTTTTAATGGTCAATTGAATAGTTTATTACAACTTTCTCCAGTTTAAGAGGGGAAATCAAATGGATAGGTTTAGCTTTAGTTTCTTTCGGCAACTTTAGCATGTATTACTCTCAAATTAGATTTTTTTGGAAAACAGTGAAACTGTTGTCATAAATGTACGTCTACTAAACGAATCCTAATTTTAGGAGGTGAAATATGAATTGTAATGAACGCTAACATACAGGTTTTACGGATTAAACAATGATGACGCTGCTCTTCGGGGTTTGAAAATAAAAGAAAATGGGTTTTCTTCCCGCAAAGGAAAAGAAGGATAGGAAAAATAAAGGGGGCCAATGCCATGAAAAAAATACTTTTCATTGTCATGTTTTTAAGTTTCAGTATAATAAGTGCATGCTCTGATCAAGAAGAACCTGTGCCGAACAAGTCGCAAGAAGAACAACAACCTAACGTGTCAAACAAGCCACAGGAAGAAGAGCGTCAATCACATAAAAATCAACAGGAACTGTCTAAAATAAATAAAGGAAACATAGTAGCCTCTAATACACAAGCTGGTGTACTCAAAAATATGAAGGACCAGCTTAAAACTAATTTTCCTATCATTTTACCAAAAGAACTTCCGATAACAAAAGGTACATTTTTAACTGCAACAACGAAGGTAGAAGCTAACCAAGTTGAAGTACTATTTTTTGAAAGTAAAGAGTATTTGCCACTCAATGATAGAAAGCTTAAAAATTCACAGAATGCTATAATTATTGCAAGACTAGTAGTAAAGCAATATCCGAATGCTAAAGTAGCAAATGAGCAAATTTCATTTGTGAACTATAGTCAAAATGGTGGTCAAAAGGTTGATCTTGGTTATGACATTATAGGTTATCAGGATGCTGGAGCTGGTTCGCTATGGACTGGTTGGAATGAGGGACGATGGGCATTAGCGACACATACACGAACTGACAATCCAAATGCAGGTGTTAAGCTTGCAAAACAGGCAGTCCAATTTTTAGAAACACATATGCTTCCTATTCCAAAACAAAATGGTTGTGCGCGCTTAGATGTTTATAAATCAGGAAATATAATTGTTTGGCAGGACGAAAAACTTGTCTATACGCTTGACTTAATCAAAGAGCCGCTAAAAGCACTTGAAATTGCTGCAGCTTTTTACCATTAACAAATTCTAATTGGTGTGATGCAATAACTCGCTTTACCTCACTAAATTTGTTACGGGCTAAAACTAAGAGCCAACATGTGAAGGGCATTTGAATAGTAGGATGCTCCCATATGGATTATGTTTTAGAGTATACGGTGAACAAAATAGGTTTAAATAGATTCGTAAAAATGTATAAATGTTAAGCGCCTGAGGTTGAAGACTCAGGCGTTTTTTGAGTAAGAGCTTGTTGGGAAGTGCCTATGAGATAAAGCAATTTGCAAAACGTTCTTTACCATTATTGCTGATGAGTGAAGTTGCATGGAAAATGAACTTAGTTCCTAGCGCAATTGCATGATTATTTTGTAGTGATTTTAAAACTTGCATTATTATGCTAATATTTACACAAATAAGAATATTGAAAGGAGACCTTTATGAATTCATATGAAACTAAAGTGAAAGAATTTTTAGACGCTAATGATGTAAAAGCTGAGCACTTCGTTTTTAATCAATCATGCCACTCTGTAAAAGAGGCTGCTGAAGCAGTTAATGGTTCGGAAGACGATTTTGTAAAAAATATTTGCATGATTGACTCAAATAATGAATTAATCGTTGCTATTGTAAAAGGAAACAATAGAGCTAGTACGACTCGTGTTGCCAAATCACTAAACATAGAAAAACCAAGACTTGCTAACGGCAATGAAATTATTGAACATACAGGTTTCCCACTAGGTGGAGTCCCTTCTTTTGGTTTTCAAGCAAAGTTTTTAGTGGATCCCAAAGTAACAAATATGGATTACATATATACTGGTGGTGGTTCTGAAAACTCATTAGTTAAAATAAATGTTCAAGACTTATTAAGAATCAATCAAGGTACTATTATTAAAGTAAGTAAATAGCAATTTATCACAAACGTAAAAAGAGCTGCGTTTTTATGAAGCTTGATTAATCTAATTACGATTCGTTTGCATGATAGGGCATTGGGTCACTAGACTAATGTGACCCAATGCATCTCCTTTATAATTTTTTTATCTGTTTTAGTAAGTCATTTAGCTCATTCGCCTCTTTTTTAGTCTTAGTAAGTGTTATGATCCAAGCAAATAAATAGAGTAATAAAAAACCGCCAAGAAAATCTAGGCTTAGAAAAAGATCTACCCACTTGTTATATAAAGATATTGAAAAGACTACTAGAAACATCATGATAAAATGGATGACTAAAGCAAACAAATAGTTCAATTTTTCAATGTCAAAAATGATTGTAAAAATACCTGCGCAAGCCGAGATTATGAATACACTAATAATCTCAGCTTCTGAAGAAATGATATTTTTTCTCGATAGTAAAACCATCATAAAAATAAATGCACCAGTGCCTAAACCTGAAAATAGTCTGTTTTTTAATTGCAACGAAATGTCTTCCTCTCAAAATAAGATAGGCTTGTTTAATTCTTTTTGTACATAATAGGTATAAAGAATTCCCCCGAAGAAAAGTCCGATAGAAAGTCCATTTATGGCAGAATAGATGATATTAAATGAAAGGTCATTATAAAATGATGGCGCAATGCCTAACGTTACATTTAAGAGATACTTCACTAAAAAATTTATCAAGATAATAATTAACGGAAGATAGCACTTCTTTCTGATGATTGTTGATTCCTGTTTGAAAAACATTTGATATTTTTTATACAACAAATAACCAATTAAAGTCCCAGGAAATATGAAAAAGAAATAGCTCATCAAACAAAATTCTAAGTGTGAAAATTGAGATGTCATTTTTTCAAATCCCCATATCATAAATAGGAAAGGAACTAAAAACATTTTAGATAAATTAATTGGTCTTTCCTGGGAAATAGCGATACCTCTTTTTATTAAAATAAATAATAATATCCATACCCACAATGGCGTTCTTAAAATTACTTCTCTAATGATGTTATACATTCTTTATTGCCTCCTTTGATGATATTCATCATGGCATCAAAGAGGGAATAAAGAAATACGTCTAAACATATGTGGTGAAATTCAATACATAAGTGGACTTTTGGAATATCTTGTTAATGTCTTTTTCAACGAAGATACATATTTTCTTGACACAATTACTTTCTCTTCATTCGAGAGAAAGGCTTCAAGATTACCGTTAGGCTTAACAGAAAATTTATTTAAAAAATGAATATTGATTATTATCGTTTTTGAGATTCTGATGAAGTTATTGGGAAGATCATGCTCCAATTTATATAAAGGGCTTTTTGTTTCAAAAATAGTATCATTTGTATAAATGAATATTTTCCGTTCAAGATATTCTAAATAAAATATATTGGAATAAGGAATTTTTTCTTGTTCGTTTTTTGATATAGACTTCGCTAGTAAATAGTTGTCCGAGCTTTTTTCAAGAGTTGATACAATATCTTTAATAAAAGACGTTACTTTGTGAATGTTAAATGTACATGTTTCTTCTGTAAGTTTTTCAATAATTTTAATGTTAACCTTCATGTAAGACATATTTTCCTTTCAAAATTGGTTCTTCGTAATTTAAACAAATGTTACGCTGATTTTTATAATTGTAGGATAGTTTTCACCAATATTATATATATAAAAACATAAATCTATGAAATAAAGCCATTTCTAAGCAGAAAAATCTGTCTATAGAAATGGTTTTTTATTGTATGTAAAAATTTGTTTAAAAAATTCAGTCTTGTATCATTTTTGGAACCTACAATGAAGTCAAAGGAAAGGAGTAGTGGAGATGAAGATGAAAAAAATTAGTCTTGTTGTAGTTCTCATATTGGCAGGTTTTATGTCAAATGACGTAGTCGTACATGCGGATGATCACGAACATGAAGATAAAAAACATGAAAAGTATAAAGAATATAAGGACTACAAAGACGACGATGATGATGACGATGAGAAATATTACGATGATGATGATGATGATGAAGGTGAAACTTATTATTTTCAAGACGCAGTAAGTGCGAAAGGTACTTGGAATATTTGGACAAGAACAGTTGCTGTAGATAAAGAAGTGCTACCTTTTACAAATCCTCATAAAGTCACGTTAAAGGTAGAAGGGACAAACAAGGAGCTAAGCTTTTTTATTGTACCAAAAGACGGGGAATTTTTTGTACCTGGAAAAGCTGTAGCACAGGTTTTAGGAGCGGAAGCGACATTTTACAAAGAGAGTAAAATTTTAGTTATCCAAAAAGAAGCAAATGAATTGATTTACCGAGCTGGAACTAACGTTGTTTATGATAACAATGTGAAAACACCATCTCCTGCACTAGTATTTTACATGAAAGAAGAATTATATGTACCTATTAGTACAATAACGAATAGCTTAGGTTATATAACAGAGTGGCAAGAGAATAATCAAACATTTATCTGCCAACCAATTACGAATTAGCCCAGTGGTGATATGTCAACCATAAAAAACATCAGAATTGGAAAATTCTTAAGCTACTAAGCATCTAAAAACTGTTTTTAAGCATACTCAA
>NZ_JBIWGL010000038.1:0-42176 GCF_044763535.1 Lysinibacillus sp. NPDC095746
CGGATATTAAAGCTACTAAAAAAAGAATAAGGAATAGAGACAGAAATAAGGCACTTCCTGTTCAAAATTGAACAAGAAGTGCCTTATTTTTATCTGAAAAAGGTTCGCTATTATAAAACCGTAAGTTTTTCAGTACCCTCATAAAAAATGAGCGACTTTTTTATTGCACCTGCCCGGTGTTATATTTTTCTGTACCCCAGTGTACCCCAATTTGTACCCCAAATAAGTGGGGTACAACGAGCGAAAACGAAAACCAACATTTATTACCAAATACTTTTCTAAATTGAACTTCTGATTTTTGTTAAAATATATTTTTTACTTTTTTTAAATCAATAAAGCAAAAACCCCGCCAAATCAATATTTTTACGCTATAATGTAGGACGAGGTGAAGAAAATGTTTGTAAGTGAAAAACAAATCGAAATTCGATATGCTGAGACTGACCAAATGGGCGTGGTGTATCATGCGAACTACATCATTTGGATGGAGATAGGCCGTTCTCAGTTAGTAAATGATGCAGGCTTTGAGTATGCTGAATTAGAGAAAGACGGTTATGTTTCGCCAGTGATGGATTTATCCATTTCTTATAAGGCTGCTATGCATTATGGCCAAGTGGCAACGGTCCGTACATGGGTGGAAAAACACGATCGTTTACGTACAACATATGGCTATGAAATTTTACATGAGGATGGCACGATTGCAGCTACTGCTCAGTCCGTACATATTCTAGCTCAAAAAGATACGTTACGTCCGGTATCTTTAAGTAAAATTGATCCGGCATGGGATGCGAAATACAAAGAAATCGCACGCGAGACGAAATAGGAGAATCATATATGGAACTTTTATTGGCAATCGGTGCAATTATGGCTTGTCTTGGTGTTGTGTTAGGCGCTTTTGGAGCACATGCATTAAAAGATAAATTTGCGTCACCACACTATGCAGCCATTTGGGAGACTGCGGTGCAATACCATATGTATCATGCATTAGGCTTACTAGGGCTTGGGATTTTATCGAGTGAAGCCCTTTTAGGCGCTTCAAGTATGCTTTCTTGGGCAGGCTATTTAATGTTTGCAGGTATTGTGTTTTTCTCAGGCAGTTTGTATGTATTAGCTGTTACAGGTGTGAAAAAGCTTGGTGCGATTACGCCAATCGGTGGTTTGTTATTTATCGTTGCCTGGGTGCTTTTGGCTATTTCCGCATTATCTTAAGAAACGCTAAGATTCACTAAAAAAACGATATAGTATTTACAATACGATAGAGGTAGTTCCTTTGGAGCTATCTCTTTTTATAGAGAAGTTTAAAAAAAATGAAACAAATTATCCTTTTTATGCGTACTACATAATGATTAGATTATTTATCTTTCGGCGAATGTCACTGATTCGGCAAGAAGTTCATTTAGGGTTAGCCTAAAATCATCGCGTTTATAAGATAATGAACTGACCTGCATCGGTAAAAACGCCACACACCTGTGGCAATATCGAAATGTCTGGTCTAAGCACAAAGATGAATCCGGACGCAATTAAGCCGAGGCATAATTGATATGATAAAATAAGTCTTAAGTATATAAGTTGAAGGTGGGAATAAATATGGGTTTATTAAAAGCAGGAGTTGGCGCATTAGCAGGTGTTCTAGAAGATCAATGGCGTGAATATTTCTATTGTGAGTCGCTGTCAGCGGATGTGCTTGTGGAAAAGGGGCATAAACGTACTTCTAAAAGAGGGTCAAATAAAGGCAATGACAACATTATTAGTAATGGCTCTATTATTGCTATCAATGAAGGGCAATGTATGATGATTGTCGAGCAAGGGAAAGTAGTAGAGTTTTCTGCGGAGTCTGGTGAGTATGTTTATGATACATCCACAGAGCCGTCGATAATGTATGGCAATGATTTGTCCGAAGGTATAAAGGAAACATTCAAGCAAATTGGTAAACGCTTCACCTTTGGCGGGGAACCTGCAAAGGATCAGCGTGTGTATTATTTTAATAAAAAAGAAATCGTAGGTAATAAATACGGGACACCTGCACCGATTCCTTTCCGTGTGATCGACCGTAATATCGGCCTAGATATTGATATTGCTATTCGTTGCCATGGCGAATATTCATATAAAATTGTCGATCCATTATTATTCTATACAAATGTATGTGGAAACGTTGAGCGTGAATTTACAAGAGATGCAATCGATAGCCAATTAAAAACGGAATTGATGACTGCGTTACAGCCGGCTTTCGCACATATTTCAGCAAGTGGGGTACGCTATAGTGAAATTCCTGCACATACGGTTGCTCTAGCAGATGCCCTAAATAAAGTGTTATCAGAGAAGTGGCTAGCAACACGTGGTTTAGCAGTTGTATCATTTGGCATTAGTTCTTTAAAAGCATCTGAAGAAGATGAAGCAATGATAAAACAATTACAACGAAATGCAGTAATGCGTGATCCAGGTATGGCTGCAGCTCATTTAACAGGTGCACAAGCGGAAGCAATGATTGCAGCAGCTAATAATGATGGCGGAGCAATGGCAGGATTTATGGGCATGAACATGGCGACACAAGCGGGCGGTGTTAATGCAGGACAGCTTTACCAAATGAATGAACAAAATAAACAGGCAGCTCAACAAGGACAAACACCGACGAACTCAGCTACATGGAAATGTGCATGTGGTAGTGAAAACACGGGTAAATTCTGTTCAAATTGTGGATCACCAAAGCCAGCAGAAGAAGGATGGACTTGTACATGTGGTGCTGTCAACAAAGGCAAATTCTGTAGCGAATGTGGTGCAAAAAAACCATCAGGAGCATTACAATACGTTTGCGATAAATGTGGTTGGCTACCAGAGGATCCTGCAAACCCACCAAAATTCTGCCCAGAGTGTGGCGATGTGTTTGATGATAATGATGTTAAGTAAGGAGATGACTAATGATGCCAACGCAAGACGCTGAAAATGCTAAACAAGTAAAGCTTGATTTTGACGCTGAGTGTCCATCATGTAGTGCATCCATTGAATTTAACCCAGCAACTGGAAAGCTAACATGTCCTTATTGTGGCTATGAAACTGAAATTGCAGCCCCAGAGAAGCAAGAGGAAAAAGTTGCCCAGGAAATGGATTTTGCAATGGCTGAAGAACGTGGGAATTTTAACTGGGGTGTTGAGAAAAAAACAGTCATTTGCAAATCCTGTGCGGCAGAAACGATTTATGATGCATTACAGGTAGCTGATAGTTGCCCATACTGTGGCTCTAATCAGGTTATGGAGGCTAGTGCTGAAAATACACTAGCCCCGAACGGAGTATGCGCATTTGAAATAACAGATAAGCAAGCGGGAGAGAACTTCCAAAGTTGGATTAAGGGAAAATGGTTTACACCGAGAGCAGCAAAAGAGAGTGCAAAGCCTGATTCATTTAAAGGGGTATATCTTCCTTATTGGACTTTTGATACGAAAACAAGCTCAAGGTATTCTGCAAGGTACGGTAGACATCGCACAGTTACAGATAAAGATGGCAATACTCGAACTGAAACTGATTGGTATTCTACAAGTGGTTTTTATCAGGAATTTATTGATGATCATTTAATCAGTGCGACAACACGTTATGATCGTAATATGATGAGAAAAATAGAACCCTTTAATTTACTCAATAATAAAGCCTATAAACCAGAATACGTATCAGGATTTTTATCAGAACGCTACAGTATTGGTTTACAGGACGGATGGAGTCAGGCGAAGAGGGAAATTTCTGATCATTTGAATGCACAAATTACGTCAAAAATACGTTGGGAACATAATGCGGATGTAGTATCCAATTTACATTTCTCAACGACTCATGATGATATTACATACAAATATCTAATGTTGCCGATTTGGCTTTCTTCATTCCGTTACAAAGAGAAAATTTATCGATTTATGGTAAATGGACAAACAGGTCGAGTAGGTGGGGATGCTCCAATTTCACCACTTCGTGTAACAATTGCGGTTATCTTATCTTTAATTGCAATTGCTATTATTTGGTATTTCTTCATGTCAGAATAGTCATGAGCAGTATTCCTGTAGGATATAATCCATACTTTGGAATACTGCTTTTTACTGGTGTGGGTGAACGGCTGAATAATTTTAGGATAAAGGATGAAAACCTTTAATGATCATAGCTTTCATATTGAATTGTTGCATAAGTTATAAGATAAAGGTATTCTGAGGGATTTTTTTATACAGCGATACAGGGAAAATTTTGTGAATGCATATAGAGTGACGCTAAATAACAATAATCTTACTCCAGCAACCTATTAGGCGAGAAAGTCGTTATTAGTGATGAATTGTCAGAAAAAAATAAATCAGTTAGGTGGAAGTTTGTTAAATTTCAGAACTGATTTTTTCCATAAAATAACGCCATGTGAAGTTGCCAATTTACTTTAAACAAATTATTATACAGTCAGAGAGCTTTTTTCATGTAATAAGCTGTGAATGCAATGTTATTCTTGGATAACATCATGTATGGAGGTTTCGACAATGGATGCAATTGAAGTTTTAACAAATTTAGATCAAATACATGGGTATTTTCAACCTATTTTTAGCGCGGATGCGCATACGGTGATTGCCTACGAAATTTCCGGACAGTTACAAATCGAGGGTCAACAAATTAATTTAAAAGATTTTGTGAATAATGAAGATATTCCAGAAGAGTATCGTATTGACATGGAACATAAAATACTACATGCTGCATTAGCTAAAGTAGAAGAAATCGGACAGGATATTGATATTTATATTCCTAGTAACCCGAACTTACTGATGCAGGATTTTGGTGAAAGTCATTTTAATATTATTCAACAATATATAAGTGAAGACGATTTACATCGTATTGTATTAGTTGTTTCTGAGCATCGTTTTTTAGGTGATATTCATAAGCTGCACCATGCAGTACGTTACTTTACGACTTTTGGTGTCAAAATTGCCGTTCAGGAAGTGGGAGCGGAGAGTCATTTAGAGCACATTGCTCTATTATCACCACAAATTTTAAAGGTCGATATTCAAGACTTAAATTATGATTCATGGTCTGCACAGTCTGATATGATATCAGCAATAGGTAGTCTCGCGTATAAAATTGGCGCAAATCTTTTATTTGAAGGAATCGAAACTGTGTATCAATTACAGTTTGCTTGGAAGAACGGGGGCCGATTTTATCAGGGGCGATACTTGGCAAACCCTGCCATAACATTCGTAGAGAAGGATATTTTAAAGGAACGTTTTAAGGAAGAATGCCAGCAGTTTATTACCTCTGAAAAGAAAATTCTAGAGGCACAATATTTCGAGTTGAAAAAGCTGAGAGAGGAGCTAGAAGCGATTGTCCATCGTGTCAAACCTTCTAGTGACAACATCACACTTTTAGAGCATTTAGCGCAGCTATTGGATAGTTATTCGTTCCGAGTATATATTTGTAATGAAGATGGCTTCCAACTTTCTCCAAATGTAATGCGTATAGATGGACAGTGGGAATTGCAGCCTAGAGCTATCAATAAAAACTGGAGTTGGCGCCCGTACTTCCTACAAACAATCATTAAAATGCGCAACGATCAAAGTGGAGAAATCTCAGAGCTTTATCGAGATATCGAGACAGGGGAAATTACAAGGACATTTTCTATTGCTATTAATGAGCATGAATATTTGTTCGTCGATCTTTCGTATGATTTCCTATACGAGCATAATATATTTAGATAGTTCTGAATGAAGGGTACAAGAAAATAGCTTGTACCCATAATTTGTGTAGTAATGTTTAGTGCAATAGCTAATGAATATCTCACGTACTAACGCTGGCGGCCAGTAATAACCGAGTCAGCGTTTTTTAGTACTTTTTTACAGTAAATTAAATGAAAGTACGAAACGATCGCTTTGTAGCTTCAATGGGCGAAAAAGGTAACTAATTAGCTTATTTCGCACCATGTTATACAGTTAATCCGTTTATCCTCGCTACAGAACGACAAAGACACCATACTTTGAAGATGATTTTAGCTAGCATTTCGCAAGAGGGAAAGATGTACTCCAAGTTCTATTAAAATCCCGGAATGGAGGAAGCGATTCAATTCTTAATTTTTCTTTTAAATGTTTTTAGCAAAGAATGTGGAATATAACAATTGAAAGACAAATTTGAATAGAAGTAAGTGAAAAAGAAGAAAACAGTAGGGTCAGTTGCTACTGCAGTCTTGTACTTTTAAATTGTCGTTTGGTTCGGGGGCAAGTGCTTGTGCATTCCTGGAACCCTTTTTCTAATCCAATAGGTAAATAAATTGTGAGCTGATATCCAAGCAAAAAGAGAAATCGAGGTTATTCGAGTTCTCTTTTTGCTTAAATTCATTAAGTTATGCTATTTACTATCCTAGTTCTCTGTTAATGGTCACGTATTTACGAATGTTTCCTGCTCTTAGCAAAGCCCAATTCGTTTTCTACCTATAAGCAATTTCCCACGGACAAAAAATCTCGTGAAATGAAAAGTTGCCTTAAGAATCGAAAAACTGGTTCTACATCGATTTTTCGTTGTCGATAGATGGCATCCGATTTTTTCAGATCTATATTTCAAAAATAATTTGTTGGACTCTTATTATTTTAAAGGAACACCAAGTCCTAAGGCAGAAGCGATCGATACAATAGAGCTAATAACACCTAGTATACTAGTTAATTTCTCTAATGGTTTTTTAGCTTTCTCTTTATCTCCATTTTCTATGTGAGTTTGAAGAAGTTCAAAATTAGCTTCCGCAATCTCTCGTTGTTCCTCAGCTAGGTGTTGAATTTCTTCATGAAGCTGTTGTAAAGCATTGATAATGTCATTAGGCAAGCTTGCTATCCCTTGATTGAGTGTACCATTGTTTTCAATAGTTATATTACCTTTGTTTTCTCCAAAAGTTAAACCACCATATTTACTAGAATCACCCATATAACCATCTCCTAAGATAATAGTAACTTTCCCGAGCTTTGATACTTTCTCTAATAATTGATCAGAATTTTCTTCGGCTAAAATACCGATAATTTCTCTTAAACTCTCAGGTTTATTTTGCTTACTTAACCCGACATTTTCCGTTTTGTTATTAATTTTTTTTTTGAAAAACTTTGTCTGAAATCATCACTTAATTCGATTATTGGAATGGCGTTTAAAGGATCAAAACAGTTTTCGGTACCACAATACTTGCAAGGAATGAAATCAATATTTTCAAGTTCAGATTTATTAGCAGTAAAAATACTTCTACTACATTCCTCGCAGTGAAATTCTAATTTTATAACGAGCGCTTCTTTTTTTTCTAATTCAGATAATGTATCAATAACTACTCCAAGAGGTAAGTTAGTTATTTTTGCAATATAACTATGGTAAAATTTTTCAATCTTACTGATAGCAATTGCCTCAAGTGCATTATCTATTTTTTGAGAAATTTCCCATGGCTTTAAATTGCTCAATACTTTTACCTCGCAGAATAAATTTGGTAAATCAATTTTTCTCTAATATAATCCAATACAGGCTCAGACGCAAATACATTGAACTTAAATGTCTTTGTATTGACGCCGATTCGAATAGAATATTCTTGTTTCACGCCATCAACACTATGTTCAAATAATATGGATCCTTTTTGTTTGGATAGATAAGGTTCTAAATAATTGTATAATGGTAAACCTCTTAGTTCTCTAATACTACCTAATCCTATTGTTTCAAGACCACTTAAAAGGAGCAACGTAAAAGGTGTTGTTTCTAAAATGCCAGTAATATCCTCGCTATTTAAATTTTGCTCTAAAATGGATAATTCACCATTAGTATAGTATTCGTCAATTGCAGAAAGTATACTCACAATTGATTGACCCTGTGTTTCTTCAAATGTATTTACGGATCCTGCTGGTCTTCCTGTAGCATCAATAAGCCTTCCTTGAAGTGTATCTGCTAAAGACTCAAGATTTCCCCCATACTTCTCTAACAAATCATGTTGTTTGAATTCATATTTATCATCGACTGTTTTAGTTAACCAAGCAATGATTTTTTTGGCAACAGCTGAACTTGCGCGTACTTCAATTATTCCCTTGTCTTCATCAATATAAACTGTTGTTATTTCGTGTTTAATGTATTCTCTTCGGTTAGCTAAAAAGTAATCAACATTAACACCAGTTCTATGAATAAATCTTAAATAATATGCTTGAGAACCTTCGATGTCAGCAGCGGCAATAATCGTAGGATCAATAGGGACATTTTCGCTGTTTGGTGTAACTACTTTTTCGAAAGGGTTAAATGGCATTTTATCAATAATACTTTGTTTAAATCCGATTAAACCAGTATTATTTGTCGCCTGAAACCAAGCTAAAGAAACTGCTCCAGAGAAAATATTATTGCTTATCATTTTAAGAACATCGCCTTCAATATGATCAAAAGAGTTCCACACTCTACTAGCTAATTCATTTACATTGCCAGTTGTATCTAAAGTCAATTTATTACAAATCTCTTTGAGTTGAGTTTTGCTTAATTTATGCAAGTCTTGGGGGAAAATTAAAGATTTAATTGTATTCATTTAACACCCTCCAGAATTATATTCTGTGTTCGATGAAATTATGTCGTTTTATTAATAAATATAATATTATATGTATTGAATAACCAAAAAATGACATAAAAGTGTTGATTGACATGGGGGTTTGAATGAATTGGAACTTATATGCATCGAAATGAATAAATATCGTATGGTTCTTTATTCTTAATTGTTGTTTTGGATTTTAAAAGAAATAACTACTAGTGAATGGGGATTGGTACGCTTTAAGGTAGGTATCATCTTCGTTTTGTGAAGAAAAATAGCGCGGAGGAACTATTGAATCGGAAGGGTCTTGATTAGGAGAGAACAAAGTAATTGAATTAAGATTCTCTACTCGTTACTTAATTATTCAGCAGTGTGTAAATTTAGGGTACAAAGGAGAAATTTTTCTCAAATGTACCCCACTTGATTTACCTTTAAATACTTTAATCGAAGAGTGTTAGTAAAGATTTGTTCCTATTATTAAAGAATCTCTGTTAATTCTGAATTCACAAACCTTTGGGCAGTAATAAGAACGCCTGAAGCTGTTCTTCCATATACACTATATAATCCGCCAGTTTGATTAGGAACAATTTCAACTTCATACTGAGCTGCACCTCCTACACTTGGAGTTACAAAAGTAGAAGCGTTAGCATTTGCGGCAAATGGAGTTGTTGATAGTAATTGTCTTGTACCGTTAAGTCTAAAAACTCTTACAACTCCAGTTAGTAAACCTCCAGTGAGATTGAGAATTTTGATACGAACGCTAGTTGCATTAGCTGGTTGATTTCCTGTATTTTCAATTGGACCAGTAGTTAAAGGCAATATATTTCACCTCCTTCGGGATAAAAGATTTATAATCTGCAGATTACATACTCATAGTATTCAGTAGCTATTGAAACGCTCTAAACGTTTTAATCAATTTTTTATAAAAATGTAGAAGTTGGTTAATAGAACTATTTAAATTTTTCAGCTATAGCAAGTGATGCCTTTAAGGAGTATCTTCTAAAATCTCTCTACTTAATGGTGGTGCATGATGGATATTTTTAAAACTTCATGAATGACATACGTCTACGGAAATATGGAGGTGAAAATATTTGAGGAAGATAGTTATAATAGGTATAATCATAGTTTCGGTAATGAGTGGATGTAATCATAATTAGATACCGGAAATTTCAGAAGAACAGGCAAAATCAATTGAGTTAAAAGCTATGGAAAAAACATTGTAAAGTTGAAATAAAGTTAGTTGGTTATAACAAAAACGAAGATATTGTTAAATGGGAAAATAAAAAAAAGAACGGAACAGACGATATTGATGACGAAAATGGCAAAATAATAAATGGTGAAACCTCAATATGTTAAATTCACATGAAATAGACGTCTTAAAGATATATACTGTCTTCTGCAGAGAGATTAATGCGCATCATATAGCGACAGAGATTGGTAACAATACGTGTAACACTCCTCCATACTAATAGGGCAAGTGTGATGATACAATTCAACAAATCCTCATATTGATTGGTTTTCTTACTTTGGTATAATTAACTGCGAGAGAGGATGATCAATATGAGCAAAAATATCGTTGTTATAACAGGGGCTGGCAGTGGTTTAGGTGCAGCACTTGCTAAAAAATATTCGTCTTTAGGCAATCACATTTGTTTACTCGGCCGTACGAAATCAAAGCTAGAGCATACGGCTAAAGCTTTAACCAATGGCTATTCTATTTATGAGGTTGATGTTACTTCGAAACAAATGGTTGCTCAAATAATTCGTTCTATACAAGAAGATTTTGGTTCAATTCCATTACTTATTAATAATGCTGGTGTTGGCTATTTTGATAAAGCTGAAAACTTGAATGAGGATTCAGTTCATCAAATGATTGATATTAACTTAAAAGGAACAATTTTTTGCACACAAGAAGTACTAAAAGGTATGAGGGAACACAATGAAGGAACAATCGTCAATATCGTTTCTACAGCTGGTTTAGAAGGAAAAGTAACAGAATCTGTTTATTGTGCTAGTAAATTTGGTGTACGTGGATTTACAGAGAGTCTTGCACTTGAATTAAGCGATACCGCTATTAATGTATGTGCTGTGTACATGGGTGGCATGAGAACAGAATTTTGGGACGGTGTGTTTACCGAGGAAAAAACTAAGACATTAATGGATCCAAATGACATCGCGGATATTATTATGGAAAATATTAAACCAAGAAAAGCGTTAGCTGTAACTGAAGTTGTTATTAAAAATAGACGATAATATTTGAAATTAAGATGACCAGGCTCTTCATTTAAGTCGAGCCTGGTCACTTTCTATTTCATTTACTATTTCATCAAAATAACTAAGATACAGTAAATGTCCTTTATTTTCTATTATGTGAAATGAGGAATCTGTATAAAGCTTGTTTAGTGTTTTAGCCGTCTTTAATGGCCAAACATTATCTTTTTCGCCATGCCAAATGTAAATTTTATAGGGACGAGCAGCATAGTTTAAAGAAACTTTTTCAGTCATTGCCACTGCATCATAGTATACTGCTAGCCCATTATTTTGATAAGCTTCTACGGCAGCTTTTGTTATTACTTCTTGAAAATGCCTTTGATTGGCTACTGATTGATCAGCCTCAGGCATTTTATCAATCGAATCTTTAACCGTTGTTTCTATATGATGGTTAATCTTTTTACTTAACTTTTTAAAATAATACTTTGTCATTAAAGGGAAGTAACTATTAAAAAAACTGATGAATTTCCAATTGATTGGTAAATCATTTTTAGTATTTTTCCCTTTCAAAGGAATAGCGCTACTTATAAGAGTCAAAGATTTCACACAATCAGGATAAATGGAAGCAAAAATTTGAGCATATGTTCCACCTGCTGACCAGCCAATTATATCTACCATATCTAGATTAAGTTTCTCCAATAACGATTTGATATCCCTAGAAAAGTAAGTCATATTATAATGTTTTAAACTTGAAGATCCATAACCAGGCCGATTAATAGCAATTACATAAAAATTTTTAGCATCTAATTTATTTTCATTAATATATAATCCTGAAGCTGATGAACCAAAGCCATGTAAATAAATTATGGGATTATTTTTAGGATTACCATAAATCTTGTAATTTAATAGATGTCCATCTTCTAAAATAATGGAAAAAGTGCTTTCTTTTTTCATAATGAACCTCCTTCTTTTTAAAAAGTATATTTAACTTTTTAATCCTATAGTCAATTAAGTATTTAATATGTAATCCATATTTCGATGAAAATCGAAATATCTATCTTGTACTATATAAATTGAAAGTACGGATAGGAGGAGATAAAATGACTCAAATTGCTAACACAGAGATGATTAATCCAAAAATTCTTTACTACGGGACTCCTGTAATTTTATTAACTACGCTAAATGAAGATGGCACAGTAAATATTA
Organism: Lysinibacillus sp. NPDC095746; assembly: GCF_044763535.1. NCBI lineage: Bacteria > Bacillati > Bacillota > Bacilli > Caryophanales > Bacillaceae > Lysinibacillus > Lysinibacillus sp. NPDC095746. The sequence continues at coordinate 11,936 of NZ_JBIWGL010000038.1, forward strand.
GCCCTCTGTCGTCATCATGGGTGTTAGGAGATTGTATTATTTTAGGAATTGGGCTTGGGGGCAAGGCTATTGAAAATTTAGAACGACATCCTGAATGTGTTATTAATGTTCCAGATCCTTCATTATGGGAGAATGTAGAAAAATTAGCGCCATTTACAGGAAAAAAACCCGTTCCTGAATATAAGCTAGCAAATGGATTCACATTTGAAAAAGATAAATATGAAATTAGTAATTTAACACCTAACGAGTCTAAATCAGTAAAGCCTACTAGAATTGCGGAGTGTCCAATTCAACTAGAGGCAAGAGTAAAACATATTCGAATCCCTGATTATGCTGCATTTTTTGCCATTGTTGAGACACAAGTAATACATGTACATGCTCATAAGGAAATTATCGTTAAAGAAAATTATATTGATCCAAATAAATGGAGCCCACTCATTTATAATTTCCGCCATTATTTTGGACTTGGGCACCAGCTAGGGAAAGCTTTTAGGGCAGAAATTTAAATCTAAACGGTCATCAAAAAAGGTCGGCTCTCACTTTTATGGGTAGCTGATTTTTTTTGCTTTTATTCAAGATTTTCTATAAGCACGGTACGTTACAAAACTGTCATGTTGTCATGTTATTTGTCATGTAAAACAATGGATATCGTATTAATTCCTTGTTATAGTTAACAAAGTCATTAAGGAATTTATAACCTTGTACCTAGCTTAGAGGAGAAATGAAAATGAAACTATTATTAAAAATCTATCCGTTTATATTAGTTATGATTGTCATCTTTTATAGTATAACGCCTACAATAGCAAAGGCAAATTCAACTGAAAAAATTCAGAAAATTGATCAATTTGTTAAAGAACAAAAGGCGATTAGTAAAATTCCAGGAATATCGGTAGTAATTGTTGAGAAGGGGAAAACGGTTTATGAAAAAAGCTTTGGATATGCCGATGTTCAGTCAAAAACACCAGTTACCTCTAATACATTATTTGAACTAGGATCTACATCGAAAGCATTCACAGGATTAGCCATTCTTCAATTGGAAAGGGAAGGCCTACTAAAACGTTCTGATGATGTCCAAAAATATATCCCATGGTTAACGTTAAAATATAATGGCAAGCCTCAGTCCATTACTATTAATCAGTTTCTATATCATACAAGTGGCATCACTACTAACACGCTATATAATATCCCAAAAAGTAACGAACCGAATGCTCTTGAGTTGACCGTCAAAAAATTGCTTGATCAGCCTTTAAATAGACAACCGGGTAGTTCATACGAATATGCAACACTCAATTATGATGTTTTAGGCCTAGTTATTGAAAAAGTTTCAAAACAACCCTTTGATATGTATATCAAACAGCATATATTAGAGCCGATTAATATGAAGGATTCATTTGTTGGACTTCATCAAGTTAAATCTAATGAGATGGCGTCAGGATATAAGATAGGGCTTATGAAAGAGCAGGCTTATACACCACCTATCTACCGTGGAAATGTGCCTGCAGGGTATATAATAAGTAACATAAATGATATAGCAAAATGGTTAAAGCTACAGTTAGGCAATAGCCAAATTTATTCGATTGATAAAAAAATTATTCAAGAATCACATATTCCAGATCAATCTGTTGAACCTTTCGATAAGGATACATACTACGGTAGTGGGTGGGGAGTGATAGCAAGAGATAAAAAACAATATTTATTTCATGCCGGGGAAAATCCAACATTTACATCTTATTTTATGATGCAGCCTGATGAACAATTGGGAGTGGCCATATTATCTAATATGAATTCGAGCTATACAACAGCGATAGGTCAAGGTGTGATGGATTTATGGGAAGGGAAAACGGTTGATGCTGTTCATTCTGATAACCTTCAGAAGCTGGATAAAGCTGTTTCACTTTTATGCGTTATTATTGTAGGCTTTGGGATGTTTTTAAGCATTCTATTGTTAAAAACCTTAAAGGAAATTATTAAAAAACAACGAATTAAAGTAGCTTTAAATATGAAAAGGATCTTATTATTAATCTTGCATTCTGTAAGTGTTGCAATAATCTTTGCACTTATCAGTATGTCCCCAAAAATTTTAGTAGATAGATCAAATTGGACGTTTATTAAAGTATGGGGTCCAACCTCAATCACTGTGTTATTTTATAGTGTTATAGTATCAGGTGTGGTTTATTGTTTATTGGGATTAGTAAAGCTTTTTACCAAACATCAAAATTGATTAAAAGTGTAGATATTTGATTTTTTATGAAAAACATGGTAATTTGAATTTAACTTTAGGTAAGGGGGAGAATCCAAATGAAAAAAAGATCAATATGTTTTTTAAGTATGGGTATTGGATTCTCAACAGCTGTTTTTTTCTAAAATTGAGTTTTAAGGGACGAGTCTGCCCTTTTTTAGAAAAATAAAAACCTAAAGGGGAATAACCATGAATCAAATAACACGCAAAAATCCTATCCAAGTACCTAGCCCAGTTGGCAATTACAGTCATCTTACAATAATCCCTAAGAATGCAACAATGTATGCATTATCTGGACAGATTGGAGTAGGGGCTAGCGGTGAGTTGCCATCATCACTATCTGAGCAGGTTAAAAATACGTTGAAAAATATTCAAATTATATTAGAGGCAGAGGGACTTAATGCAGACAATGTGGTGAAGGCCAATATTTGGGCAACAGAAGAAATTAATTGGGATGACTTCGATCAACAATGGGAATCGATGTTTGGAAATCCCTATCCCTCTATGACGATAGCCTATATTACGGCTTTAGGACTCCCTGATATTAAAATAGAAATAGATATTTGGGCTGCTAAATAAGTAGAGTACCGACAAAATCTTAATGATTTTGTCGGCTTTTTATTTAAACAAAATAGAAAAAAGGTCACTTTTCCTAAGAAAAATGACCAAAAAATAAAAAATTAATAATGGGGGTGTGTTTCTTGCCCATTATCTGAGCAAGTTGGAAGCGAATTAGGTACATTACTATTTTATGAAGAATGAAAGCTAATTGTTAGGTATTTGTCATTTTAAGTTTTTTGGTTAGGAGCGTTCCTTATAATTAGAAGTTTTTAGCAATGAAGGTACTGTCCAATAAGTACCCATTCGCCACAACCATTCTAATGGTCCAAATTTAAAGTATTTAAGCCAAATTTTGCTAAACAGTAGTTGGAAAATGTAAATGCTTATGCAAATCCAAAGAGATTGGATAAAACGAATATTGCCAATAAGGTCAAAAGCTTTGCCAATTAGTAAGATGAGCGCTGTTTGCCCTAAATAATTTGTTAATGCCATTCGTCCATAGTCTTTTAATGGTGAAAGTAAGGCCTGGCATAAAGGAAGTTTAAGTAATAACGTTAATAAACCTACATAAAATGCCGATACAAAAGGGCTAAATTGAAGACCGATTAATGAAAATTTTTCAATGTTTGTCATATGTTCAGTCATTTCATCCGTTGTCATATTGTCAATGTTCAGCATTGCCTCAGGGACATAATGCCATTGATACAGTAAGCCACCTATGCTAATCATGAACATAATCACTGTAAAGGTTAATATGCTTTTACGATTGTCATGGATCTTTTCAAAAGTTTGATATTGCCCAGCAGCTAATCCTAGTAAAATTAGTGGGAACGGCATCGCGATTTTGATGCCATAATAAGCTGTTATGGCTAATAGGATAAGCCCTAAAGTTATGTTTATTTCTTTACGAACTTTGTAAAATGGTAAAGCAATTAGCCCGAAAATTGCATAAACGGTTAATGCTTCTCCAGGTTGGAAATAAAAATGTACAAGCCCAATTAACAATAAAATAATAATTCTTCTAATAAATAAAAGATAGGCGTTATTATTTTTAGCCATTGCTCGGGAAATAAAAATATAAAATCCTACACCAAATAAAAATGAAAAAATCGAGAAAAACTTACCTTCCACAAATAATATTAAAAATCTGTTATAGGCAATATCTATAGATGTGTCCGGTGTTTTAATCCATAATAACGCCGGAATATTTACTAATATAATGCCTAATAAAGCAAATCCTCTTAAATAATCTAATGTATCAATTCGTTTGTTTAGTTCAATTGGTTGCATGTTTTCTCCTCCTTACTTACAAAGTATAAGAAAATTGTCCATAAAGTAGTAACGATGAATGTTACGCCAATCTTACAAAATCGTCATATTACATTAATCTTTTTCTGGATATATAGATAGGATGTCCTTTGCCTGCTGTCGTAAAATATTGATTAATTCTTTTGGTTCTACAATTTGAGCATGCATACAAAGTCGATAAAAGAGGGGACTTATAAAATTTAGTTCACCTTTGTCTATTATGGAATCGATATAGCCTGTGCCATCTTCATTGATGACGACTAAGTCTTCAAAGTTTGGTTCGCTTTTGCATTGTCGTACACCTTCCCTTGTTAATAGTACATGTAAACGAATGGGTTGTTTAATCTCATAGGTGTTGCCAAACCACTCCTCTAGATTTAAAAATTTCTCTTTGTTTTCTTCGCTTTTTACGATAGAAAGAATACGATCTACACGAAACAATAATATTTTTTGTTTCGTGTAGTCAAAGGCGGGCATATACCATAATCCATCATGTGCGTAAACACCAATAGGATGAATATGTTTCGTTGTTGTACCCGATTTAGATTCATATTGAATATGTAGATTTTTGTTTTCAATAGCTAGCTCTAAAACAGCCTTCAATAAAGGTGTTTCAATCCCGCGTTTAGGATTCCAAAACGCAATATAGGATTGAAGTTTATCCACTTTCCGCTTCGCCTCCTCCTGAAGCGAGTTATAAAGCTTATGAGAAGCGGACTTACTTTCCGTATTAAAAGGTAAATCACGATAATAGTGTAGTGATTGAAACGCAAAGAAAATTGAAACGGCTTCATCTTCTGTAAATAAAATAGGGGGAAGAAGTCTGCTCGATAGAACAGTGTAGCCACCGTTTCGCCCTTGTTCAGCGTAAATGGATAAGCCCATATCACTTAAATCTAAAATATATCGATGAACCGTACGAATCGATATATTGAATTCATCAGCAATTTCCTGAGCGGTAAATTTCTTTTTTGCACTAACAAACAGCAGTATATCTAATAAACGTTGTGCTTTTGACATTTTCTCACCTTTTCTTTTAATCATGCCAGTAGTTGTCATGTATTGTGTATAGTATAAATATTGTTCATGATTTTTACAAAAAAGAAAAGGAGATGACAGTATGTCACGAGAAATCATTTTATATATTGCGACTAGTTTGGATGGATTTATTGCGAAAGAGAATGATGATTTACAATGGCTAGAAGAAACAGCGGGGGAAGGGGATGCTGGCTATTCAGACATGTATCAATCCATCGATACTATTATTATGGGCAAGAGAACGTATGATTACGTTGTAGACCATATTGAGCCTTTTCCATATTCCGATAAGAAATGTTATGTATTCACAACATCACGATCTGGTAAAAACGAACATGTTGAGTTTGTGAATGAAGAAGTTGTAGCGTTTACGAAAAAATTAAGAGAACAGGATGGCTCAAAAATTTGGATGGTAGGTGGAGCAGAAATTCTCGATGCCTTCATGAAGGAAGCGTTAATAGATGAAATCATTATTACAATTACACCGCATCTTTTAGGCTCTGGAATTCCACTGTTTAAGAATCATAACCCATATCAAGATTTGAAGTTAGTCAATACACAACGCTATGGGCAAATGGTGCAAATGCATTATGAGATGAGGAAAGAGGCTGAATGATAGCCTCTTTTTCTGTTTTTAGTCATGCGAATGGTAGATTTCACCCATGATACCCTTCATTTGATGCGTACCTGTATCAGAATTAGTCATTATAATAAGTCCTTGTTCGAGGAATGGATAGGCTACTAGCATACATTGAAACCCAGTACCCCAACCAAGAGAAGAAAATTCGAGCTTTTCGCCCGTGCCATCTAGAAATACCCCAAGGCCCGCCCATTCTTTACAACCTTGTGGGTGGCACAGTTCATTTAGTTGTTTTGTCGTAATGCCGATTTTACTTTGTCCTTTAACAACTTTCATTACATCCAGTAATAATTTTGTTAAATCGCTTGGGGTAGTCCATATACCACAAGCTGCAATATAAGGGTAAATAGAATAGTTCCCTGGAATTAATGCCCCATTTCGATCGTGACCACATGCAAAATTATCTAAATTTGATGTTGAGAGAGAAGTAGAAAAAGTACTGTTCGTCATGCATAGTGGTTTAAAAATAATATTGTCCATGAGATGAGAAAAAGGTTTTTGCGTTATATCTTCAATCAATAATTGAATAAGACAAAAGCCTGCATCAGAATAGTGAAATTCACTTTCAGGCTCAGAAGTCACTTCGATTGAAGTTGCGCAATAAGGAGTTGTACCATTCAATATTTCCACCATGGACGGTATTTCTTGAAAAGATTCTAGTTCCAAAAAACTGCCCTCAGGGTCCACAATACCAGATTGATGACATAGTAAGTTGCGTAATGTAACTTTTTTGTGCTTTGTCAATGGATTGTCAGGAATCTTCCATGAAACTAATTTTTTATTAACATCTTCATCATCTACCATCCCTTGTTCCACTAATTTCATCACTAAAATACTTGTTAGAAATTTACTAATAGAGCAAGCATTAAAAACGGTATGCTCATTAACTTTTTTATTGGTACCTGCCTCTAGAACACCAAAATGACCTATGTTACTGATTTTTCCCTTATCGATAGCTACTAGACTTAGGCCAGCTATACGGTAATGCTCCATACGTTCACGAATGTTTATCATCTACTTAGCTCCTAATTTATTCTTGATTTTAACAGAATGTAAGAACGTGCATTTGTTTTTTGTCGTTTTATGTTAGTAAACGTGCGTGTACAATCATTGATGGACTATCTTTTGTAAAGTCATTTTTGTTCCATGATCTATATATGTGTAACACTTCGAACCCATGTTGTTCTAATAGCCTTTTCATTTCCATTGGATATGTATAGCGAAGTCGAATTGAATCTTCGAAAGTAGCGTGTTCTAGCTTATTTATTGAACGGCAAGTTAAGATTTGTGTGATAGGGTCATATTCTTCACGATGCTGAATAGTTAGTTTTCCACCTTCGCTATTGACTGAACTTTTTTCGTATTCATCTACGATAGTCAGTTCACTTAGAATAGTGTTTCTCGTATCGAAGACGAATTCTCCTCCTGGATGTAAGTGCTTTTTAACGGAATGGAATAAAGCATTTTGACTTTCATTACTTAAAAAATGTTGAAATGCATTTCCTGTCATAAAGACAAAATTTGATGTGATTAGTAATTGAAGCTGTGTACAGTCTTGCACAGTAAAATGTATATTAATATTCTCATTTCTCGCTTTTTCAATGGCCAATTGCAGCATCCCTGCATGGATATCTACTGCATAAACATGGTATCCCTGCTTGGCAAGCGGAATAGCTAATCGGCCAGTGCCACAGGCTAATTCAATTATCGTATCATTATTTTTGTTAAGAAGATTTTCAATAAAATATAAATCCACGTTATAATTTTCATGAAGTGCATCATATTCAATAGGGTTATTATATTTCATTAAATTCCTATTTTATACATACAATTCAACTCCATCAATTATATTTTTATTTGAGATATATTGTATAATAAATACAATATTCACACAAATTGGGCCGTGTCATGAACGTGGGATTGATTTCCATTGCTTTCCTACGGTGTCCGATGAGCCGCTTCACTTGCACTCCATGGGCTCATCTTAACGCTATTCCCAAGGAGTCGCCCAGCCCCTGTCATCACTAAATACTGGTGATGAGTTACATAATTAATACACTATAAAGAAATAGAGGGGATTCGTTTGAACAAGAAATTTCCACGCAAAATACATATCATAGGCTCTGTTGCTAGTGGGAAAACAACTTTAGCGAAAGAATTATCCACGAAATTAAACATACCATATTATGAATTAGATAATGTTGTTTGGATAAGGCAAAATTCCGGTGATATTAGAAGGACCGATCAACAAAAAATGGATTATTTACATAATATTATTCTTACAAATGCGTGGATTATTGAGGGCGTTCATAATGAGGATTGGGTAGCACAAAGCTTTTTGAATGCCGACTTAATTATTTTTTTAGATACAAATTATTTCATCAGAATCTATCGAATCATAAAAAGATTTACGCTCCAAAAACTCGGTTTGGAAAAGTCCAATTACAAACCAACTTTTGCGATATTCATTAAAATGTTTAAGTGGAATCGTTATTTTGAGGAGATTGGCAAACCTAATTTTTATCACAAATATGGAATATATTATGACAAGCTATTAGTCGTATCAAGTAAGAGGCAGATTCTTTAAAAAAGCATATCCAAAAATAATGGATACGCTTCTTCCGTGTATATTTTAAGCATTTTTTTTCGTTCTCGGTGCTCGTTTTCTTGATGCTGGCTTTTTTGTTTTTTCTAATGAGGCTTGAAGAGCTGTCATTAAGTCCGTTACATTATCAGGTACTGGACGTTTATCACTTGTCGAGATTGTATTTGTAGCTTTTTTCTCCTCTATAAGCTCCATTAAAGCATTGCGATAGTCATCTGTATATTTTTCAGGATTAAATTCTGTTGTTAATTGATCGACTAACATGAGTGCGGTTTCTAGCTCTTTTGGAACAATGTTTTGTTCACTTGGAATACTTGGGACATCAGCAACACTCCTTACTTCATCAGGGTAATGAATCGTTTCCATTACTAATGCATTTTGATAAACACGGACAATTGCTAATTGCTCTTTTGAACGGATAATAATTTTAGCTACACCTATTTTTCCAGATTGTTCTAATGTTTGACGTAATAGGGCATAAGCCTTTCCGCCAGTCGAATCAGGGGATAAAAAATAAGTACGTTCAAAATAAATAGGGTCGATTTCAGTTAATTTTACAAAATCAATGATTTCAACGGCCTTATCTTCATTTTCCTTCCGCAAGTTCTCTAATTCTTCAGGATCTAATACGACAAACTTATTTTTTGCATATTCATAAGCCTTCACAATGTCCTCATCTTTTACTTCTTGGTTACAGCCTTCACAAACTTTTTTATAGCTAATAGGTGTGTGACATTCTTTATGGAGCTGGCGCAATTTAATGTCTTTATTTTCTGTTGCGGCATGAAGTTTTACTGGAATATTGACTAGACCAAATGAGATACTGCCTTTCCAAACTGTATGCATTTGTATCACCTCGTTTTTCTTACTATGATATATTTTGCTTATTTTTATGTATCTTAAAGTGAAATCGTCAAAAACTGAAGGTAAAAAGCAAAGTAGGTATTTAAATGAAACCAATGCTATTAACAGAAGTGCTCGAAACGCCTATCGGTGAGGAGTGGATGTACGAAACAAAATATGATGGATTTAGATGTATGTTAGTTTGGGACGAACAGCCATTGTTAATAAGCAGAAATGGCAATAACTTAACTCACCTGTTTCCGGAGATACTTGATTTTTGTAAGAGCATATTTACTAAAATAAAAAAGTTTTTACCATTAACGTTGGATGGTGAATTAGTTTATTTAACGAATAACTTCAAAAGTGATTTTTCGCACGTTCAAAAAAGAGGGCGGATGCAAAACAAAGAAGTTATTGCAACTCATGCAAAAGATTTTCCTTGTCATTATATTGCGTTTGATTTACTGAGCTATAAAGGGGAGTCGCTGACAAATAAATATTTAAAAACACGCAAACAGCAACTTTCTAAGCTTTTTACAACTTTAAAGCTCCCGGCGACTGTCAATTATGAGGATCAATGTCCTTTGCAAGTGATTAACTGTGTGGAGCATAGTGAGCCTCTTTGGCAGGCTATTAAAGTTTACAATGGAGAGGGAATGGTTGCAAAGAAGATAACGAGTAAATGGATAGGAGATACACGCTCGACACATTGGTTAAAAATAAAAAATTGGAGATATGTTACGGTAATAGTGACGAAATATGATCATGGTAATGGTTATTTTCATGGTAGTATTTATCAACAGGGAGAGCTAGTTGAAGTAGTTATTTTTAAACATGGAATGTCAGAGGAAGAACGGAAAACGCTCATTGCTTTTTTTCAAACAAATGGACAGAGGAATAATGAAACATGGGAGCTGGAGCCATCTATTTGTCTTGATATTGCCTGTATTGATTTCGATGGGAGTAAATGTCGAGAACCGCGTTTTCATGCATTTCGACTGGAGATGTTGCCAGAGGATTGTCATTGGCAGCATATGCAACGTCAACTTTTTCCTATTCCAGATACTGTTCAAATTACGCATCCTGATAAGCCTGTTTGGCCTGAAATCGGTATTACGAAGGATGGTTATTTGCATTATTTGCAAATGATTTCTCCGTATTTGCTACCTTTTTTGCGAAATCGACCACTTACGTTAATTCGATTTCCTCATGGAGTGCCTGGTGAAAGCTTTTATCAAAAAAGTAGTCCTGAGAAAATACCTGAATTTGTTGCAACAGGATGGATGGACGATATTCATTATCTAGTATGTAACAATCTTGAAGCATTATTGTGGCTAGGCAATCAGCTTGCACTAGAGCTGCACATACCATTCCAAACATTGCAAACTGAGCATCCGACTGAGATTGTTTTCGATTTAGATCCTCCTTCTGTTGAGCAATTTTCACTTGCTGTTACTGGGTCACTGGATTTAAAGGAAATTATCGATTATTTTAAGCTACAATCTTTTGTTAAAACATCAGGAGGCAAAGGAATACAGTTATATATACCTTTACCCGAAAATGCCTTTACTTATGAAGAGGTGCGAGTATTTACTGAATTTGTTTGTCGTTTTTTATGTGAGCAAAAACCGGAATTGTATACAATCGAACGATTAAAGAAAAATAGACATCAAAAATTATATTTAGATTATGTGCAACATGCAGAAGGCAAAACGATTATTGCTCCATACTCGACTCGTGGCAACGAAAAGGGGTTAGTAGCAACGCCATTACACTGGGAAGAAGTCAATGAGCATTTAACACCAGACCTCTTTACTATTCCCGCTGTACTGGAGCGAATGAAAAATGTGAGCAACCCCTTTAAAAATTTCCGTCAAGTAGGGGAAAGTCAGGATTTTAAATTAGCTTTAGAGCGTTTAAAAGAGCAATGATGTTTACTAAATGACCAGGCTGATAGAAGCTAAACTTCGATAAAAGGAAAAAGCGTCGGCATTATTGGAGGGCACTGAAAAAGTCTATATCTTCTCACATTGCGAGGTATTCAACGATTAAATCGTTGAATACCTCTCTTTTTCATTTGGCACTGTGACTCTACTGTTGTTTTCCGAAGCATTCCGCTCGCTTTCCGCGGGCGAGCGCCGAGCCTCCTCCTACGCTTCGCTTTGTGCGGGGTCTCGTCTGTCTCGCTTTCCCGCAGGAGTCGAGCGATGCTTCTCCAAACAACGCAATGTATCACACAATTATTTTAGTCACGCTTTCCTTTATAATAAAAGAATTAATGTGCAGGTGGTGCCCCCGATGATTTCAAATCAAGAAACCCTTAATTTAAGTCCATATTGAACAAGAAGTCCCTTATTTTTATCTGAAAAAGGTTCGCTTTTATGAAAACGTAAGTTTTTCAGTGCCCTCCATTATTGTCGGTGCTTTTTAACAAACTTATTTGCAATCTATTTCTCATGTTTGATACATCAAAAATTAGTGTTAAATTACTTATAAGGTTGACTTGATTTACTTATTTAAATTTAGCGAAGATTAATAAGAAAGGTGGGATAACTATAATGGTTTATCAAGCGAAAACAGATATTTTTTTCACAATCATTATGTTTTTATTGGTTTGGATATTTGGCGCTATTTCACTTCTTCCGTTCATCACATCTTTATTAACTGTTTTTATTATGTCAACGGCCTTTATTGTTTCAATAGTTTTTATTTTTTGGTACGCAAATTCGATTAAGTTTGTTTTCTGTGAAAATTATCTTTTAATCAAAGGTGGGCCATTCAAAAGTAAGATTCCGTATCAAAGTATAACAAGGGTTTCTTCTACGAAAGATAAATATACTGGTTATCTAATTTCATCATCTGATAAGGGTCTGGAAATATTTTATAAAACAGCGAATTACGGTAGTATAAAAATTTTACCAGAAGATAAAATGAAGTTTATTTTAGAGTTAAAAAAACGATGTCCTAATGCACAGATTTCGCAAATTCAAAAATTTGAGTAATTAAAACCTATGCAAATGAAAAAAGTATGAGGTGAAAAATGAAAATCGAAATTTATGATATTGGTTCAGTAAATGAAGAAGAGTTAGGATTTTCTGTGATAAGTGCTTGTTATCAGGGACAATGGGTTTATGTTAGACATTTTAATCGGCAATCTTGGGAGATACCTGGTGGTCACAGAGAACCAGGTGAGATGATTCATGAAACGGCAAAAAGAGAGTTGTTTGAAGAGACTGGATGTAAAGAAATTGACCTATCACCTATCTGCGATTATTCAATGGATGATTCCTTAAAAAAAGTTTATGGAAGATTATACTTTGCAAGGATTAAGGAAATTGGTCAATTACCTGTTTCTGAAATTGATGAAGTAAAACTTTTTAGTAGTCTACCAAAATTTCTAACATATCCTGAGATTCAGCCCAGGTTATTTGAAAAAACACTTACTTTTATAAAGACTATGGAGATTTGTATTAAAGAATAAGAATGAGGAACTATATTTATTTAGGTTCCCTTGTTATTTTTTATTAATTATTAAAGCAGGTTTGATGGGGAGGTTGGTTTTATTGAATTGACAATGCCCTTAGTCGATAACCTTTGAAGAAAAAAGAACATAAAAGAAAACAGAGAGGATTACTCCCCTCCAGTTAAGTTTGCTTTAATTTTGGGAATTCTTTTTCTCTAAGTAATCCAGAATTCCCATTGCCGAAACAATGGTGTCAAATGGGATTGTTTGATAAACTGGATGATTTTCTAAGATACCATTTTCCTGTAAGTAGTTATACAAAAGGGCCTTTAAGCGAGTATCTAAAAATTGTACTTGTTCTTTAAAATCGCTAGATACTTTTAATGCCTTTTCTCCTTCAGCTAAAAATAGCGGTGTCCAGTAGCGCACTTGTCTGTAAGCTTCAGCTGGATTTTTATATGCACCGAAATGACCGAAATACAATTCTGAAGCATTTAATTTTTCATAAAGCTGGATAGACTGCTCCATTGTATTTGGGTCATACTGATTCGGTGAAGTGGAGGGAATAATTAAATCAATTGATTCGCTCTCCATTTCTGGGTAACGTACACCAGTTGTATCTCCAACAAACAATCCATTCGTAGCCGAATAAAGCATGGAAACATGATGCTTTGCATGACCTTCTGTATGATAAAACGTTAGCTGATGTTGACCTAATGATAGTACTTCCTCATGTCCAATTTCTATAATACGTTCAACATCGATAGGTAAAATCGGATCAAATAGACGATCGAACTCCGCCCCGTAAACACTCTTTGCACTTGCGATTAGACGACTTGGATCCACCATATGAGATACACCTCGTGGATGCACAACAAATGTAGCATTTGGACAGTTTTGTAAAAACAAGCCTGCACCTCCAGCGTGATCTAAATGGATATGCGTAACAATTACATATTGAATATCCTCTAGATCAATATGCAATTCATCTAACCCTTCTACTATATATTGCATAGAAGGACTAGCAGAAGTCTCGATTAATGCAATTTTTTCATCGATAAGCAAATAAGAGCTTGTACGCTGTTCCCGATTTAAATCGTGTGTATCAATACAATAAAAATTTGGTGCAAGTTGTTGGGCTCTCCCCATTAAAATAACCCCCTTGGTTTCCGAAACACGCTAAATTTTCTCTAATATTCATTTTTTATCTACAAAAAGTAGTAGTTGTACTTTATGATAATAGAAAAACATACTGAATGTCTATTCATTTGTTAGAGGGATATATGAATGGAGAAAAAGTTACACTAGTGTGTGCTAATTGATGGACCGTTGATATTTTCAAAGGGCAAAAGCTATAGTTGTTGTTGTCGCAATTGATACATCTACAGCTGGTATTTAATTTGGTTACTATGAAACAATCTAGTAAATTGCTATACCGAATTTTAATGGAAATTATTGATGTTTCAGACGAAAGATTGATGTAAATGGGTTGTGCTTTTAATATACTATTTCATAAATAATGCTGAAATAGGGGGATATTTACATGATAAAAGGTTTATATGAAGCTCATTTACCAGTTAGTAATTTAGAAAACTCGATTGAATTTTATAAAAAATTAGGGTTGGAACTAGCCTATAAAAAAGGAAAAGTTGCTTTCTTTTGGATCGTTAAAGGAGAAAGCTGGTTAGGATTATGGGAGAGCGATCGTGTCCACTTAAAATACCATCCATCTATCAGACATTTGGCATTTAAAATTGATGAAGAAGATCTTGAGCATGTAAAAGAGTGGTTGTCTTCAATCGGCATTGAAGTTCGAACTGAATTTGGCCTTGCTTCCGAACATCAACCTTTAGTACTGTCAAATAATCCTCATGCACATGCTGCAATTTACTTTTCAGATCCAGATGGTAATTCTTTAGAATTAATTACACCGTTGAGACTAGATGATGTTGAGAGTTTTAATGAGATGTCTCTTGAAGAGTGGAGAAAACGTCAATCCATCTAATCTAACCATTCATGAGGACAAACTTTAAAAGTACAGTAAAAGAGCCATCACCAAAAGGTAAGGCTCTTTCTAAATTTCCTTTTAAATCACTGTTTCACAGCGTTTTTTATTGCACCGTTGTCATGATTATATTTAAAAATTATTGCAAAAATGATTGCCAAAACGAGGGTATACGCACCAAAGAATAACCAAATATATTGCCAATTCCTGACTCCGTCAACTGTAAAATAATCAACTACTTTTCCACTAATAACAGCTCCTAAATAGGCGCCTATGCCATTGACCATTGTACTAAATAATCCTTGAGCACTACCACGAATGCGGTGGTCGACTTCTTTTTCCATAAAAATGGCTCCCGAAATATTAAAGAAATCGAAGGCACAACCATAAACAATCATTGATAATAACAATAATAAAAATCCTCCGCCAATTGGGCTTCCATACCCAAAGAAAACAAAACGTAATGTCCATCCTACCATACTGATCAGTATTACTTTTTTAATTCCATACTTACGTAAGAAAAATGGAATGGTCAGAATAAAGAAAACCTCTGAAATTTGTGACACGGATAATAAAATAGCTGGATATTTAACGGCAAAGCTATTTTTATAATCAGGATTCAAGGCGAAGTCGTGTAAAAATGGATCACCAAATGTATTAGTAATTTGAAGCGCAACACCTAATAGCATTGCAAAAATTAAAAACAACGCCATTTTTTTATCTTTAAACAGAACAAATGCGTCTAGTCCCAAAAGGCTTACCAACGACTTGTCCTTAATTGCATTAGAAGTTGGACAGGCAGGAAGAGAAATTGTGTATAGTGCAAGTAGCAACGAAGAGCCGCTAGCAATGAGTAGCTGAATATTGCTTAATTCAATTTTGGAAAGACTAATAATCCACATCGCAAGAATAAAACCAATTGTCCCATAGACACGAATAGGTGGGAAGTCCTTTACAACATCAAAACCTTTGTTTTCCAGGTAATAATAAGAAATTGTATTCGATAAAGCAAGTGTTGGCATATAAACTATTGAGTTAAAGAGCATTACCCAGAACATCATGGCAGGGTCTGAAATTTCAGCAGCAGTAAATAGGGTAATCGCACCGAGGAAATGCAATATTCCGTATAACACATTTGCTTTTACCCACCGATCTGCAATAATGCCTATAAGACTCGGCATAATAATGGCTGCAAGACCGTTAGAACTGTACACGACTCCAACTTGCGCACCTGTAAAATTCAACGTATTGATCATATAAGATCCAAATGTAACAAGCCAAGATCCCCAAATAAAAAACTGTAGAAAAATCATTATTTTAAGACGTAATTTTATATTCATTTTTTCCTCCTTTAGAAGGTGATGGAGTTTTATTTACTTTGTGATGTTCGGAGCTAATGTTGCTATTGTGTACTCATTTGAAGAAGTAAGAGAAGTTGCTGTTTTTAGACTTTTGAACATACCTACAGCATTTGCTCCTAATGACAGATTCATACGAACTTTATTGGAGTTTCTTATGTTGAATTTCGTGTAAATCGCGGCAATGTATACGCTTTTCACGAAGATCCAAAAACGTGGAGAAATACTGCAAGAAGGATTTTAACTTTGTTGAACAATGTATCATTTGTATATCTCGTTTCTAGAACCTAATTGTAGACTAGCTCTTGAATCTTTTGATGTGCAATATAGTTGCTAAATAATATAATTATTAAGTCACGTAAAAACTTAAAGTTTAGGAGTAGGTACAATGTTTATTATGGCAATATTGGTTACTTTAATTTTCGGCAGTTTTTCTTACATGTTGTTGAAGTTTCCTGAAGATTTCTTAAAAATGAGTTCCTTTTCAGATAAATATACTGAGAAACCATTTTTAAAAAAGTTCGTAAAGTTTACGGGCTGGTGGTTTTTAATAATAGTGATAGGCGTATGGATTATAGCAATCATCTCTTTATTTGAATGAAATTATGAGAAGTAGTTGAAAATAATGGCTGATCGTAATATTAAGCCATATGCTACAGCTCAGGATTATTTAAAAATGAGGATTGTCATTTTAACACATAGGTGGGGGAAACTAAGGGATAACGTTTCTATACATATCTTTTTTCATTGAATCGTATCTTTTTTCAATAAAGTGAAGTTCCTCATTTGAAAAATAATGATAATTTTTTTTGATTTCCGATTACTTTCATAAATGCGGTGCGATTTATATACGAATTCGCACTGCATTTTTAGTAAACGTGATTACGTGTGTATTTTTTGTTCCATCAGACCGAGAGCAGAACTTGAAGTGTTGTTTGAGTGACAAGAATAAGGAGAAGGAACACGCAACGTGAAATTTTGGTTTTTGGGAAGAGTTATGCCTTTCAAAACCAAAATCATTCCCTTCGAAAAAGATAGCTTGTCATTTACACTAAAATATTGACAGTCCCTTCAACCTTTTCACTGACTGCATTTCTATACCTATAATTTATTGATAGTTAAAAATTAATAAATTTGTAAGGAATGAGTAAGAAAAAAGAGGAAATCGATTCGTACAATTTAAAGTAGGAACTGGGGGAATTAAATAACTCATAGTGACAATTACCTGTTATTGGTGGTATGAAAAGCATAGGAAGCGGAGAGAGGTGACTCCGCAGAAATGCAGGAGTTAGAGGTATGAGGGACGAGGTGACTCCAACAACGCCTCTCAAAGCATTCTCTCGAAGCGAGATGTGCAGGGCAGTACATATTTTGGTGAAGAGCTAAATTTAAAATTAGAATCTGGAAAAGAGGGAATTTCACATGCAATTAACAGATATTTTTCCTGTAATATCATTAGGTACACCATTTTTTATAATTCTATCAATAGTATCTATTGTGATTGGATTAAGCCTGATTGTTTTTGGTCTCGTAAAGCAAAAAAATCAAAAAAAGAGTACGCTAGCGACATGTTGTATTGTTTTAGGGTTTTTAATAATTATTACACATACAATTCAAATCATTGCGAGAACAATTTAATGCTATAACAAAAAATAAAACAGCTAAGCTAGTACAAAAATTGTGACTGCTTCAGCAATATTAAAAAGCCCGATTTCTCAGTATTAAAATTGAGAAATCGGGCTTTTTTGTTACACCAGGAAAACGGTCGACTTTAGTAGATCTAAAACTTAGGAACCAAAGAATGTCGGAAATGAAAAAATATTTTTTTAAAAATTACCTTGTTGTCCAAGTTGCTCTATTCCTCTTAAATATTCTTATTTGGAATGCTGCATGAAACCCTCTTCTTCAAAGAAGTTAGAAAACGTAAAACAAAATTAATTATTTATAGGATCACATTTATCTATTTTTCAGGTCGTATAACCTAGTGTTACGTCTATTTCATTATTTCTAATAAAAATATTATGAAATAGGAGAGGAGGTGATCCAATGAATAACTTTCAAAGTGGGTTAAACGGAGAAACAGGTGCTGGACTGCAAATAATAGTGGGGAGAATTGGAGCAACGGGAGCAACAGGAGCAACTGGACTTCAAGGAACAACAGGGGCGACAGGTGCAACAGGAGCAACTGGAGTTCATGGAGTCACAGGAACAACCGGTGTAACTGGAGTTCAAGGAATAACAGGAGCGACAGGAGCAACTGGAGTTCAAGGAATAACAGGAGCGACAGGAGCAACAGGAATTCAAGGAATCACAGGAATAACAGGTGTAACTGGAGTTCAAGGAATCACAGGAACAACAGGCGTAACTGGACTTCAAGGAACAACAGGAGCGACAGGAGCAACTGGAGTTCAAGGAATCACAGGAACAACAGGCGTAACTGGAGTTCAAGGAATCACAGGAACAACGGGAGCGACAGGAGCCACTGGAGTTCAAGGAATAACAGGAGCGACAGGTGTAACTGGAGTTCAAGGAATCACAGGAACAACAGGCGTAACTGGAGTTCAAGGAACAACAGGAGCGACAGGAGCAACTGGCTCCACTGGTCCAACAGGTTCGAATGGTCCAGGACTAATGGAAGTTTACTTAAGTACAGATCAATCAGTTGCAAACAATGATTTTCTTGGGATTGGGAGTTCCTCAGCTTCTTTCATTAAAAATACATTTGTAGTTCCTCAAAATGCAGTTATAACAAGTTTAACTCTTAATATCAGAGATCATAATTTAACAGCTGGAGATATAGCCTCAGCACAAATATATTTAAGTACCAATTGTGGTTTTACTGCTCCAATAGCTACGGGGATTATTGTAACTATTACTGGACCAAGTACATCTACTTCACCAAATTGTTGTGCAACTACAACGTCTAATTTCTCAGTAAATAGTTGTACTCTTCTATCCGTAGAAATAAAAACTTCAGGTGGTTCTTTTGCAAACGGTGTATCAGCTACTATTCGATATCATTCTCCTTAATAAAAATTTTTCCCAACTGAAACCTTTTGAGGAAACAAATTTAGAAAAGAGTTTTGAAAAAGCCGCAAAAACGTGGCTTTTTTACATATTAAAATTTGATTTAATTGCTTACGTTCCTACTATTAAATATTCTTGTCCGGAAATCGAGTGAAGAAATGAACATTGCCGTTCGAAATCCAAAGTATTTAAAGGATATAAAAAAACAAAAAAGGAAAACTGCTTTAAAGTTTGGAATTAAAACTCTTTTGGCTATTAAGCGCCGTTACTCACAGTGCAATATTTGCTACTGGTATTACTTATCGCTATGACGAGGACACAAAACTGTATTTTACCCTGATTTAGCGTATTTCTATCACTTCGCAAGTAGACCAATTAGATCTAAACCTTTTGTTAAACGAAAAAGACGGCCGAAATCAAATTCGCCTCCTTTACTATTTGTTGTCTTTAATTTTGTTATCATGTCATAATTCCAATCAACCAAGTTCAAATTCCCATCTGCGGAATTGACGTTCTAAATCCGGTCAATCATTCGAGCCAGACGGTAAGCTATGGTGAGTTAAAAACGGTACATTTACTGGTGCTGAAGCAGCCAAAGAAGGATCTAATAAAATAAAAACAGCTAAACTTGAGCAAGTTGCAAATGTTGTAGCTGCATAATGGAAGAGACCAGCAAAGCTAATTTAGCCGAGCTGGTCTTTTTAATTTACTCAGTCATCAACCATAAGTCTTAAGCCCGATATGGTATCAGTCTATCACTGTATTTACGAGTAAATAAAACTTTGATATTCTATTTATGGAAAATATTTCTTGATGAAGGGGGGTAATCAAGGTGTTAAAGTAGACAAAAAAATTTTATTTGTGGGGGCATGTTTTAGGAAGTGTATATCTAGAAATCAAGGAGGCGATTCTTTTATGAAAAATAAACTATCTGCGGTGTTAGCCGCTACATTAGCGTTAACGATGAGCCTACCAACAGGGGCGATGGCGCTTTCTAGCAGTCAGACTACGGTTGTAGCTAGCCAAGAATTAGCTAGTCAAGAACTGAAAAAGATTGCGACAGAGAAGGCTACTCTACTTACGAAATCCTATGAGACGACTAGCGTGCAGTATGCGCTAATTGATAATGGTAAACTTATTTTATCGGGTCAGACAGGCAAGAACGATATGGAAGGGAAACAGCCTTTGACCAAAGATACCCTATACGGGATTGGTTCAGTCAGTAAAATGTATGCAGCTGCGGCTGTAATGAAATTGGTCGATGAGGGAAAAGTCGATTTGGATGCTCCTGTCGTCCACTATGTTCCTGATTTCAAGATGAAAGACGAGCGTTACAAAAGCATTACGCCACGTATGCTATTGAACCACTCCTCCGGCTTGCAGGGTAGTACGTTTAATAATACATTTTTATTTAAAGATAATGATACCTATGCCCATGATAACTTGTTAAGGCAATTGTCAAACCAGCAATTGAAGGCGGATCCTGGCGCGTTCTCAGTATACTGCAACGACGGCTTTACGCTAGCCGAGATTATGGTGGAAAGAGTTAGCGGTATGAGCTTTACCGAATTTATACATCATCGGTTTACAAAACCCTTAAAGCTAAATCATACAAAAACGCCGCAGGACAATTGGGAAAACGTTAAGCAGGCAGGACTTTATTTTCCAACGTACCAAGGGCAGCTTCCTACTGAATCTGTAAATGTGATTGGTACGGGAGGGATCTCTTCCACAGCAGAAGATATGGTGCGATTCGCACAAATATTTATGGGACAGGGAAAAGGAATCCTCTCTGATAAGGCAGTCAAGGCGATGGAACAAGAGGAATATAAAAAAGGAATGTGGCCAGGAGATGGAGATAATATTGTGAACTACGGTCTTGGCTGGGATAGTGTGAAACTATATCCATTCAATGAATATGGGATAAAGGGCTTGGCTAAAGGCGGCGACACAGGACTGCAACATGCTTCACTGGTCGTACTTCCTGAACAGAAGATGGCAGTAGCTGTATTGTCATCCGGCGGTAGCAGCACTACAAATCAACTGATGGCGACTGAATTATTACTCACGGCGCTTAAAGAGAAGGGCACAATTAAAGAAATTAAGCCGAACAAATCTTTTGGCAAGCCGGTCAAGGCTAAGATGCCTCAAGACGTAGCAAAGAAAGCGGGTTTTTACGGCAATAGTTTCAGTCATTCAAAAATAGAAATTGCGAAGAATGGAGAACTGATCTTACTATCTAATCCAGAAGAAAAATATGTATATACTGCGGATGGAAGCTTTATCAATGAGTCAGGTACCTCCAAGCTCAACTTCGTCACTGAGAAAAATAGACGAACATATTTGAAGGAGAGCACATTTATAGCGATGCCAGGTTTAGGGCAAGAGGTGGTTACTCACTATTTAGCCGAGAAACTAGAAGACAACGTGTTATCGAAGGAAACTACTGCCGCATGGGCAAAGCGGGAAGGCGTTAAGTACTATCTTGTAAACGAGAAATATAGTTCTGCTCAATATCTCGTACCAATGATGCTGACAACACAAATTAACCGTAATGAAGGTCTAGAGGGCTATTGGGACGGCAGAAAAATTACAGGCCCAAATACGGCTGCGCATCAGCTCCAGATCCCTGTGATGGCAGGCCGTGATACGACGGAGTCTCGTTTCTATACAGAAGACGGTAATGAATATATGGAGATGTCAGGATTGTTATACGTAAGTGGAACTAACGTAAAACCGCTTGATGCAAGCCAATCATCCAAAGTTACACTACAAGCAAATGGGCATGCGAGATGGTTTACAATCCCGCAAGCTATAGCAGGGAAAACGATGACCGTAGCATTGCCATCGCAGAGTTCGTTCGCGGTGTATGATGAAAAGGGAGTATGTATTAATTTTACCGTTGTGAGCGGCAATAACAAAGTAAAACTGCCGAAAAATGGAACGGTTGTATTTGCAGGTGAGCCGAACTCGGAATTTGCAATTAAGTTAAATTAATTAATTTAAGTGATGTTCAACAACAAAAGTCTTCCGCAGATACTAGTAATATCGCGTCTTACAGGCGCATACCCTACAAAACAATCGCTGGAAATGTCTTAGATTTATTAAAGCAGTTTCGGTTGGGTAGCGTACATCGAACAAGATAATGTTTGCGTGTTAAAACAGGAACGTTTACTGGCATGGCTGCAGCACAAGGTGGAGCTAGTAAAATTAAAGCAGCTAAGTTGGCTCAAGTAACAAATATAGTAGCTGAATAGTTTAATGTCCAGGTACTCAATTAATTTTGAGCCTGGTTTTTTTTTATTTAACAACGTCCAACGGGCCCATTGAGAGGGTCCCAACGAGAGACAGTCAATAAAGCTAGTAATGACATGGTTTGGTCTCCGCAATCTCTAAATCAACCATCTAGTTCTTTTAATCTTTCAACAAGTTTTTCACATGAATTTAACGCTTACGCTGAATATTAGCTGGAATGGTAAGATAGGGGAATACGAAATTGCAAATTATCTGACAGGTATTAAGAAATAATAGAATAAAAAATTTTTGATGAAACTATTTTTAAACTCATAACGTAATAATAATTGGTTGTGTAAAACATTTATACATATCAATACTATATTTTCAAAATGATGGAGGGAAAAGAAATATGACAGTTAGTTATTGGACAGGGCAAAATCTTACACTACGAGCGATACAACCAGAAGATATCGTTGTATTTGAATTTTTAGATGACGAAATTCTACGTAATATGGATTCAATACATTTTCCTCGCTCCGCCGATAAAATGAGTGAGTGGGTAGAAGAGCAATTATCTGAAGAAGATGATGAATTCCGCTTTATTGCAGTAGATAGGGACAATAATATTGTTGGTATGATTGAAACATTTGATTGTGATCTTAAAAATGGAATTTTTGATTATTATTTAGCTGTATTTGAACCATACAGAGGTAAAGGATATGCAAAAGAAATGATTCTTATGGTTCTTCGCTTCTTCTTTTCAGAGCGCGCATATCAAAAAGTCAATACATCCGTTTACTCTTTCAATGAGCCATCCATGCGCTTACATGAAAAATTAGGTTTCATGAAAGAAGGGCAACTAAGAAATATCATTTTCACAAAAGGAGCTTATCATGATGGTATTTGCTATGGAATGACAAAACAAGAATTTGAACAGAACCATGGGATTCTGTAAAAAATACAGTCAGCAAATTAAATTAACAGTTCTTCTTTGAATTATTAATGCCAATCTTCCTTACGCTTAGGGAAGATTGGCTTTTTGTTGCTATTAATTGCCACACAAGGTGGAATTCGGGGAAAAATATATAAATTAATGAAGTGATAGTAAAGTATTTAAAAAAGGAAAGAATTTATTACATTGAGGCGAAGTTATTTAAAATGAAAGAAAATCTAAAAAGTGTTTTGCTTTCGATATATTAGCTACCACTAAACCTCTATTAAAGAACAAAACTTCTTTCAGCTATTATTGAACCTTCAATAGTTTTTTGGTTACACCTTCAATAGAAGGTAATGGTGGCGAAATATTCCAACTAACAAAAGACAAAAACATGGAAGGCATCGTAGTCATACGATGTGATTCAATGTATAGAATAAATTATCGTGGTACTTATCAAGACCTAATTTTAAAAAAGATAAAAAAGTTATTTCTTTTTTTACTAAAGCCCCCGTTAATTTAAGTGCGATTCATCACAAATTCTTAGATATTCTCAATGAAAAGTGGATCACACCATATTTATTAATTTTCTCATATTGTTTTTAAGCTTCTTTGTTTTTGTAACACTCTTCAATGAAAAAATAGAATAGGTTAACTAAAAACCAAATCTATGTTAACCTATAACTATACCATTATTTGGAGGTGTTTTTTTTGTCTGTAAAGAATAAAACATTACTTAGCTCGGTTTTTGGTTTGGTATTATTTACTTTAGGAGGATATAGAATCTTTACTAACAACTTAGAAGCTATGTCAATTCTAGTAGCATATATTTTCTTTATTTGCGGATTGATAGGCTTTGGTTTTAATGTAGTAAAGTTGTCAAGAATTCCTCAATCTTAGCATTGCCTAGTTGCAATGCTTTTTTATATTGCACAATCTCTTTCAGATATTCATTCAATGTAGTGATGGAATTTAAAATTCCGCAGTGGTATATCTGTTTAAAGTAACCTTCTTACTTTATTTATAAATCTACATTAGTCGGAAGAATTTCAGGTTGGTAACAGTAGTTATTGCCTTTTTACGAATCGGTGAATTGCTCTTCTTTGTGTGGCTTTGAAAAAGTTGAACCGGATTTTCCTATCTATAAAGAAGGGAATCCGGTTTTTCTTGTGGATTAAGAACCTGTTAAGTGATAATGAAGTTATTCCATTAAAGGGCCAGATTGTTTTATCGGAATAACTTGTATAATAATTTTAGAAATAACTATTGGAAAAAGCACGAGAACATTTAGAAGGGAAATAAAAAAATGAATGAAAAGATTATTTCAATCATTTCCACATATGAAAAAGTTGGCGATTTTATGGGAGGGGTAAATGAAGATACGATTCAAGAAGCAGCACAAATACTAAACATTACATTCCCGAAGAGTTATCATTGGTTTTTAAAACAGTATGGTAGCGGCGGACTTAAAGGAATGGATATACACGGCTGTGAAACAACAGCCGCAGATTCTTCAGTTGTTTACCACACACAATTGTATAGAGAAAAATATAACTTACCTGTACAATATATTGTTCTAGAAGATATCGATGGTTGTGTGAGTTGCTTAGATACCAATCAAATGAACGATGGCGAGTGCCCTGTTGTCTCTTGGAGTCGTTTTTCAAAGGAACTATATGCCATTACTTATGAAAGCTTCAGCGAGTATCTATTAGATTATTTACAAGAATGTGTAGATAATTGTTATGATGAGGATTAATTGATTATATTACTACGAATTGTGATTTAAGTAATGAAGAACATTGAGTTGTATATGCAGCT
The DNA here is from genome assembly GCF_044763535.1 of Lysinibacillus sp. NPDC095746. Lineage (NCBI taxonomy): Bacteria > Bacillati > Bacillota > Bacilli > Caryophanales > Bacillaceae > Lysinibacillus > Lysinibacillus sp. NPDC095746. The sequence goes on from NZ_JBIWGL010000038.1 coordinate 37,015, forward strand.
CTTTTTTCTTTATTGAACTCCCATGAAAGAACTTAATCATCTTTCATTTTCTGTGGTGAAGAGCTGATTTTTGCGCTTCATGGATGGCTAACGGTGCAGTTTAATAAAAGAAGGGACATATTTTATGAAAGAAATTAAATCGACATCTATTCAACCTAATGTAAGAGAACTTTTATCCTTCGCAACATCTGAAAAGAATGTCGAGAAAGAATATAAATTATATATACAATCTCCAGTAAGAAAGTTATATGGATATGACCTTGAATCTGAGGTTGTTGGTTGTATTGGAATAGAATTTTTAAGTCCAAAGCGTTGTGAAATAAAACATATCGCAGTATCTCTGGATCATAGAGGAATAGGTATTGGGAGTAAAATGATTAACTTCGTTTTGGAAAAATATTCTTTATCTTTAATGTTTGCTGAAACCGATAAAGATGCTGTGAATTTTTATAAAAATTATGGATTTAAGATAACGAGTTTAGGTGAAAAGTATCCAGGTGTGGAACGATTTCGGTGTATTTTAAAAAGTTAATAGGACTAAGTCTTCTTCAACTATCGGAGGCATTGTTCAATAGAGTAGTCGCTTTTTTACTAACGATGTAGAATACTTTAATAAGATTTGAATTAAAAAGAGGTTACGATTATGCGAAATAGAGGTTCGGTAGTAATAGTAGAAATGATAAGGTTGGTTTAATTCAAAATTATAGATGGCTCTGTTTTAAACCAGAAGAAAAGACAGCCTTTCGTTAAATTACAAACATATTGTTACAATGGTAGAGCTAGAGCGCAATATGTTTTGGAGATTGCATTGTAAAGTCCAATATTTAGAAAAAACTAATTCTGAATTGTTAAGAACAGTATTGTTTAAAGGATTTTGTTTTGATAAACAATCTGAGTAATGTATCTAAAATAAAAGTACATGAAAAGTCACTCAATATTTATTTATAAAATAAGTGACTTTTTTTAATTTTTCAAATATAATTATCTGTACAAAAACACAAATTGTTGTAAATTATAATCTTTGTTAAGATTTTTACTATATAACGTACCTGTCCGGGCCCGATTGTTATAAATTATTCAATATTATAGGTGGGGCACCATTTTAAAAAAACTACGAGTGCCCCAGAAAATGCCCCCAGAAAGTGCCCCAGTTAAATACATTTAAATACCCTTAAATAGAAGGGTATAAAAACCTCCAATTTGCAAAACCTTCATATTATGCACATCAAAAAATTAAAAACTTTAGGTTCGATATCAAGGTCATAAGGATTACTTATTGAAAAAGATAATATTAATGTAATTTACTTATGAATATAAATGAGCTATCATGGGTATTGGAGAAAAGATGCTTTAAAAATTTATATAGCCTTTTCAAAAAGATATTTAGGGGGATCCGCAAATGGCACAAGGTAATTTACACAACAGCCGCGCATCATTCGAAGTTAATGGTAAAACTTATAATTACTATGACTTAGCTGCGATTGAAAAAGCTGGCGTTGCAAAAGTTTCAAACCTTCCTTACTCAATCAAAGTATTATTAGAATCAGTTTTACGTCAATATGATGCATATGTTATCAAAGAAGAGCACGTAAACGAATTAGCAAAATGGGGTAACGGTGCAGATCCAGAAGCAGAAGTACCATTCAAACCTTCTCGCGTAGTATTACAAGACTTCACTGGTGTACCAGTAGTAGTTGACCTTGCTTCTCTACGTTCTGCTATGAAAGAAATGGGTGGAGACCCAAGCAAAATCAACCCTGCTATTCCAGTTGACCTTGTAATTGACCACTCAGTACAAGTTGACAAATACGGTAATGCATCTGCATTAGCAGCAAACATGGACCTAGAATTCGAACGTAACGCTGAGCGTTATAACTTCTTAAAATGGGCTCAAACTGCTTACGATAACTTCCGTGCTGTACCACCAGCAACTGGTATCGTTCACCAAGTAAACTTAGAGTATTTAGCTCCAGTTGTACACGTAAACGAAAATGCTGACGGTACATTCGAAACTTTCCCAGATTCAGTAGTAGGTACTGACTCACATACGACAATGATCAACGGTATCGGCGTTCTTGGATGGGGCGTTGGTGGTATCGAAGCTGAAGCAGGTATGCTTGGTCAACCTTCATACTTCCCAATCCCAGAAGTTATCGGTGTTAAATTAGTTGGCGATCTTCCAAACGGAACTACTGCTACTGACTTAGCATTAAAAGTAACTCAAGTTTTACGTCAACGTGGCGTAGTTGGTAAATTCGTTGAGTTCTTCGGACCTGGCGTAACTAAATTACCACTAGCTGACCGTGCGACAATCTCTAACATGGCTCCTGAATATGGTGCTACATGTGGTTTCTTCGCAATTGACGAAGAATCATTAAACTACATGCGTTTAACTGGTCGTGACGAAGAGCACATTGCTGTTGTAGAATCTTACTTAAAAGCTAACCACATGTTCTTCGATCCAACTTTAGAGCCAGTTTACACTGACGTATTAGAAGTAAACTTAGCTGAAATCGAACCAAACCTTTCTGGTCCAAAACGTCCACAAGACTTAATTCCACTATCTCAAATGCGTACTCGTTACAAAGAAGCAGTAGTGGCACCACAAGGTACACAAGGTTTCGGTTTAACTGAAGATGAATTCGCAAAAACTTCTGTAGCTAAATTTGCTGAAGGTGATGTAGAAATCCCAACAGGTGCTGTAGCAATCGCTGCAATCACTTCTTGTACAAATACATCAAACCCTTACGTATTAATCGCAGCGGGCTTAGTTGCGAAAAAAGCTGTAGAAAAAGGTCTAACTGTTCCTAAATGGGTAAAAACTTCTTTAGCACCAGGTTCTAAAGTAGTAACTGGTTACCTTGAAGATTCAGGTTTACAAACTTACCTTGACCAAATCGGTTTCAACACTGTAGGTTACGGTTGTACAACATGTATCGGTAACTCAGGTCCATTACTTCCTGAAATCGAAGACGCTATCAAAGAGAACGACTTATTCGTAACTTCAGTTCTTTCTGGTAACCGTAACTTCGAAGGCCGTGTACACCCACTTGTAAAAGCTAACTACTTAGCTTCACCACCACTTGTTGTTGCTTATGCACTTGCTGGTACTGTGGATATCGACCTACAAAAAGATTCATTCGGTAAAGATAAAGATGGCAACGAAGTATTCTTCGCTGATATCTGGCCTTCAACTGAAGAAGTTAACGCTGTATTAGGTACTGTAGTTAACCGTGAATTATTCCAAAAAGAATACGAAACTGTATTCACAGCAAACGAAAAATGGAATGCAATTGAAACATCAACTGAGTCTCTATACACATTTGATGACAAATCAACTTACATCCAAAACCCACCATTCTTCCAAGGTCTTGCGAAAGAGCCAGAAGCTATCAAAGGCTTAGAAGGCTTACGCATTATGGCGAAGTTCGGTGACTCAATTACAACTGACCATATTTCTCCAGCTGGTGCAATCGGTAAAGATACACCTGCAGGTAAATATTTAATCGAAAACGGTGTTGCAATCCGTGACTTCAACTCATACGGTTCTCGTCGTGGTAACCACGAAGTTATGATGCGTGGTACATTTGCAAACATCCGTATCCGTAACCAAGTTGCTCCTGGTACAGAAGGTGGTTTCACTACTTACTGGCCAACAGGTGAAGTAGAGTACATCTATGACGCATGTATGAAATACCAAGCACAAGGTACTGGCTTAGTAGTACTTGCTGGTAACGACTACGGTATGGGTTCTTCTCGTGACTGGGCTGCTAAAGGTACTAACTTACTTGGTATCAAAACAGTTATCGCACAATCTTACGAGCGTATCCACCGTTCTAACTTAGTAATGATGGGTGTTCTTCCACTTCAATTCATGCCAGGTGAATCAGCTGATACTTTAGGCTTAACTGGTAAAGAAGAAATCTCTGTAAACATTACTGACAACGTGAAACCACGTGATATCTTAACAGTTACTGCTAAATCTGAAGACGGATCAGTTAAAACTTTCCAAGCTTTAGCTCGTTTCGACTCAGAAGTAGAAGTAGACTACTACCGTCACGGTGGTATCCTACAAATGGTTCTTCGCGCGAAAGCTGCACAATAATCATTTAACTAAAAAACCGATCTCTTAGGAGATCGGTTTTTTGTGTCTGTACATAAAAGTTATGGAGTGAGAGTCTAGTCTTTTTAAAAGCTTTACTTTTCTTCAGTTTCCAACTGTTTGTAATAGTTTTCTACAATAGGATAAATATCCGGGTTTGAATCATAGTAGGTATTATCAATTTCACTTAATGTGAATTTAAATTTTCTTTCATTATCAAAAAGAGTAATACCATATCTCCATCCAACACGTGCTTCTTGATTGTCTTGCGGAGTATATTTTATATCTTTAATCAGAGCAATAAAATCATTGATTTGTTCTTGCCTAATAATCGTTTTTGAAGCACCAGTTGAACCATCTTGGATGACCACTTTATCTATATTTTCAATTTTTGCATCCTTATAAATGGTTTCTAGTGTTTGTGTTTTCCCATTTGTACAAGCAGAAACCAAAAAAAGACTTACTAACAAAATTAGAAACAAAAATTTTTTCATTAGACTGCCTCCAAAAATTTCATTCTTTTGCCAATTAGACGAAATAATTTACTAATAGTTACAAATATTGGGCGTGCTATTGCCTCGATAATGGTAGATAGAACTCTTATGATGAATAGAACCACCGAAATCATTGATAGAACAACCGAAATCGTGGATAGAGAACCTCCAATGACGGAAAGCCCCATCGAAACGAAGGAAAGAACGGACGAAACAACGAAGAACCGCGAACATCGCTGATAAAACCGCAAACATCGCTGATAGAATCGCGAACATCGCTGATAGAACCACAAACATCGCTGATAGAATTGCAAAAAGCTTGTTAGCAGCGAAACTTTATGGTTTAGCGGCGTTCTTTGTGTGGTTTGCGGCGAAACTCAAAGTTTTAGCGGCGAATTCCAACGTAATCTATAAAATTTAGGAAAACTTAAATCAAGGTTGAAAAACTTTGTATAGAATTTTACACAATATAGTCAAGTCCTTAATATTGTGTAAAAATATTATACAAAGTTTTCAACCCTGATTTTTATCTAAACGTCTGATTGATAAATGAATTGGGCTTACTC
>NZ_JBIWGL010000039.1:0-39707 GCF_044763535.1 Lysinibacillus sp. NPDC095746
GGACGGTTATTTGTTATGCACTTTTTTAGTATAGCACGTGCCTATTAAACTTTTAACAGAAAATTATTGACAAACTATTAGCTGGTTTAGTTGAATAACAGTACACTACTTAATCCGTTTAAAAAGCAACTGATAAATGGCGCTCTTTATCTTTTCTTAATGCTCCTACTGTGAAATAGTTAGATTTTTGACAAGCTGAAATAAGGCATTTGTTCTACCCGATTTTCAAATGCCAAGTTTTTATGTATCTCAAGCCAACGATACCAGTAGAGGTAACTATCCAAATAATACGTACCAACGCCTTGAAATCGTTCCATCCAACCTTTCAAACGGCGATGGAAGTTATTCGAGAGATGAAATACCTTTAAATCTTAATCCTCACCAATCCTCATTTATTAAGGATTGGAGAAATGGTGTACCTACACCAATAATAAAATGAAAAAGTTCTTAATCTAATGGGTGCGTTTCCTCTAGAAGTTTTATATAATCAGAAAATACACTATTTTCGAAAAGGGAGTGGAAAAGATGAAACAAATTATTGCATTAGGAGGAGGGGGCTTTTCTATGGAGCCTCATAATCCATTATTAGATACATATATTTTACAGCAGTCTAACAAAGCCAAACCTAAGATCTGCTTTATACCTACTGCAAGCGGAGACTCGGAAAATTATATTGCAAAATTTTATTCTTTCTTTAACTCACAACAATGCATTCCGTCCCACTTATCACTTTTTTCACCTCCAACTCGAGATTTAGAAAGTTTTATTATGGAAAAAGATATTATTTATGTTGGCGGAGGAAATACTAAAAACCTTTTAGCTTTATGGAAAGAGTGGTCGTTAGATAGCGTTTTTAAGACGGCATGGCAAGAGGGAATCCTTTTAACAGGCATAAGTGCTGGTTCAATTTGTTGGTTCGAGGAAGGAATAACGGATTCATTTGGAGGAGAATTAGAGCCGATATCATGTTTAGGTTTTCTCCCAGGAAGTAATTGCCCTCATTATGATGGTGAAGTCAATCGAAGACCTGCTTATCATAATTTAATTAAAGCTAATAAACTCTCATCTGGTATTGCCGCTGATGATGGAGTAGCGGTTCATTTTATCGATCAAGAAATCCATAAAATCGTTAGTTCAAAACCTGATGGTAAAGCATATAAGGTATCCTTGGATAAAGATATCTATGAGCAAAAATTAGCTGTTGAATATTTAGGAAGTATATAATAACTTCAAAAAATAAGCTTATTCAGATCTTGAAAAGGCTTATTTTCATTTTAGAAGAAAAACCATCCATATCTATTCTTAGTGTGTATAATAAAAAATAAAACAGAAAATGGTAATCGAACGTAAAATAACGTAGGGGGGATATGGGGTGAAATATGTATTAATTGGTGTTTTCTTATCACTTTGCGGTGTTTTGATATCGATGATGTTATGGGGAATGGAAAAGATTTATTTAGTTTCAGGCGCGGTTGGCTGTATCTTCATTGTCATTTCAATGATTTTTTCAGGGTCTATGGTTAGTGGGGATCGGATGAGGGCAAATATTGCTACCGAAACAACAGAACATCGGGATGAACGCAATAAAATTACTTTAAATTCCTTATGCATTGCTTTACCAAATATTATTGTAGCGGTTTTATTATATTATTTAAGTAAATGATAAATAAAAGGTCACTCGGACAAAAGTGACCTTTTTGTTTTAACTGTAGTATGTTAGGCTGGGTAGTTATCCTTCTATTACCAGGTATTTGAAATTTAGCAACAGAGTTTATGGAAATGATTAATTGTGACAATGATAAATAGCAATAACTTTTTCATTATTCATCTGATTTAGAAACGAAAGTATTGGAAAAAATTAATAGACGAATGTTGCGCCAACAATAATTAAAAGAATGAATAGAACGACAATTAATGCGAATGCTGAACCATGTCCTCTGCCATGACCATAACCATAGTATCCGCAGCAGCCACCGCCGCCATAGCTACCGCCGCCGTAGCCACCGCCATAGCCACCGCCATAGCCTCCGTAACAACAGTTATTTCCACCGTAATATCCCATGAAATATCCCTCCCTTCTACAATCTATAATATGTCTTGGTGTAGAAAGGAGGGGAGGTATTCATCTTGGTTTTACTCAGTTTGAATTAAAAATCCGAAAAATTAATGATGATGAATAACTGAATTTCAAAATGGGATAGCTAGAAATAGTGTTCCTCGAAATTTTGAAAATTCTTAGGGGATAAAGCATGTAAGAAACATTTTTATAGAATAATAAATTTGAAACTATTACAAATGTCAATCGTATAAATAAGGAAGGCTCTTGGAGGTGATTGTACTATGTCGTTTATTGGATGGGCTATTCTAATTTTTTCGATTGTCTGCTATTTACCTTTCTTTATTTGGCTTTCTGCTAAGTATCTAAATAACGGTGATCAATCAAAAAGAAAAAATAATTATTGGTTATTGTTGATGTTAACTGGATTATTAAATTCTTTGAATACTTTCTTGTTTAAGATACAAGATACATATTTTTTAGCAATAACAGTCATGATCATTTTATTATTTAGCTTTTACATGTTTTCCGTTGTTCGGAAAGATAAAAGAAAAGTATCGCTTAGATAAAAGTGGTGGAATGACTAACGAAGTTTTTTAGAACGTCACAATGTGCGTAAAATGTTCCCCTTGAAGTAGACAATGTGGTCCGTGTCTATATTCAGGGGATATTTTTATAGTTCTTTGTTTTAAAGGCTCTTTTTAAAGTGGCTTATTAATTATTTGTTTCCAGACCAAAGTGACTACGATTCCTAGACATATACAAACCACATATATAATGCCACTAATAAAAGGTAATAGAAAAGTAGTGATAACTACTATGTCTGAGAAAACACCAAATAGCTTAGCTAGTTTATGGCGGGAAGTACATTGAAGGAAATTCTAACATATAAAATTTAAGATAACTCATCGGATCATGCTTATATATTTATCAGTATTGTTATGAAAAAAATTAGGGGAATTCACATAACAATGAACGATAAATAAATAAGGGTCACTCGAACCAAAGTGACCCTAAACCACAAACTAGGAGGTGCAAAGCTAAGTTAGCTTTACACTACTATTAATATGATTTAGTAGCTATGTTTGTATAGTGAAATGCCTGAGAATTAGATTAAAAATACAGGTGAAGTTTCAAAAATTTGTATCAATCACTTTTCCTACATGCTCCCTTGTTTATTTAAGGCAATAAAAGTAATAAGCATAGCAGGTATAATAAAGTGCTATTAGACTAAAAAAACTTCGTTCATATAACCAAACATTGCTAATGCCGGAAGACAGAATCCGAATAAATTAATCACTAAATCAAATAATTTTGATTTGGCGTTTTGACTTACTACAATATTTCGTTCATCATTTTCCTCAATAAGCCGTAGCTTAGTTTTATTTTTTTAATCTATCAATTTAGTGATGCACGTCCCTAACGGCATGACTCCACAAAATTCAACTCCTATTGGTTCTAAATCCATACGAATAAAAGGTGTGTTTAAAATTTTTGCACCAAGAACACTTAAAATGATACACGAAATCAGGCGTGTTGATTAGGGAAAAATAGATTTATTATTGAGCGGAAATAGGATTATTTGTTTGTAGTTTTGAAAGTAGTAAATGGCTACTCAAGTGCTCCTGTCACTTCGCTTTCGTAACAGTGCAAAGCTTCCCGCAGGAAAGTGAGACAGACGAGGCCCGGAGTGGATGTTTTACGTGCGAAAGCAAAGCGACAGCAATCCAGTTCTATCTGCGCGAAAACGAAGTGTCAGGACAACGAAGCACGAAGCGGAGGAAGCAGCTCGACGCTAACTCGCAGGAAAGCGAGTAGACCATAGCGAAAATCAATGTCTTCAAATTAATTAGAATGAATACTGGTAATCAACAAACCTGACCCGAAAAAAGTAACACACCAAAAAGTATCATTAACTATTTGTGCAGTCACAAAGCCAATCTGGACACAATAATGTCGAGACATAATCGATTAACATGTTCTTTGATCCTGCCAAGGACCGAGCGTCTATTTATATTTTAATAGGATTTCTGATATATTAGTATGATAGAAAAAAATACATATGGAGGGAATTTAAGGATTATTGGGTGTTGATGACATCAAGAGATGCAAAAAAGTGATTTCGAAATTTTAATATACTAAGGAGATGTTGAAAATTGAAAGAGAATAGTAACATATCAAATATTGTATATAATAATGAGAATGATAGATATCCTGAATTTGAGAAAAATTTAAAAAGCTATTTTGATGAAGCGATTAGTAATAAAAAATTATTTAAAACAACTGCTCAAGGTCTATATGATTTGTATTTGGAAAATTTACCAGTAGAAGCAAGACAACATTATAATTGTAGTGCTTGTAGACATTTTATTGAGCGATTTGGTGACCTTGTAACGATTGATGAAAATGGCATTATGGCATCAGCTATATGGGATGAGGATATCGCTCCTCCATTTTTTAAAGCTGCTGTTTTAGCAATGAAAGCAGAAGTTTTAAACTCAAAAGTCATTGGTGTATTTATTTCAAACTCAACCGTATTAGGACAGCCTCGTACTGGAAAGTGGAATCATTTATCCGTTGTAGTTCCCGAAGAAATGGTGAATCACTCTAGATTGCAAACAGCGGAACAAGTGATGGCGGAGAAGCTAGAAGAATTTAAGATGCTAACAAATGCATTACTTGATTATACTTTCGAGACAGTTGAACAAGCAGTAGTTTTATTACAATCAGAAGCATTATACCGTTCAGATAGAGTATTAGGGATTGCAGAATGGTTTAAAACATTGCATGAAAAACGAAATAGTATAGGAAACACCAATCAGAAAACAAATATTGTTTGGTTAGCTGTTGCGACTGCTCCTTCTGGATTCTGTCATATAAGAAGTTCTATGATTGGTACATTATTAGATGACATAGTTTCAGGTATGTCAGTTGAATCGGTTGCCCGTCGTTTTGCCGAGAAGATGAATCCAGCGAATTATATGCGGTCACAAGCTGCTCCAACGCAAAATGCTATTGTAGAAGCAGAAAAAATTGTTGAAAAGTTAGGAATTGCCAATTCTTTGCGAAGAAGATATGCCACTTTTGAAGAGATTCCGTCATTTTTGTGGGAAAATCAATCCGAGCAAAAAGTTGTTGAACAAAAGAAAGGCATTTTTGCAAATATTATTCCTAAAGAAAAAACTACATCTCCATTATCTCTTCCTAGCACAGTGATGACGTGGGAAAAATTCCAACGAACAATACTACCAACTACTGAAAATATGGAAGTATTGATCGATAATCCTAGTCGTTTTATGGCATTAGTTACTGCGTCCGATGAAACAGCGCCAAATATTTTACAATGGGACAATACATTTAGTTGGTATTATCACGGAGGAATAGATGGCGAAATTAAAAGGAGAGTAGAAAGTGCTGGGGGAAGATATGAGAATAATGAAATACGGGCTTCGTTAATATGGGAAGGCTTTACCGACTTAGATCTACATTGCATAACACCAAAAGGGGAGCACATCTACTATGGAGATAAAAGTGATAGATTTGGTGGATTTTTAGATATTGATATGAATGGTGGACATCATAGAAATCCATCACCTGTGGAAAATATCAGGTGGAGTGAAAATGCTCCGGGTGGTCATTATAGATTTTATGTTCATAATTATTGTGAACGAGGAAATGGGAGCACGCCGTTCAAAGTTGAACTAGAAGTAAACGGGAAAACATACTCATTTATCGGTGTAGCTGGTGGGGACGGCTATGTAACGGATGTATTTGAATTTGATTATGTCAAAGGGCATCAGCCAAATATTAGTAGTCAATCATACGCTAGTGATGATTCATGGAGTGTTCAATTAAATAATTTTGTGAAGGTAAATGGTATTACAACTTCGCCAAATTTATGGGGTGAAGAGGCGTTCTCTCACTCTGGAAGTCATATTTTCTTTCTATTGGATGGCGTAAAGGACACATCGGAAGGGAAAGGCAGAGGATTCTTTAATGAAACGCTTAAAGCTGACTTAAGACAAATCAGAAAAACGCTAGAAGCCTATACTGCTAGTACACCAATTGAAGGTGCCGATCGTGCAACTGCTTGCGGTGTGGGATATTCGAAAGATCATGAATGGAATCTAACGGTTAAAGTAACAACAAATAATTCTATTAGAGTCATTAAGATTGATAGATGGGATTAAAGAGGGAGGAAATTAATTCTCTTTTAAAAGACGTTTGAAATAAGTAAAAATAGCCTCCTGGTCAAAAATTTTGACTGGGAGAGCCATCTACTTAGGCTTTCATTGGCAAGTTCATCATTACCGATTGTGCTCTATCGTTAAATGTTCGCGAAGAAACGGGAGAAAATCTTGAACTTACATGCAAATAAAATATTTAATCCCTATTAAAGGTTACTTTCCATCAGCGTTGAATAAAGGATTCTCTTCACAGCTGATTTCAATTGCACCTATATAATTGATATGACCCTTTACATAACCTTCTTCAAATGCCTCTTTATGAAATGCTTCTTAAGGTGTTTCTTCTTTTTCTAATTGTCCTCCAGGAAAGTTAAATACTCCCCCGTCTACATGGACTGTAAAACATTTTCATTATAAAAATAAATTCCATGTACACTTGTTACTTTGCTGTAATCGTCAACCCTTTGATTTGGTATCCACGTCAGTTTAAGGTAATGTCCGTCCCAGTCTACGTAAGTTTGGTTGTTCGCTGGAGATTCAACAACTGAACAAAAATACAAAAAGAGTCACATTTAACTAGGTGTGGCTTTTTCTTATGCATCTACTAGCTATGAAAAGTGATGGAGGCAATCTTAATGCTATCAAATTAAGGTGCAACCATATTTGTCATCAACTTTACGCTACGAAAGAGGTGGTACTATGCAAATAACAGATGGTACATGGACATTTGATTCGGAAACGATCGATGAAGCGGCAAAAAAATTACAACGAGATGAGCAGGAGAGGGAGATGTTAAATGCTTTTGCTCGGTATGCTTACCTTCGTTACAAGCAGATTAGAGATTGTGTAAACCCTCGAAAATGTAAGTACATGAGAATTGATCAAGTGCGTGAACAATTAAAATCACCAGTCAAACTACGAAAAGTTAGCAACCTATTCAATATTTCAGAAGAAGAAGTGCTTTACATTGTAGACTTTGTGAAAAAGTATTTAAAGTATGTTAAATAAATCTAAATCTCCCGGTCAAAATTTCAACCGGGAGATAATTATTTTACATAAACCATCAGTTCATCACCTTAGCGCCAGTTTAATATTTCTCATGTAGTTCATTAACTCTAGCGAATTATTCTGCTGGATCGTAGATGAGTTTCATCTGTAAATAATTCTAGAAAATTCATTGCGTGCTTTGCTAAATAGCGATCTTTTGACCAAATAATATTCGCTTTTGATTGGATATTGCAATTAGAAAATTGAATGATTCGAATGCCGTGAATTGAAAATTTATCGAGACTCGAGTCAGGTGGAGAGCAGTAAATGGTATCGATTGGGCGAGGTTTAATGGCCAATCCAAAAGTGTTGATGCTTGATGAGCCATCATTAGGACTTGCTCCTCTAATCGTCAAAGACATTATGACTATTTTACGTAGATTGAGTGATGAACGAGGTGTCACGATTATTTTAGTCGAGCAGAATGTGAAAGCTGCATTGAAGGTGGCCGATCGTGCATGCGTTTTAGCCCATGGGAAGATGGCTATTTCAGGTACAGCACAAGAGTTGCTGAATGATCCAAAAATCCAAGAAGCCTACTTCGGTAAACCACAGACGACGCCGAAGGATATTATGCAATTATAAGATAGCATCATCGAGATTCCTCCTTGTTGTAACAAGTGAGGGATTTTACGATGTCAAAAAAGATGTGAGCAGCCTATTTAACACAGGTTACTCACATCTTCCTCTTATTCGATGAAATTTTCATTTTTACGATAAACCATCGCCTCCATTGTTGCGCATAAGTCATCATCAAATATGGATCTGATACCAAGCTAAACTTAACCTCTTCTGCGATAGCTGTTAGTTGGTGATCTGCCAAAGCTGGGCTCATGTAATGTATTGTATTCGTTACACCGACAGCTGTTTTGCCGTACGAATTACTAGCGGCCGCAAAGGCGTAGTCGGCTAAAGAAAAAATAATACCTCCATGTACAGTTCCGTGTGTATTGAGCATATGAGGTGTTGGGAAAATTGTCATTTTTGCAAAGCCTGCTTTTAATTCTACTAATTCCATCCCTAAATAATGTTCCTTTAATAAAGCTGCGAAAATATTATCATACTTTGTTTTCAAAAAGTATATATGTAAAATAGATGAAAATTATTCATACAAATTAACAACGATTGAAGTTAAAGTGAAATATAAAGTCGATTTAACATCTAGTATTGGGAAGATAAACGGTATTAACGTAGTTTTATAGAATTATGTTTCGTTTACGATTCTTTTGTGTATTTATGTAATTATGCCTTATTAATAGTAGGTTTAAAGGGGATATTTACAAATAGCCTTTTGTGTTTATGGACAAACAGTATTTAAGCAAAAACATCCTTAAACGACTAATAAAGCAACTTTAATTAGAAATAACAAAATATATTGACAATTCGGACAAATAAGTTTATCTTAATCTTAGTTACGAAACTATTACTATCGTTGTTAATTTGTTATATAAGGAGAATTGTAAAGGGGGTTAGGGAATGTATCATCCGGAAATAGAAACAGCTTCAAGGGGAGAAATGGCAAAGATTCAGCTAGAGCGCTTAAAAGCAACAGTAGAAAAAGTGTATAACAATACACCTTTCTATAAGGAACTGTTTGATCAGCTTGGCGTTAAACCAGCAGATATTCAAAGCTTGGAAGATATTCGCAAATTGCCATTTACTAAAAAAGTAAATTTACGTGAGCAATATCCATTTAAACTTTTTGCAGTACCGATGGATGATGTAGTTCGCATTCATGGTTCTTCAGGAACTAGTGGAAAACCAACAATTGTTGGTTATACAAAAAATGATATCGATATGTGGTCGGGACTTTTAGCTCGCGCTATTGTTACCGCAGGGGGACGCAAATCAGATATCTTTCATAATGCTTATGGCTATGGTCTATTTACTGGTGGGATGGGTTTACACTACGGAGCCGAAACTTTAGGCGCAGCAGTTGTACCGGTCTCTGGTGGGAATACGGATCGTCAAATTACATTAATTGATGATTTTAAACCAAGGGGCATCGCAGGGACACCTTCTTATATTCTAACGATCGCTGAAAAGATGGAGGAAATGGGAATAGATCCAGCGACGAACGGGATTGAATATGGAATTTTTGGTGCAGAGCCTTGGTCAGAGGAAATGCGCCGTGCTATAGAAGATAAATTAGCGATTCGCGCAATGGATATTTATGGTTTAAGTGAAGTGCTAGGTCCCGGTGTATCAATCGAGTGCTTTGAAGCGCAAGATGGTTTACATATAGCTGAAGATCATTTCTTCGTAGAAGTGATTGATCCAGATACATTGGAACCTGTAGCTGATGGAGAAGATGGAGAACTGGTTATTACTAGTTTAACGAAGGAAGCGCTTCCAATTATTCGTTATCGTACGGGTGATATTACTTCGCTTACACGTGAAAAATGTAAATGTGGACGTACAACAATGCGGATGGCGCGTGTTAAGGGACGTACAGATGACATGTTAATTATTCGTGGAGTCAATGTTTTTCCATCTGAAATCGAGCGTGAGTTATTGCAAATAGAAGGGCTAGCACCACACTATCAAATCCATTTATTAAAGAAAGGAAATATGGATGCGATCGAACTGCATGTTGAGTTAACATCAAAATTATATGAAAAAGTAGGAGGTGACCTCAGTCATCCGCTTATACAATTACTGACGAAGGAGATTAAGCACGATTTAAAAAATGCCTGCTTAATTTCCGTTAGTCTAGTCATTGAAAATAGTGGTGCTATTCCACGCTCTGAAGGAAAGGCAATTCGTGTCATTGATAGAAGAATGGAACAGAAGGAGGTTCTTCAATGATTGATACTGAGCAAATAAAAGATGTGACCATTATAGGTGGAGGGCCTGTTGGTATGTTTGCTGCCTTCTATGGTGGTATGCGAGGCATGAGCGTCAAAATTCTCGAAAGTCTTCCTCAGTTGGGCGGTCAGTTAGCTGCTCTTTATCCAGAGAAATATATTTATGATATAGCGGGTTTTCCAAAAATTCGCGCACAAGATCTTATCAATAATTTAAAAGAACAAATGAAAACTTTCCCGGTAGATGTTTGTACGAATGAATCTGTACAAACTATCGAAAAAGATGAAAGCGGGATTTTTAAAATTGTTACTACGAAGAGCACGCATTATTCTCGCACAATATTGATCACTGCTGGAAACGGTGCGTTTAACGTTCGGAAGTTTGAATTAGATAAGGACGACAAGTTTGCACAATGTAATTTACATTACTTCATTACTGATCTTAATGCTTTTAAAGATCGCAACGTGATGGTGTTTGGTGGTGGCGATTCTGCAGTCGACTGGGCGATGATGCTAGAACCAATTGCTAAAAAGGTTGCTATTGTCCATAGACGGGATAAGTTTCGTGCGCATGAACATAGTGTAGAAAATTTATTGCAATCTACTGTCGAGGTCATTACACCTTTTGTACCCGAAGAACTCGTAGGGGAAGAGCGCATCACACATGTCAAATTAAAGCATGCGAAAGACGAAACGATCCAACCAATCTATGGTGTAGATGATATTATTGTGAACTTTGGCTTTGTGTCGTCGTTAGGGGCCATTAAAGACTGGGGCTTGGAAATTAGGAAAAATGCCATCGTCGTTAATTCACGTATGGAAACTAACATTCCAGGTATTTATGCGGCAGGTGATATTTGCACATATGATGGGAAAGTTAAGCTAATTGTGAGTGGATTTGGAGAGGCACCTACAGCTATTAGTAACGCAAAAGTATATATTGATCCAACATCTAAAGTGCAACCGTTGCATAGTACGAGTCTAATGGAAGAAAAAAAGAAACAACTTAGCTAATGCTGTAGGTTGTCGAAAGGATGAGTGTATGGCGAAATTCACTAGAGTAGATCAAGATACATGTATTGCTTGTGGCGCATGTGGCGCATCGGCTCCGGATATTTTTGATTATAATGACGAAGGCATCGCCTTTGTTATTTTAGACAATAACAAAGGATGCAAAGAAGTACCGCTAGATTTATATGATGATTTAGAGGATGCAATGGAAGGTTGTCCAACAGAATCAATTAAAGTAGCAAATGATCATAAAGTCTTGTTAGAAGTGTGATTTTTTTTACCCTCTAACATAACATAATAGTGACGATTATCGGAAATTGGTTATACAAGGAGGTTTTTTACTATGAGTGTTGTTTCACAAGTATCGGAGCAACAATTACAAGAGCAATTTGAGGCGCGGATTGCTGCAGGTGAAAAGATTGAAGTAGATGATTGGATGCCGGAAGAGTATCGTTTGGCACTAATCAAATTAATTTCGATGCATGGTATTAGTGAAATTATGGGTGCTCTTCCAGAGAAAGAGTGGGTTCCAAAAGCTCCGACATTATATCGAAAGCTAGGGATTATGGCGAAGGTTCAAGATGAGATGGGACATGGTCAATTATTATTACGTGTAGCAGAAGATTTGCTAAAACCGTATGGTAAAGATCGCGGCGATATAATGATTGATTTATTCGAAGGGCGTCTTAAGTTCCATAATGTATTCCATATGGAAACAAAGTCATGGGCAGATGCGGGTTTAATTGGCTGGCTTGTAGATGGTTCTGCCATTATCTCACAAACAAACATGTTAGGTTCTTCGTATGGTCCTTATGCACGTGCTTTACAACGTATTTGTGCAGAAGAAGTATTCCATGCACAACACGGTGAAGCCATTATTATGGCGTTGGCAGAAGGTACACCTGAACAGCGTGAACTTGTGCAAGATGCGTTAAATCGCTGGTGGGAATCACTATTATTTTTCTTTGGTCCAGCTTCAAAAGATACAACAGGTTCTAGTAAGCAAGATATAACGATAAAATATAAGATTCGTGTTTTAACGAATGAAGAATTACGTCAAAGCTTCTTAACAAAATACGTTCCTCGTATTCAATCAATAGGTTTGACTGTGCCAGACCCAACTTTGCACTTTGATGAAGCGCAAAAAAAATGGATTTACCAAGAGCCAAACTGGGAATATTTCAAAAAAATTCAACGCAACGAAGGTCCATGTTCTCAAAAACGCTTAGCACTTCGTCGTTCATCCTATGAAAATAACGCTTGGGTACGGGAAGCATTAACGGCTCTAGTAAATTAACGCTATAGAGAGGGGGATCATCGTGGAAAAACAATCTTTCTATCAAGAATTCGAAGTATTTAGTAAACGAACACCAACATCACATTTCCAGCATCAATTCAGTCTTTTAGCACCGAACGGAGAAATGGCGTTAGTGATGGCACAGGAAAATTTTATGCGTCGTGAGCCTGTGGTAGACATTTGGGTGGTCAATCGTAAACATTTACACGGCTTAACTCAAGATAATAAACAAGCGCTGCAGCGATTAGACAATAAAGATTACCGTACAACAAAAGGCTATGGCTATTTAAAGAAAAAATGGCGTCACTATGAACAAGTTATGCTGGACGAAAAAGAAATTCTATCTTGGGGTGGGGGAGGGAAGAAAGATGACTAACGAAGTAACGCCTGAATATAAAAAGGCCGTCCTTACAGTACTTTATCAATTAGCGGATGATGATTACTTATTTTCGTATCGTGGCTCTGAGTGGCTTGGGTTGGCCCCACATATTGAGGAAGATGTAGCATTCTCATCCATCACACAAGATACAATGGGACACGCTAAATTATATTACACGCTTTTAGAAGAGCTTGGCGAAGGCGCGGCAGATTCATTAGCGCAGCTCCGACCAAAAGAGGAGCGGTTTAACAGTCTTCTTGTAGAACGCCCGAACGGAGAAGGGTACTACAAAGATGCACCTAATTATGATTGGGGCTACGCTGTAGCACGTAATTTTGTCTATACAACGGCGAAAAAAGCGAAGATTGATGCACTTAAAGCGAGCAGCTATACACCCCTCAAAGAAGTGGCTGTGAAAATTAGTACGGAACTTTATTATCACCAGATGCACTGGACAACGTGGTTTACGCAATTATGTACAGCAACAGAAGAATCACGTTCACGTATGATGAAAGCATTACAAGAGGTAATAAAAGATACTGGGGATTTATTGTCATTGGGCAGCACAGCCGCGCATATAACTGCATATGAATTGATCGAATCAGAAGCGGTCATAAAAGAACGTTGGTTGGCCATTGTAACACCCACTTTTGAAGCTGTAGAAATCGCAATACCTGTATTACCAGAACTGATTATCAATGGTCGCAACGGACAACATACAGATGATTTAACTTTGGCTATTGAAACAATGTCAGAGGTGTATCGATCTGATTTGGCAGCAAGTTGGTAACGATCTATTGCAAAAAAAGGAGGATCACGATGACAACTACGGGTCTGCACGAAGCGCACATCTATGAAGTACTCGATGCAGTGAAGGACCCTGAAATAGATACGGTCAGTATTATTGACCTTGGCATGATTGAGCGTGTGCAAGTGAATGATGGTCATATCCGTATTGAAGTGCTCCCAACATTTTCAGGATGTCCTGCATTGACAATTATTCAACAAAATATAAAAAAAGCAGTCGAACAATTAGAAGGCGTTCGGGAAGTAAGTGTCGTGTTTATGAATCATCCTACCTGGACTTCTGATCGTGTAACAGAGAAGGGACGACAAGGACTAAAGAAATTTGGTATTGCGCCACCACCTCGTTTTTTAACAGAAGACGGCTCTTGGCATGTAGATTGCCCGTACTGTGGCTCTACCTATGTCACGCTTGAAAATATTTTTGGCCCAACAGCTTGTCGCAGTATTTTATATTGCAAAAGCTGTAAAAATCCATTTGAAGCAATGAAAATAATTTCTACTTCCATGTAGACAAAGGAGCGTATTTTAAGATGGCAAAATTAATCGCGTTATATAAACATCCTGTTGATAAAGTGGCATTTGATGAGCATTACGAAAAGGTTCATACACCGATTACTGCGAAAATACCAGGTTTACGTGAAATGAAAGTAACAAAATTTAATTCAACGCCGATGGGTACGGAAACACCCTATTACTTAATGTGTGAAATGACATATGATAGCGCAGAAGATTTAAAAAATGGACTACGGTCACCAGAAGGGAAAGCATCTGGCAAAGATTTAATGAGCTTTGCGAGCGATATCGTTACATTAATCATCGGTGAAGATGCATAATGACAGCATTCGAATTTATTGAAGTAACGATTGACAGTGGGATAGGGTTTATTCACTTAAACCGCCCCCGCCAATATAATTCATTAAATCGTGCGATGGTACGAGAAATTGTGCAGGCGATGGAATTGTTCGATCGTGACGAAGGCGTACGGGTTATCGTTTTAGCAGGAAATGGGAAAGCTTTTTCATCTGGTGCAGATATTGATGAAATGGCGGCAGACAATACAGTTCGTTTAGAGCTATTAAATCAATTCGCTGATTGGGATCGCTTAGGGCAAATTAAAAAGCCTATTATCGGTAGTGTTAAAGGATTCGTTTTCGGAGGTGGCTTTGAATTAGCCCTTTGTTGTGATGTATTAATCGCCGCAGAGGGCACAGAATTTAGCTTCCCTGAAATAAACCTTGGCGTTATGCCTAGTGCGGGCGGTACACAGCGCTTAACAAAATTAGTAGGGCGAACGAAAGCATTAGAATGGATTTGGAGCGCGGCAAGGATTACTGCTGATGAAGCGCTCGCATATGGCATCATCAATAAGGTTGTGCAACAAGAGATATTAATAGAAGAAACACTTAAAACAGCGACGATGCTCGCACAAAAACCTGCCCTCGCTTTACGTCTTATTAAAGAAGCTGTCAACAAAGCTGTGGATTACTCGCTCTACGAAGGGATGCAGTTTGAACGGAAAAATTTCTATTTATTATTCTCTTCAGAAGATCAAAAAGAAGGTATGCAAGCATTTGTTGAAAAACGTCAACCGAACTTTAAGGGGAGATAATTATGTTTGAAACTATACAATACGAACTGAAAGAATCCGTAGCCTATATTTCATTAAATCGTCCCAACACATTAAATGCATTTACTGCACAGATGAATGATGAAATTCGGACGGCCGTCAAACAAGCATCACTAGATGATGAGGTGCGTTGTATTGTACTTCGTGGTGAAGGACGCGCATTTTGTTCAGGTCAAGATCTTTCAGCTATTGGTGAAGATTTGAAGTTTGGTGAAATATTAACAGATTACTATGGTCCGATGGTTAAACAGTTACATAGCTGTGAAAAACCAATTATCGCGGCTGTCAATGGTGCAGCTGCAGGTGCGGGCTTTAGTTTAGCGCTTGCTGCTGACTTTCGAGTAATGTCGGAAAAATCTTTCTTTATGAATGCCTTTATCCATGTAGGGTTAATTCCTGATTCTGGTAATTTATACTACTTAAAACGATTAGTTGGCGATGCTAAAGCACTTGAAATTTCTGTACTCGGTCAACGTATTAAAGCAGAGGAAGCCAAACAATTAGGTTTAACAACTGCTGTCTATAGCGATGAAACATTTGAAGATGACGTTCATTCATTTGCGCAACAGATTGTCCAGTTACCGACAAAAGCAATCGGCCTTATTAAACGTAATATTAAGGCAGCAGAACACTTAAAGTTCGAAGACTTCCTAGTTTACGAAGCACAAAGCCAAAGTATTGCCGGAGCGACAGATGATCATCAAGAAGGTATGAAAGCATTTGCAGAAAAAAGAAAGCCTCAATTTAATGGACAATAAAAAGGAGTGAATGATAATGACACAACAAGTACAAGAGAAAGTATTAGTGAAACGCGATTTTTATCATTTAATTATTAACGGTGAAAAGGTAGAGAGCAGTAATGGTGAGACATTCCAAACGATTAATCCTGCGACAGGTGAAGTCGTAGCGACTGTTGCAAAAGCTTCACAGGAAGACGCAGAGCGCGCAGTGCAAGCGGCTCGCCAAGCGTTTGATTTCGGAAAGTGGAAGCAATATCCTGTGAATCGTCGCGCACAGGTGCTCCATAAGATTGCTGCTATTATGCGCTCTCGCTTTAATGAAATCGTAGAGCTTGAGATGCTAGATACAGGGAAATCCCTTAGCACGGCGCAGGGCCAAGTAAACCAAGCGATAGAAGATTTCGAATTTTACGCAGGCGCGATTGTTGGCCATCGTGGAGCCGTAAATAATATGCCAGGTCAATTTCATAATTATACTGAAAAAGAGCCTGTTGGCGTATGTGCACAAATTGTTCCTTGGAATTACCCACTCATGATGGCTGCTTGGAAAATTGCCCCAGCTATTGCTGTTGGTTGTTCCGTTATTGTTAAACCAGCTTCTTTAACGCCTTTAACAGCGATCGTGTTAGGCGAAATTTGCCTAGAAGCAGGTGTGCCAGCTGGAGTTGTGAATATCATTCCTGGTTCAGGTAAAGATGTAGGGAATTACTTAGTGGAGCATCAGCAAGTTGATAAAGTGGCCTTCACAGGTTCCACACCAGTCGGTAAAGGAATTATGGAAAAAGCTTCTCAAACATTAAAACGCGTTACATTAGAGCTAGGCGGGAAATCACCGAATCTAGTGTTTGAAGATGCTGATATTGATGCGGCGGTAGATGGTTCATTGTACGGCATTTTCTATAACTCAGGGCAATCTTGCGAGGCGCGTTCACGCTTATACGTGCACAAAGACATTTATGATGAGTTTTTAGAGAAATTTGTTGCTAAAACAACAGCAATTAAACTAGGTGATCCATTCGATAAAGGTACGCACATGGGGGCAATTATCGACCAAGACCAATTAAATACAATCGATGGCTATGTGAAATCAGCCATTGAAGAGGGCGCAACCATTGTAACAGGTGGCAAAGTGGCGGCCGTAGAGGGCTTTGAAAAAGGCTTCTGGTATGAACCAACAATTATTACAGACGTAACGCAATCCATGAAAGTAGTGCGTGAAGAAATATTTGGCCCGGTAGTTGTTGTCATGCCATTTAGCGATGAAAAAGAAGCGATTCGATTAGCAAATGATTCAGAGTTTGGTTTAGGTTCAGCAGTTTGGTCTAAAGATGGGGCACGTGCTACTCGTATTGCGAATCAAATCCAAGCAGGGATCGTAATGGTCAATTGCCCATTCTCCGCAATGCCAGGTACCCCATTTGGCGGGTATAAACAATCTGGTTTCGGACGTGAGCTATGCATCGAAACATTAGATTTATATACAGAGACGAAAAGTATCATTTCATATTATGGTAGTCGCCCACTAAATCCACTAGGCGTCTAACCACCACAAAAACCATATGCGATGAGATGTCTTCACTCGTCGTATGTGGTTTTCACAATAAGGAGGTTGCTTTCATGAAAAAAATTATTGTCATCGGGTCAGGGGTTATGGGTCGCGGCATTGCCTACGTTAGCGCAATGAGTGGCTTTGAAACAGCTATTATAGACATTAATGAACAGGCGTTAAAAAATGCCGAAAATGACATTACAGCCATTTTCGAAAAATCTGTTGTACGAGGAAAATTAACAGCGCAGCAAGTACAGGAAGCAACATTACGTCTGACTTATGTGACAGATTTAGCTACTGTCGCCAATAAAGCAGACTTAATCATTGAAGCCGTACCTGAAAAAAGGGACATTAAACGGGCTGTCTTTGAGCAGATGGAGCAGTTTGCTCCACCGCACTGTTTATTTGCCACCAATACTTCAACGATGAGCCCAACAGAAATTGCTTCTTATGCAAAACGACCTGAACAAACGATTGCGATGCACTTTTTTAATCCTGTGCACAAAATGGAACTCGTGGAGATTATTAGAGGTTTAGAAACTAGTGATGATACAGTCCAAACCATTTGCGAAATTGCTGAACAAATGGGCAAACAAACGGTCGTCGTCAATGAATTCCCAGGTTTTGTTACAAGTCGTATTAGTGCACTCGTTGGGAATGAGGCATTTTATATGTTACAGGAAGGCTTAGGTAGTCCTGAAGACATCGATAAAGCCGTTAAGCTAGGCTTAAATTATCCAATGGGACCGTTCGAATTGGTCGATTTAGTCGGTCTTGATGTTCGCCTGAATAATTTGCGATATTTACATGAAAAGCTCGGTGAAAAATACCGCCCAGCACCATTGCTCGAACAATATGTACAAGCTGGACGTCTAGGTCGAAAGAGTGGAAAAGGGGTTTATGACTATAGCGAGCAAAAAGAGGTGGTGAAAAAATGACAGAAGTCGTAATTGTAGATGCTGTTCGTACACCAATTGGTCGTTATAAAGGTGCATTAAAAACTGTTCGGCCGGATGACTTAGCTGCGACGGTCATAAAGGCGCTTATAGAGCGTAACCCAAAAGTGCCAGTCAAACAAATCGAGGATGTCATTTTCGGAAATGCCAATCAAGCGGGAGAAGATAATCGAAACGTCGCCCGTATGGCTGTATTACTTGCTGAGCTACCAATTGAGGTCGGGGGAACTACTATTAATCGCCTTTGTGGTTCAGGCATGGATGCTATACAATATGCAGCACGTGCTATAAAGAGTGGTGAAGGTGATATTTTTATCGCAGGTGGTACGGAAAGTATGACACGTGCACCTTTTGTGATGGGGAAACCGGAAGTGGATTATCCGAGAGGCGATCAAAAGATGTTTGATACAACGATCGGCTGGCGTTTTACGAACCCGAAATTGCAAAGCATGTATGGAGCGGATACAATGCCCCAAACTGCTGAGAACGTAGCTAAACGTTTTAATATAAGCCGCGAGGAACAAGATGCTTTTGCATTTGAAAGTCAACAGCGTGCAAAAAAAGCGCTTGCCACAAAGCGTTTCGCTGAAGAAATTGTGCCTGTGTATGTGAAAGATAGAAAAGGACATGAAATTATCGTGGATACTGATGAACATCCACGCCCCGATACAACCTTAGAAGCACTTGCTAAATTAAGACCAATTTTTGAAAATGGGACTGTGACAGCTGGTAATGCTTCTGGTGTGAATGATGGTGCATCGGCATTATTATTAATGAGTGCTAAAAAAGCAAAAGAGTTAGGTATAACACCATTAGCACGATATATAACAGGAGCTGTTACAGGCTTAGAGCCTGCTGTTATGGGTTTAGGGCCTATTTATTCTTCAAAAAAAGCATTACAACGTGCAGGCCTAACAACAAATGATATTGGTTTATACGAAATAAATGAAGCATTTGCTGCTCAAGCAATAGAATCCATTAAGCAGCTTGAACTGAATCCAGCACAAGTTAATGTCAACGGAGGCGCTATTGCATTTGGTCATCCACTAGGTGCAAGCGGTGCCCGAATCGTGACTACATTGCTTTACGAAATGAAAAAACAAAACGTACAATATGGCCTTGCTTCAATGTGTATCGGTGTCGGGCAAGGAATTGCGACGATTATTGAAAATATTGAATGATATTAAAGTGTCCAATTAAATGAAAGTATGATTTTTTGCGACACGAAGGGGGTGATTTCCGTTCCGGCTGGTCGCTTCGTTGCTGCCGCTACGTTAGCACTACGCTTTCGCACAGAGCAAAGCTTCCTAGGGGCGTCCGATGAGCCGCTTCACTCGCGGTGCTCGCTCCAGGGCGCTGATCCCCAAGGAGTCGCCCAGCCTCCACTCCAATCACCCATATGTTTTCTGTAGCGAAAGCAAAGCGGCAGCTACAAAGCGAGTAGCCCGTAGCGGAAATCAGCTTCTTCGAATTAATGGTTAATCAATACACTTTTTAATATTAACATAAAAGTTTTCAACAACATGAAACGGCACAATCGATGTGCCGTTTTTTTGAAACAATCGAATAGAAAAGGAGAGTTTGCAAATGAAAAGTATTTCATTTAGAATAGAAAATTATATTGCATATGTAACAATAAATCGCCCAGAGGTGTTAAATTGTTTCAATTATGATACTTTATCTCAACTGCAACAAGTAGTAGATGAATTACATATAGATGAGGATGTCCGTGCTGTCATTTTTACAGGTGCTGGCGAAAAGGCATTTAGTGCGGGTGCTGATTTAAAAGAGCGAAAAACATTAACAACGCAAGAAGTACGTCGAAACGTACGAGCAATTCGAGACGTGTATAATAGTATAGCAAATTTACCACAACCGACTATTGCAGCCGTGAATGGGCATGCATTAGGTGGTGGATTTGAATTGTTATTGGCATGTGATTTTGCGATTGCAGTTAACGAGGCACTACTCGGACTAACTGAAACAAGCTGGGCAATCATTCCTGGTGCAGGTGGTACGCAGCGATTACCACGACTAATCGGTGAAATGAAGGCCAAAGAAATGATTTTAACTGCCGCGAAAATTACAGCTACAGAGGCAGAAGCTCTAGGCATCATTTTAAAAGCAGTGCCACTAGAGGCGTTGTTGGACGAATGTGAATCACTCGCAATGCGAATTATGCAAAATGGCCCTGTCGCTGTTCGTCAAGCAAAATATGCTATTACGCAAGGAATGAATACCGATCTACAAACGGGTCTTGCGATCGAATCGAAGGCATATGAGTTAGTCATTCCGACAGAAGATCGTCTCGAAGCTTTACTGGCGTTTAGTGAGAAACGGCAACCTGCATTTCAAGGAAAATGAGTTAGAAAGTAGAGGGAGAGAATGGGTGCAAATACACAGTCTATGATTTTTACGCTCTATGGCGATTATATTATGCATTACGGTTCGAAAATTTGGATCGGTAGTTTGATTCGTTTATTAAAAGAATTCGGTCACACAGAGCAAAATGTACGCGTATCTGTATCCAGAATGGTTAAACAAGGATGGCTGCAATCAGAAAAACGAGGGAATCGTAGTTATTATTTTTTAACAAAACGCGGTGAAATACGAATGCAAGAGGCGGCAAATCGTATTTTTAAATTAAAACCGACTCAGTGGGATGGGAAATGGAGACTATTAATGTACTCTATTCCAGAAGATAAACGACAAATTCGAGATGAATTACGTAAAGAGCTCTTATGGAGTGGATTTGGGTCCTTTTCGAACGGTTGTTGGATATCCCCGAATAATTTAGAAGAAGAAGTTAAACTCCTCATTCAAAAATATGATATTGCGAATCATGTAGACTTTTTTACAGCTGAATACATTGGCCCTCATGATCATGAAGCACTAATCGAAAAAAGCTGGTCGTTGGCTGAAATTGAGGCACGTTATGAGCAGTTTATGGATCAATATAGTAAGCAATATATTATTCATCAAAGTGCAATCTCAAGACAAGAAATGTCGGATGCCGAGTGCTTTGTAGAGCGTACAAATCTTGTTCATGAATACCGTAAGTTTTTATTTATCGATCCAGGACTGCCACAGGAATTATTACCGCCTATGTGGAGTGGAAATCATGCTGCACTATTATTCCAAGAATATTATAATTTATTGGAAGGTCCATCATGCCGTTTCTTTGAAGAAATATTCCATGCAGATAATTAAGAATGAAAAAAGAGCTTGTCCATATTTATGGATAAGCTCTTTTTATGTTAAAATATGGTTTTTCTAGCAAACGAGGAGAGCTTTTGAATAAAGCTCGATTAAAAGTAAGTTTTATACAGAAAGAAACCAACTGTTTTGAAACAAAGTTTGATCAAAACAGTCGTTTCTTTATTTAGAAAGTTACGGATGTCTTTATGGAAGGTTGGCATATATTGTTCTGGAATGTTTTCAAATGCGTTAGCAATTAGCAGCTGGCGGTTCACGGGAATTCTTTGTCCTCTTCTAATGCCAGCTCTAATCGGTTTGACCAGGTTTTTATGCCCTTTAGGAGACTGTGCACAAATATGCCCGTCACCCTCTACGATCACTGGTTTATGGCGCAGGGATAAGGGGTGTTATCTTTACCCTTTTTGATGGTCGAACTCCGTCAGATTATTTTATTATAGGCAAAGTCACTTGGTTTACCCAATCCTGAATGAATCGCTCTTGATGTGCGTTCAAATGTGGTAGGTTATCGCGAGTAAAGAATCTATGTTCGTGACTTTCTTCTGTTTCATGCATTAATTCCCCTGAAAAACAACTTGAATGGAAAATGATCTGGATGCTGAAAACCTTATCTCCATTCAGATATTCTGTAAATCCTTCTTCTCCTGAATAAAGACCAAACAGCTTTAATTGTTCAACTATCAATCCTGTCTCTTCAAATGTTTCGCGCACAGCAGTTTCAAGAAAAGTTTCTCCAGGCTCCATAACGCCGCCTGGGATACCCCAAACATCCTGATCTTTTCGATGTTGGAGTAAAATTTGATTCTCTTGTTCAATAATAATTCCACAACCAACAGTCATTAGCACTTCATTTCCAATTAACTTACGAATTGTTTGTATATAGTTCATTATTTTCCCCTAAAAATATAAATTTTTATTTATTCCTTTATAGTTATTACGATTATTGTTCCTATAAGTTCCAATTTTTGAATGTTCTTATTAAATTTAACTTCTCTGTTAGTTGAAGTACTTTTCTTCGCAATCTCCAAAGTGATATTATCATAAATTTCCAGTAAAAAAACTCACCTCTAAAAATCTATAGAGGTGAGATGTTATATTCAAACTTTATGTTAATTGATCAGTTGGGCGCTTTGTTGCTGCCGCTTCGCTTTCGCACAGATAAAACATATGTTGCTGCCGCTTCGCTATAAGCCTGGGGCGGAAATTTCTCTTATGAAAGCGCGACAATCTTTATAGAGAACGTATTCATTTATAGGATCATGATAGAAGATGTTATTTTGGCAGCATATTGTCCATTTTGAGAAACGGTTGCTTCCACATAGCATGTTTTTCGGCCTTGCTTGACAATTGTTGATTCAATTGTAGCCGTTCCGGTGTGAAGTGGTCGTAAAAATGTTGTTTGCAAATTGACCGACGCAAATCCTTGATTACTTTCTAATATTGAAGCCATCGAATAGGCCATCGTAATATCTGCTGCAGAAGTGATAAATCCTCCCATGACGACTTGATGCCCATTTAAAAAGCGTTCATCAATATTCCAAGTGCATACTGCTTTACCGGCAATAGCCGTTTTTACATGAATACCTAATGTTGTATCACATGCTGGTGGTTCAATTTCTCCAGCAATCACTCGCTTTAAGTCGATCATAGTTGTCATAATTGAACACCCCTAACTGAGTCTTGGAATGTATTCAATGTCCGATTTAAACATTGCCGAGCATCATCCATCATAGTCTCGATAAGTGTGGTAACGGTCGGTAAGTCTTGAATAATCCCTGCGATTTGACCGCTATTCATAAAACCGCCTTGTTCATTTCCTTCCATAGCACCTTTTATATGATAGGTTTCGGAAGTACGTTCTTGATAGTCAGCAAGTGTTATACCTCTTGCTTCGTCAGCGAGAAGCGAAGAGGTGAAAGGTGAACATAACACACGGCGAACTTGTCCAACGGAACGTCCTAGAATGACCGTTTCCACATCAGTTGCATCAATTAGTCTTTGTTTATAGGTCTGATGTACCGGCATTTCCTGTGTAGCAATAAAGCGAGTTCCCATCTGAACACCAGCCGCTCCAAGCATTAACGCAGCTGCTAATCCACGACCATCACCAACACCACCTGCTGCTACAACAGGTACAGAAACCGCATCGACTACTTGGGGGATTAACGTAAAGGTTGTCAATTCTAAATCGGAGTTTATTCCTGCAGCTTCATAACCTTCAGCAACAATCACGTCTGCTCCGCCTCGCTCGGCCTTAATAGCATGTTTAACAGAGGCTGCAACAGCGATAACTTGAATATGATGTGCATGCAATTTCTCTATATATAAAGTAGGATTACCTGCCGATAAAGAAACGACCGGTACTTTATGTGTAATAGCTAATTGCAATAATTCCTTTGTATGAGGATTGACATTGATTGGCACATTGAGGGCAAATGGTTTTTGGGTTAGTTGCTTCGTTGCAACTATGCGTTCTTCAACTTCTGCCGGTGTCATTGTTCCACAGCCGATTGTCCCTAAGCCACCTGCATTCGATACAGCTGCAACGAGTTTAGGACTACTGATATTACCCATTCCCCCTTGGATAATAGGGTATTTTATTTTTAATACAGAACATAATTGATTCAAAAATAGCACCCCCGTTTAAAATATGTTATACTAAATTTTAGCAAAATATTCCGATGATTGAAAGGGTGATTTTTATGGAGATTACATACGCTTTAAAGAAGCCAAATGTTCATGAATCAGTATTTCAGGCGCCAGGCACGTATATTATTGGAGATGTTACGGTTGGTGAACAATCGTCTATTTGGTTTAACGCTGTACTACGCGGAGATGAAGATCGTATTACCATCGGAAAACGTTGTAGTATCCAAGATAATTCAACCATTCATTTATATGAAGGGGCTCCAGTTATTGTAGAAGATGAAGTAACAGTAGGTCATCAAGTTGTTTTACATGGTTGTAAAATTGGTCGCCGCTCGATTGTTGGTATGGGTTCTGTTATTTTAGATCATGCTGAAATTGGGGAAGAATGCATTATTGGAGCAAACACACTTATTACACAAGGCACAAAAATCCCACCACGTTCATTAGTCGTTGGCTCACCAGGGAAAGTCGTACGTCAGCTACAAGATAAAGACATCGAGTTAATCCAGTTATCAATCGACACATACGTCCAAAAGGGAAAAGAATTTAAAGAAATAGTTGAGGGTTAATTTGCTTGTTAGGATTGAGCGTAATATCGTGTCAAACTTAATCCTTTTATTGTCCTTTGTATTTCATTGCTTGGATTTATAAAAGAAGGATAATATTGCGAAAGGTTTTGTTAGGTTATCATTTCTCATCTTTCCACACTATATAGTATTATTATGTTTAGAATTAAGGAGTGTGAGAGTATGAGATTTATTAAATTCCTTCTGATCATTGTAATTTTCATCGGTGTTATTGGTTATGGGGTTTATCATTATGGTATGAAGTATGCATCCGATAAGGTTGTTGATACTATTTCAACAGAATTAGAGCAAAGCGGACAAATGGATGAAATTAAAAATACGATTGAACGTGACCCTCAACTAAAATCATTTATGGAAGAGGCTAAAACTGCAGACAGCAGCAAATTGCCGTTTACAACAAAAGAAGAGGCTACAAAAGTAATTATTCAAAAAGTTGGGATTTCGGAGCTTAATAATATAAGAGTAAAAGTACAAAATGGTTCAATGACGAAAGAACAGGTCATTCAAGAAATGGAAGGTAAATTAACGGATGAAGAAATAACGGCCTTAAAAGTAGTTATTTATAAAGAGTTATATAAATAAAACGTTGAAAAAGGCCATAAAAAAGGAAAAACAGGACGTGCTATTGTAGCATGCCTTGTTTTTTTTTGCCTTATTAAGCAAAGAAGTTAAAGCCTCTGGCGGATGCCACGTAATGATGGCGAGGAATAATAGACTCTAAATTTTGTCCCTTCTTTTGTGTCAAATCAGATATAAGTTAATGAATGACTCAAAACACTTATAAAACAAAAGATGGGACATTATGGCAATATTTAGGGTTCATAAAAAGTAGAATTATGTTGTATTAGACAAAGGGTTTCTGAGACACTCGCTTTATCGTGAAAGTAAGTGAAAAAGGAGAGAACAAATAGCTAAACTTAGTCAACTTGATTTAGAGTTTGTTGCACAGTTTGAATAACGTAATCGATTCGGTTTCTCATATTCCTAATATTACATAATTCCAAATTCTAAAAATTAAATCTACGGGGATTTTGTCCAATATGTCTAATTACTCACACAAGACCTTTTGTTGTGCTTCCTCAATCGTTCTGTAGCCAAATTAGCATGGCTTTGCAACACTAATTAAACTACCTATGTAAATGACTCTTCTGCTCCACTATCAATCCCCATAGACTGTTAAATGTAGATAGAATTTAAAATTACCGATTTACTAAATATTGGAATGGTGTAAAATTACACCAATAGATGGTTAGTGGATAAATTGAGCAAATGGTTTGTAGCTTCAATTTTACTCGGAATAATAGGGGGTATCTTCATTTTTCAATAAGCGAAACATGTCTATCACACTTTAATTTAGGACTTTTGCGTAAAAAATAAATATTTTGTTATTAAAGAGAAGGAAGAATTAACATTGAGGGTGATGTAAGATGAATAAAAATAAGATATTAATTATAACTATTATGCTAATTGCTGTTATTCTCTTTGCTCTGCCAATTGGTTTTATTTATGTTCTAAACAACGGTAATCCATATACAAAATACATCGCTAATAAGTATGTTCCAGAATATTTGGAAGAGAAGGGATATACAGAAGAAAAAATTGAAGAATCACATTATGTTGAGCCAAAACACTTAATAAATAAAGATTATTATCACGGACATTATATGGTCATCTTTAAAGATGAACCTAATACAACTTATTTATATGGAATAACTAAAAAAGGAAAACGAGTTCAGCAATTTTGTGAAAAAGATAGACTTTCAAATGGCATTTCTGAAATAGTTGAGGGTGAGACAAAACATAGTGAACAAGACTGTAAAAGTTCACTTGATAATAGAGATTAGTTTACTTTGGATTATCAATATATGTCCAGGGTAACACCCAAATGGTGTGTGATTTGCTACAAACCCTATTCAAATTAATAAACATTCATTGCCAACCCAATAAGGGTAAACTTGAAGTGTTTCATCTTATACTGCTCTCGTTTTCCTACTGCATATTCCTTTTTGAATCATGAATAGCTTCAACATCTGCTTTAGCAGACTCTTACTTCGAAATTACTGCCTCTTCGATTTGATAATCTAATTCTCTCAATAAAAACAAAGTATTAAAGATATAGTATCTTTTCTCAACATTAAAATTAAGAAAATTAGACTTTTTTATACTATTAACTTTAGATTAATCAAAAATCGTATCTTTATGAGGATTTCTTAAGAATTCGAAAAGCGTTTTGATTTGACTTTCTGTATTTCTCCCTAAAGAAAGGTTTGGTAACTTATGTTCATGATAAAAGTGTACTCCTTTTGTTTCCAAACCATTACTTGCTTGCCCACCAATAATTTCACATTGAATAAACAATTTATAGTAATGATATGGTTGAGGCGGATGAGGGTGCTTATTCATATCCAATAAAGCAAGTAATTTCGTAGGAACTACATCGTATCCTGCTTCTTCTTTAATTTCTTTGACAATGTTTTCGCTAGGCGACAAACCTATATCGCAGAAACCACCCGGCAAAGACCATCTATCATCAATTTTTTCTCTTACTAGTAGTATTTTATTGTTAGTAAATACTGCTCCCCGAACATCAATTTTGGGTGTTTGATAACCGGTTTCATTCGTAAATAAATCTTTGATTTTTTGCATTTCTAATCCAGTGTATTCTAGCATTATCTGTGCACTTAAATTTCTTAATTCTTCATAGCGTTCAATATCGTAAACGTCTTTTGAAAAAGTTAATCCTGCCTGAGATATTGATTGTATCTTCTTCGCCCATTCTAACCATTTATAGCTCATGACGACTACCTATATTAAGAAAATCAACAAAATGCTTAACGCTGCTAAAAAAAGAATGAGGCTCTATTGTAAATTCAAAAGTTTGATAATCCTGCAACCACTGAACTCCTACGGTATGTACATTTGCTGCAATTCCTGCTTGTATATCGGCATCACTATCTCCAACATATATAGCCTCATTACTTCGTACACTCAATAATGATAAAGCCTTGATTATTCCTTCTGGATGAGGTTTTGGGTGAATAACATCATCGCCAGTCACTATGACATCAAAAAGGTGATCCATTTGAAGAGCTTGTAATGAAATGTCTAAACTTCTTCTTGCTTTTCCGGTAACAATGCCTAATTTAATCCCATAATCTTTTAAATGTTTGATCATTTTATCAATTTCCATATTATAGTTAACCAAGTTAGAATGGTTTTCTAAATACTTTTGATAATACAATTCAATAGCTTGCTCTTTATTTGAATTAATTAGATTTTCTCTAATAATTCCAGTTTCTGAAGGACCGAACATTGCTTTTATTTCTTCAGAAGAAAGGTCTTTATTGTCAAAGTCTTTGAAGACATTCTGAAAGGCGTAATAACAAATTGGTAATGTGTTTGCTAAAGTTCCATCGAAGTCAAAAATAATAGCTTTCATAACACCAATCCCTTCATTTTTTTGTTTTTATTCCAATATTATCAAATAAATAATTCGAAAGGGATAAATATATAAATTTTCCCAATAAAAACATTCAAAAAAAAAGTATGGGGCGTAGGAAGGAAAATAAAAATTATAAGTAAGTATAGAGGATATAGAAGTCACATTTAAAAATATACCGTCTATGTATACGAATATTTTTACCACGCAAAACTAAAGAGATTAATTTAATTGTATTAGACGATACGAAGAAGGTATGAAATATCCTCCGATCTGATCTAAATTAATAATTGTAAAAATTATTGAGAGGACTCAACTAACAAAGAAAGCATTAGGAGAATACCTAAAGCAGAGAGTTTTTAGACGGAAAAAGGGTAGCATTAGAGAAACCTATTCTATAATTGTGAAATAAAGTAAATATGGAAGAGAGGCTATTTTATGTTGAAGTTTATTGGCTCGGGTAGTGCATTTAATACGAAATTAGGCAATACATCCGCTTATTATAAAATAGGAAATCAAATGTTGTTAATTGATTGTGGTAGCAATATTTTTCATCGCATTAAGGAACATAATTTACTGGAAGGCATTGAGGACATTCATGTATTAATCACTCATACGCATGCGGACCATGTAGGAAGCCTTGCTGATTTTATTTTTTATAGCTATTTTTGTCATGGAGAAATGGCAAAATCTAATGTATGTGTTTATTCCGTTTATGATGTAAAAATTGAAGAATTGTTGGCTATAAATGGTATTATTCCAGGTGTGCAATGTTTAACAAAAAAATGTCAAGAGGATACACAATACACACTTCATTTCTGTAAAGTGCTTTTCGAAAAGTCTAGTCATGTTAAAGAAATACCTTCTTATTCAATTGAATTATCTATAGATGACAAACTTATCTATTATACTGGAGATACAAATAGCCTAAAATCCTCTTTACTAAATCCAATGGCATACGATTATGTTTATGTTGATACTTGTAAAGCTGATTATGAGGGCAATGTACATTTGTCCTTACGAAAATTAAGTGAGTTAGTGAGACCAGATGTACGTTCAAAATATTGGTGTATGCATTTAGATGAAGGCTTTGACCGTCAAGAAGCAGAAACGTTAGGGTTCAATGTTGTAGCGAACGAATTATAAGGACGTTCGCCATCAGGAAAGTAAGTAGCATCCTCTATTTGGTTAAAAATGGTATATTAACACGCTTGATGATAAAATGGGAATAGTATCTGAAAGGGGGAGAGAAGAATGGGTTTCTTTATTGTAATTTTCGGATTCATTATTTTAGTAGGTGTGATTAGCTTAATAAAAAAGGAATTCTCTAATGATGATCGTTCAATAGAAAGTCATGCCAACCATTCGAGTAGTCATATAGATTATAGTTCAACA
This sequence comes from Lysinibacillus sp. NPDC095746, assembly GCF_044763535.1. Taxonomy (NCBI): domain Bacteria; kingdom Bacillati; phylum Bacillota; class Bacilli; order Caryophanales; family Bacillaceae; genus Lysinibacillus; species Lysinibacillus sp. NPDC095746. The sequence goes on from NZ_JBIWGL010000039.1 coordinate 29,750, forward strand.
AATTCATTCGTATCCATTGAAGATTCAAATACAGACAATTGCTCGGACAGTGTGTCTAGTTATAGTGATACATCTAGTTGCAGTGATAGTGGTGCGTCGTCCGATTAGAATAATATTAAAAGCTGTAGCGTTTGACACTACTACAGCTCAGAATTGGTCTTGCCCTTATAATGGCTTAGCCATCAACAGCATTATACCACATAGAATGAAAAATGACAGTTCGAATGAGAATTTATTTCAGTGAATTGTATATATCGTTGAATAGATGACACAAATGAGATTTAGCTTTTTTCAGCAAATAATATGTATTGAAAGCAAGCATCAGCTACATTCATCTCCCAACTTACAGGTGGGAGATGAATTCGATTTTATGGTGTATTTTAGTGGGCTTTGGCAATATATATTTGCTGCTAACGCTACGCTTTCGCACAAAATATTTGTTGGTCTTAAGCTTCCCGCTAATTCCGGGCGCAATTATTATATAGCTATTCATTAATTGTTTCAGCAAATGTTTTTCGACCTGGATTAACTTTATTTACGATAACATTTACTTTACTAAGTGAATCTGCTGTCAATGGAATTTTGCCATCTTTCTGGACTTTTTTCCATGCTTTTACGTTTTTTCGATATAGGTGCTCCGATAAGCGGAAAACATCAACATCTATTTCTATACCTGCTTCATAAGATTTTTTAATATCTTTTTTTACTTCCTTAATAATACCTTCTCTTATTTGGTCGGTGTTTACTTTTCCTTGGAAGCCATTAATGATCGCATTTAATTTTATTTCCGCTTCAAATGTTACTTCATTGTTTTTTACAATTGGTTTAATTTTTGTGCTTAATTTTTCTAAATCAACTGTTAAGAATTCTTTTTCTTTATTGTTTAATTTAATGGTTACGTCTCCTCGAGTTTTTTTATGGAACATCCATTGAATACCTCTTGCATTCCCATCATTTATATAGCCTTTAAATCCATCCTTTGAAACGACTCCGAAACCAGATAAAGCAGTTTCCTCTGTTGGTTTATTAGTCGTTTCCCAGTTTTTATTAATTGTTACAAGTGGCAAATTCACTTCATGACTCGGTTCATTTAAGCTGATAATTAATTTTCGTAAATCAACAGGCTCTACATATGTTTGTAGCTCTTTTGTATGCATTGGATTGCTTAGTTTTGAAGCGGTTAGGGATTTATTTAATATCGGCGTGATTAAAAGAATATCTTTAATAGAGTCCTTTGTAACGTATGTCAATATTTGGTATCTCGTTTCCCGATGCCTTAAAAAACTGTCAATAACAGGAATTGAGTTCGCGTCTTTTAAGGCATCCTCAGAGAAAAGAATAAAAGTCATATGTCCCCAGAAAACTTTTTGATCGATGGAGCGATATAATTTAAAAAAGGCTTCTTCCATCGTTTTACCTTTCGCAAATCCAATTTCTGATGGTGCTGCTTGAGGAGTAGGTCCTTCAGATTTAGCTACATTCGCAAAATTTATGATTTGCATATATATTTCATATTGACCATCTTTATAATCGATACCAATTCCATCAATATAGTACATTCTTTGTGGTTCTTTAACATCCCAACATCCGGTGAGTAATAGTATAGCTGTTAAACTTACTATTAACATAAAAATTTTTTTCATTTTTGATCCCTACTTTTAGAAATTCTGTGCAATCTTGTGGAGTAAAGGGGTTTTGTTTATAGCTTGGACAAAAAATGAGAGGATTATAAGCAGTGAAAAACTTAGAATAGCTAAATTAAGCCATTTTAAACAAATGACCAGGACTCTTTATATAATGAGTCCTGGCTTATTTCTAATAGTGAAGCGAGATGAAGAAAGTCCCCCTAAACACTTTATATTCCTGTATTATCACGAAGCTCTATAATAGTTCCTTCAGGTGCTTTTAACTTACAAAGCTGGCCATTTTCAACCTTATAAATAATTTCATCATTTTTAGGAATAAAATGAACATTCATGTCCTTCAACCGTTCTACTTCTTGACTAAGATTGTCAACCCATAAACAGAAATGTACAATGCCTAGAGCATTTGAATTGCATGTATCAAGTTTTTCATTATACTTTCCTGTTTGAAGTTCAATATAAAATGTTCCAAGTTTTAACCAAGTGTTAAAATGTCTATTGTGGAAATTTGGTGACTCCTGCGCTACTTCAAATCCTAATACTTCGCTGTAAAAAGTTAAAGATTCATCATATGTATTCGTTTGTATGCAAATGTGGTGCACATATTTTTCAGCCATAAAGTTATTCTCCTTTTATTTTATAGTCATATTTTAATATAACTTACATAGCTAGTGAAATAACATCTAATTATCTTGAAAGACAATTATACAACGCATTCCTTAGAGCAAGTTCTCTTGGTTCATTAGCCATGCCAAACCCATGTTTATTCATAGCGTAGGCATATCCTAATCCCTCGTCTGGATCAGCAAAACAGAACGAACCACCAGCTCCAGGATGTCCAAAAGAGCTTTCACTCCGACCGAATTGCATTTTAGGGAAGTGTTTCCAAAATCCTAAAGAGTATGCTATGTCTATACAATTTACATGGTCGTAATAGCCTGCATTTGGAGGCGTGGCGCCCATACTTAAATTCATTCCAATCAAATGATACTTGAATAGTTTATTAGCGAGGAAATAGCATTTAGCAGATATTCTTACAAGTATAATTTACACCAAAATGGGTAATTTATATATCGGAGGTGATAACTTTGACAAAAGAAAAGCGCAATAAAAGTGAAGAGGACCAAGTAGAATTTGGAGCAGATTTAAGCCCTGACGATTTAGATGTGCGTGAAGAAAATGATCTAACGAATGAACAAATGAACAATACAAATGAAAAACAACACAATGAAAACACTTCCTCAAAACGTAATAAATAATAAGGAATACACATAAAAATTTCCTACCACAATCTTTTGGTTGTGGTAATTTGAATGTTTTTTTACATAAGAAGCATTATAATAAGGTTTTCATGTAAACTATTTGAGAGAGGAGAAATAGCATGACGACAAAATTTAAAATTGAAGTTCCACTTCTGCCAAATGATTTGCCAGAAGGAACTTTTGAAGACATTTTTTATGATGAAGAACCTTATTTATCGAATCAATTGATTACGAATATAAGTAGAGAGAATGATAATATTGAACGTTTATTTTTATCTAAAGTTATGTTTCAAAAAGTATCTTTGCTTAACTCGAATTTCAATAAAATTGATATGACTGATGTCATCTTTGAAAACTGTGACTTATCTAACTCAAAATTCAACGAAGGAATTATTCATCGAGTTACATTTAAAAACTGTAAGCTGTTAGGTGTTGATTTCTCGGAGGCCAATTTAGGGAACGTTTCTTTTAAAGGTTGTAACATGAATTTATGTAACTTTGGGGTAGCGAGACTAAAACAAAGTTGTTTCGAGCAGTCATCATTACGTGGGACAAGCTATTACGACTGCCAATTGAAGAAAGTGAAATTTGAACATTGTAATATAGATGACGTTGATTTTAGCGACACGCCTTTAAACAATGTAGATATCAGTACATGCACATTTGAACGATTAAATGTCACATTGAAAAATTTAAGTGGCTGTGTAGTGTCCACTGAACAAGCAATTGGCTTTGCAGAACTGCTAGGTTTAAAGGTTAAACGATAGTATGTCACTATTAAGAAAAATAGGTGTTTTATCCAGAGAAGAATTAGCCTTCGATGAAGAGGTTATGATAGATAGGGGAGAATGTTTTGAATCAAAAGGTAGTATGGGAGAATGAGGAACGGTTTGGCTGTGAGCATTTAAGCATTATTAAAGAAGAAGAAAACTTCTCAGCGAGAGGGACAATTATATATGTAGAAGGGGATGAATCTAATGCTCATATTGTAGAATACAAAGTTGATCTAGACGCCAATTGGTTTACTAAAAAATTAACAATAATGGTTGATGAACACAACAGTTTAAAATTAACGTCTGATGGAAAGGGAAACTGGTTCGAAAATGATGGACAGGTAATTGATAAGCTAAAAGGTGCAATTGATATTGATATATCTGCAACGCCATTTTCAAATTCACTTCCTATCAATAGAATGAATTGGGTCCTTAATCAGGAGGAACATTTTGAAATGGTATACATATCGATTCCATCCCTTGAGGTAAAAAAAGTTCCTCAATCCTATAAATATTTAAATAACAATGGAAAATTGAGATATTTTAAATACCGTTCTTATGATTATGAAACAATTATATGTGTAGACGAACAGGGTTTGGTTATAGACTATCCGAATTTATTTAGAAGAATATGGTGATCTAAAGGGGATAGGCTCATGTCAAAGAAAATACAAAGTGTTGAATGTCGATGCTAGGACAGCTTTAATGTTGAAAAATTTGTCATTACAATAATTCTAGGAGTATTTATTCATTCCATTATTTATTGGAACTACATACAGTATTGCATACGGTATCAATGGTACTGCGCCTGCCATGCTTGTAGCTTTAGAGTATCAGTAGTAATTGAAAAAAACAGTAAAAATAAAAATTTTGTATTCATGTATTTTAAGTATTTAATTTGTTCATTCATTTTTGCAATATTATTTAGTTTAGTTAATTTTGATATTGATACTATTAAAGACGCTATTTATCTAACAACTATTTCAATAGGTAGTATTTATATTACATTATTTGTTATTGTTGATTATATTTGGTTCATCATCCAAAGTTGTGGATTGTAAATAGTTGATTGGAGTGTAGACTGAGCGACTCCTTGGGGTCAGATCAAGATCACAGGTGTCACAGATGAGACCCTACAGCGCAGCGGAGGTTTCTGTGCGAAAGCGTAGCGGCAGCAACAAAGCGCCAACACGTTTTGTGATGATCCTTATATTTTGAAATGCTAAGTATAATGTGATGAAGATTCAGCTTTAAAAAAGATAATGGTACTACGAGGAGAAGGGAGATTAAATGAATGATTGTTAAAAGAAACTACTCTAATATAGACGTACAAAATTTTGTAAATTTGTTTTCTTCAAAAATTAGTAATGGTTTAGAGCTCACATACAGAAAAGAGACGTTAGAAAATATTAAAAACCATAACAACTTTACTGATGAGCTAAAAACAGAATGTGGGATATACTATTTCATTCAAGATGATATTGTAAAGTACGTTGGTAGAGCACTTCCGGCAGTTGGATTAAGGTCCAGAATTTTAAACCAAATGAACGCTTTTGGAGATCCAGAATGGGATAAGGTAATTACGGATAATAGCTCAGAAGTTGCTATATTTATTTTCAATAATAGAGAGCAATGGTATTTCATTTCTGCATTAGAACATTATCTTATAGAGAAACTAGAAAAACCAATCTTTAATAAACGTTGCTAAAAATTTAAAGTACTATTTGTGGAATATTTGTTATTACATGTGTCATAGACTGCCACAATAATCAGTGAAGTGTGCAATGATGATATGGATACAGCGAACAGAAGAGAAAATAACTAGACTTCTCACAAATGTGCAAGGTTGTTGCTGTATAACACTAGAGACCAGGTTTTTGCATGTTGTTGCGTAACATAACCTGATCTCTTCTTTAAGACAAGAAAATTTAATCTGTAGTATTTAATAAGAAAAAGTGCTTTACAGTTTTTAATTTTACAAAGATGAATTTACTAACTCTATAGTGTTTTTAATAAAATCTTGATAATGCGTTTTGGGTAATGAATCTATTTTACTAGCTGCTTTTTTTGCATAAATAAGCGCTTCCTCTATTTTTCCAAGTTGCATAAGACAAATTGCCCTATATGAATAAGCCGTGTAAAGAATACATAATTCAAGCGGGTATGTAGTTGAGCCCGGCATCTTGAACTTTTCAAACGCTTCTAAGGCTTCATTGAGTTGTCCTTTTCCTAATAAAGCTTTCCCTTTTTCAAGATAATAAAAATCACTTCCGATATTCCCCTTTAGTACTGTAGCAAATTTATCTAAGTAAAAAAGAGCTTGCTCATAATCTTTTGGTATTTGATTATAATAATGAGCTTGAAGCAACAGTGTATAAGCTAAGGACTTATCATTTTCACTGAATATAGCAAATTGTTCGGACTTTTTTATAAAATAAGCATAATCATTTTCATCATTATGAAGAAGGGCTTGGAATGCTGCAATCCGGAAAATATTATCCATCTTATAATAGACCATTTTCTTCTTAGACATAGCAATTAATTGATTAAGCTTTTCCTTCCCTGATTTATATTCGCCTATCCCAAAAAGTAAGATCATTTCAACGTAATTTGCCTCTAATTCAACTAGCATATCAATAACTTTTGCTTTTTCATCATACTCTTTTCTTACACTTTTTAACATATCCAGGGCATTAAGATACTCGCCCTTTTTTGCATGGTATTCTACTACATATAATTTGACAGCTAAACAGTGGCTATAAAGAGATAATCGATCATAGATTGATATAGCCCGATCTATCAACATTTCTCCATTTTTTTCATCGGACTTCATAACTATTCTTCCGGAGATTTCTAATATCCTAGCATATTCCACTGAAATGGGAAACTGTTGGTCAATAATGTTTTGGGTCAAATTAATTATCTGTTCATCATTATTTTTTTCATATTCTTCCTCTAATATATTAAATAAGTTTTTTAGCTCATCAGGAGTAGGGTTCCATAACAAATATTGAGGATCACAGCCCAACTGGTGCGCTATAAATTTTAAACTGTCCATTGAAGGGTTTGCGCGCCCATTTTCAATCATACTTAACATTCCTTTGGACATTTTCTTCCCTGTTAGTTCTACAAGTGTCATTCCTTTTTCTATTCTTAATTTTTTTATTCGTTGTCCTAACTCATTCATTTTCCAACATCCTTGATATTCAGTTTATAAGTTCAATTATATTAAACTTCAGCTTGAAAAGGCAATTATTACATGTTACGATAAAGTTCAATTTAATTGAACTTTCTTGAATTCGAGTTTATGGAATTAGGAAAGATTTTTTTATAGAAGAGAGCTTAAAAAAATGGAAAACGAGGGATTAAACATGGGTGAATTTATTGAAAATAAAGCTGGTCAAAAACTTGATATAGGTGGTATCAAATTATATTATGAATTGTTAGGTGAGCATTACGAGGGTCCAACACTTGTTTTCGAATCAGGGTATGGAGTTCCTTTAGAAAACTGGAATTCGATTAAAAATGAAGTATCAAAGTTCTCAAGAATGTTTATTTATGACAGAGCAGGTATAGGAAATAGTGAAATAGATGACAGACCTCAACATAGTAGACAAAGTGTCGATAACTTACATGTATTACTTAACAAGGCAGGTGTAAAGCCTCCGTATGTCTTAGTGGGTCACTCAATAGGAGGATTAAATGTAAGATTATTTGCAAGTAAATATCCAGAGGAAGTTGTAGGAGTAGTTCTCTTAGATTCATCTCATGAGGATCAAAATAAAATATTGCCTCCTTTATTTACAAAAGAAGTTCAGGAAGCGTATTTTAATCAATTTACTATAGAAGGATCTCTTATTGAGGTTGAAGAAAGTTTAGAACAAGTGCGTACTTCTAAATCATTTGGAAATATCCCATTGACTGTCGTAACAGGGGGTCTGCAGCCTTTTCATACAAAGGAATCGATGGCTGTTTGGATGAAATTTCAGAAAGAGCTTGCAAACTTGTCAACAAAAAGGCAACATATTGTCGTTGACGATGCCGGGCATGCAATACATATTGATAAGCCAGAAGTTGTTATTGAAGTAATAAGAGATATTTTAAGTATAGTAGAGAATGACAAAAAAGCACTAAAAAAATCTAATCTAAAATTCAATATTTATGAGTAGGGTGAAGTTGAAACTGTATTTTGTAGGAATATATGGTGGGGAGTATAAGCCTGGGAAACATTGGCCAAATGAAATACTTTAGAGAAATTAGTGAGTAACTTAGAAATTTAAAATATACTTTGCAGATACATATGAAAGAGGAGAAAGGCATGTACGTTTACGAGGATTGAATTCCGTTCATGTTTTTCTATTGCCATAATATGTTTTTCGTTGTTGCTTGAACCAAAATTGTATTTGAATAAAAAATAAGACCAAGATATCCGTCTTGGTCTATTTTTGTCATTTTATTAGTGAACCTGAATAAAACTATATGGAACTAGTAAACTTACGCGTTTTTTTCACCTTAATTGAAGCGACTTCTCCGCAATTCTGACACAGCGTAAAAATAAGTGGAGATCCATTAGAAAAAAATGTATCAACTGGTTTTAAAGTAGCATAACCATTAAGTTCCCCCTGGGAAAATGAATCACTACCACAAGACTTACAAATTTATTGTTTTCCACAATATCCCCTCAGTATGTAATGAATGTAAATTATAAAATAAAAACAGCTGAGACGTTATAGACGCTAAAGCTAGAATAGCTATGCATATCATGAATAAGGAATCAAATAGAACCATTGATAATAACACATATAGGGATACAGAGGTGTTACAGAATAATTTTTAAAACAAATCGTCCTTGGTGATAAATTGAAAATTGTGAAACTTATTTAAACTTAAGTCGTAGACGTATATTAGAGGGGAGGGATTAACTTGAAAAAATACTTATTATTTGCAGGAATTTTTACGTTGGCTTCTGTAGTATTGCAAGTACTTTCAGGCATGCTATTAACAATATTTTATACGCCTAGCATACGTTGGGAAGAAGCTTCGACTTTACCTTCGCAAGTGTTGTTAGGAAATGCAAGCTTTATTCTGCCACTTATTATTTGTTTAATAGCGTTAGTAATTGCTTTTGGTAGTACCAAGCTAATCAGTAAAAAGGTTGTTCACTAATAAAAAGGAAGGGATCTTTTCCCTTCTTTTGTGAATGAAATCATGCAAGTCCTTAATTATTAATTTTATAAAAATAACTAAGCAGCTTTGCCTTTTACAAATCGTGAAGGCTTTTTTTGCGTTGTGTGAGCATTCAAGGCAAGTAGCAGTACTCGTTACAGTGTATATGATTACATAATGAACTTAGAATTGGCGCACTTCGCTGGAAATTGCAAAACTAAGATTCTAATAACAAAAATAACAGAGAATTGCAATATATATGGTATAACGTTCTATATTTTAGTATAATATTCTATGTTTTTAACAAAAATAAGTTTCCTTTATTAGTATAAAGGACTGAAGGATGGTTTTATTTTGTTATATTTAGGATTGATCATGATTGCTTGTTTATTTTTATATTTACACAGGATATCATTTTCATTGGTACCTGATTCAAAGTTACAATTACCAATTAAAAGAATGGACAAGTTAATTGTGTTTGCTCCTTTTGTTACAGTAGTCGTGTTTCCAATTCTTTTTTTAACGGTACTGAAGGGACAATTAGCTGATAGAATATCGCATGCTTTAATCGTTTTTAGTCTTTGGATTTTTTTCACCTATTTCATAAAAACTTTGTTTGGTTATTGGAAAAATAAAAATATAGTATTAGTTTCTTTAGTTGGAATACCTTTGACGCTATATTTTATTTTCCAATTGACGCCGTTAGACAATTATACACAGTTAGTTTTTCTGAAAATAGGGAATGTATCATTTATTGTAGGACTAGTATTAATCGTTTTATTTTATTCCAATTATTTACATAAAAGGAAAGCTAGAATGGCGAAGGATAATTAAAGAATACGGCGATTTTAATTTATTCGCCATTTGAAAATAGAAGCGTATTCGGGATTAATCGAATACGCTTTATGCTTTATTAATTGTAATTAGTTTTTATGTTCAAGAATTTTCTAGCGATGGTTAATTAGTTAGTACCAAAAAAGCTTTTCTAGGGGATTAGCGTCACAGATGAGACCCTTGAGTATAAATGCTAATTTAAATATGTACATTCCTGCTTGAATAATGATGTACAAAAATGCTCTTTCATTTCATACTAATACCGAGGTGTTAGTATGCA
>NZ_JBIWGL010000040.1:0-39656 GCF_044763535.1 Lysinibacillus sp. NPDC095746
CTATATCAACAGCCGACCAAGAAAATGTCTTGGTTGGAAAACTGCAAACGAGGCTTTTAATGAGCAATTGTTGCACTTAATTTGACAAATCGTCAAAAATAAAAAATCCCTTTAAAAAATTCACTTTTATATTGTAGAAGTTCTTTTGTGATATAGGGTTAACCCACTGAAGCAGTGGGCTTTTGTTGTGAAGTAATGAATGAATAATGGGGTTAATACCAGCTCTTATTTTGCTTAAGTAAGTTTGGATTAATCATAGTAGGTATTCTTTAGTTTATTTGTCAAATAGTTCCTATATCCCTAGATAAAATACGTGTGATTTGTCGCCAATTTGTATGTATTTTATCATATTAAAGGAGAGAGGATATTGTAATATAAATCAGAACATAGAATCATATATTATTTGATGTCAACTTCAAAATCCGGACTGGTAATCCATATCCGTAATCTGAAGTGTCACCATTTGAACACCATGGTATCGCAGCGGTTATTGTGCTGTAGCGCTTTGGATTACTAATAAAGTAATGCATTGTTTCTTTTTTCACAAAATGAATTTAATAATAAATCTTTCTTAGCCTTGCAGTTTGCCTTTAAGGCTAATTCTCTTATAGTACAATTTGTTCGTTTCATACTTACTCGGGATGTAATATTTCTACATGTTTTATACTGTTGCCCTACCTCATTTTATGCATTTAATATTCAAATTACTTTATTGCTGTCTTCAATTTCGGAAACTCTTCTAGCCACTCTGTCATTCTACACATAGCATAATCCTGTTCATATTGGTACCAATGATTTTCTATGCCTAGTTCATTAATCATTTCTTTAAAAAATCGAAATGGCTTATTTCTGTTAAGTACATTGATTAAATGAAGCTTAATCGGATCTGATTGCTTTTTAGCAAAACTGCCCATGACATCATACATCTCAGACGATGTAACGTTTGGAATCATCACCAAATCCGCAGCCACTTCCTCATCATCCCAATCAATCCCAGGCTCACCAGTTATAAATTCTGGCGCATCCAAAAGAACTTCACCTGTTCGACGATTTAACACATACGACATGTCATTATCATTTCCATTTAAAAATGCATCCACAAGTTCATCTAGTAGTTTCAATTTCCTCACCTCATATTTAGTTCTACACGCATAAGGATAGAATGTTTAAGCTCAGTCAAAAACTGCATAAAAAAGAGCCGAAAAAATTCGATTCGGCATTTATTCAAACATCCCTATACTGAGCTCCCTACAAAATGATTCTATCGTGTCACGCTCTTCTTTTGGCAATGCTTCGTACTCAACCAGATATTGTGCTGAAAAGTCTTCTAGCTCCTTATAACTGACTTCTCTTGTCAGGACGATTCCATTGACCTCATTAGCCAATTCGTTTGCCGCCACAATATCCGTAAACGCAAAGGCTTGTTCTTCGTCATCCGTAAATGTAAGAAGGTCAATTTCCTCCTGGTAATAGCGATTATCTACTTGCACTACATAATATCTAATTGAATCCATTATACACCTCCCTAATTCATGATTTTCATTATTACCTTTTCATAAAAATTCCATCCCTCATCAATAAATGGATGAATACTATGTCACAACGCAGTTATAGAAACCTGACATTTCTAAAGCAGCATTCGTAAAAACGTTTCAAAGTTCACGCCTGCTTCACGTGGAATTTGCGCCTTTGATGTCGCTTCAATTGAAGCAGCCAAAAATGTCTCGGCAAGTTTCATTGACTCAACTAAATCCTGTCCACGCATCATACCACCCATAATGACGGATGCAAACAAATCACCAGTGCCTGAATAGCTTTCACCGTTGTATTCTCGGATGCTAGAAAATGAACGATGTGCATCGACATACATATTGCCTACATAGCGCTTAGTCGCATCTGCTGGCGGCGGATTCAAACCGGTAATAATAACGTTCGCTTTAGTTTCCTGCTGCAGCTGATGGCCCGCTTCCTCTATCGCCTGAATATAATCAGAATCGTCCTGATAGCTCTGTAGCTTCTCGTATGACAAACCCGTAAGCAAGCAACATTCTGTAATATTTGGCGTAATAATATCTGCACATTTCACGAGCGCCTTCATACGATCAAGCAACTCGCCAGTATACATTTTATACACCTCGCCCAAATCGCCCATTACCGGATCGACAAGTAGCGTTGTTTCACTCGAGTGGAAGACGTTTAAAAACCGAAAGATATTATCGATTTGCTCCTTCCCTGTCACAAAACCTGTGTGAATACCGTCAAAGGTTGCTCCAAGCTTACTCCACTCATCCACAAAGTAGTCCATCTTTGACGTTAAATCCTCACAATAAAAACTCGAATATCCCGTTTGCGCGGTTAATATTGCCGTTGGTAATGGCACCGCCTGTACACCCATCACTGATAGCACAGGCATCGCAGCCGTTAACGAGCACTTCCCAAAGGATGACATATCCTGAATTACAGCAACTTTTTTCATCATACTCTCCACCTAACTAATCCTGCTTGTTCTCTCATCGTATCATAATTAGCTAGATGCGAAAATGCACTCCGTTATAGAAAAACAAACTGACCTTAAATATTTTTATCAAATTGGCACTTTTACGATAGTCAGTCCTTTGCTAAAGTAAAAATTATTAAAAAATTCATCCTAGCGAGGACACGCAAATGCAAAATATACAAAGTCAATCCTATACAAAACCACGCACGAAAACATTTGATTTAGTCATTACTTCCATTCTTGCAGCACTAGTTTTCGTCGCGACAATGTTTATTAATATAAAGCTACCATTCGGGCAAGGTGGACTTATTCACTTAGGAACATCCATGCTTTTGATCACGTCGATTTTATTTGGTCCTAAAAAAGGGGCACTTGCTGGAGCAATCGGAATGGGCTTATTCGATATCGTAGGTGGTTGGTTAATTTGGGCGCCAACCACAATTATCTCCCGCGCATTACAAGGCGCCATCGTTGGGAAAATCGCTTGGTCTAAAGGTCATAGAGGCGACGACATCCGATTAAACATTTTAGCAGCCGCTGTTGCTATGCCCGTGATGATGGGCGTTTACTATATTGGGCAAGCGATTATGTTCAAAAGCTGGGTTGCCCCGATGGCATCCATTCCAGGAGACGTCATCCAAAACGTTGTCGGCTTAATGATCGCAATTCCAGTATGTATCGTGATGAAAAAAACACCGTACTTCAAAAAGAATTTCTAATAATAAACACGCCATCTTACTGTTTTGCCGACAGCATCGATGGCGTGTTTTTTCAATTATAAAACTATTATTAGAATTGCACATGACAATAATGAAGGCTTTTTTTCATACTATATGGTGGAGGTGAAAAAATGCCAAGAGTAAAGTATATAAATTCCGACGTTGACCTAGTGGCAAGGATGATGAGGGCAGAAGCGGAAGGTGAAGGAAACCAAGGGATGCTATATGTTGGCAATGTCATTGTGAATCGTGTGATAGCAGAATGTCCAGACTTTAAAGATTTAAGAACGATTAATGATGTTATTTATCAGGTACAGGGAGGAAATTATTCTTTTGAAGCTGTTCAAAAAGGCAATATGTTTTACCAAAGGGCGCGACCTAATGAAAGAAGATTAGCAAAACTGACGCTGGATTATTGGCGAGATCATCCAGCAAAATACGCACTTTGGTATTTCAATCCATACGCACCATGTCCGCCAACATGGTACGGTCAACCTTTTACTGGTCAATTTAAAAATCATTGCTTCTATGAACCAGCACCTGATACATGTGAAAGTGTTTATCGAGGATAGGTAATCATTTTGCGTTTCGGTAATGTTATTGTGACTTGCGCTTAAATAAAGAGGGAACTTCCTGAATACCAGGTGTTCCCTTTAAAACGACATATGTGTTTCATCAGAGCAAATATCGGATTGAAGTCCGACTCCGTTCAATATTCATAAACTTAAAAAATGTTAATGCTACATTTACAGTCACTTTATGTATGAAGACTTTAGGAACCGAACGATCATCTAATTTAATGCACTGTTTATAAGACAGACCAAATGGGAGTAGAAGTACATAGTTACATGTAATCCATAATACCAATTATATAAAAAATAACTTACATTAATTCAGTATATTTGTTTATATCACTCTCATTATAAAATTTTATTATCTTCAATGAATCAAACACTGCTAGTGATAACATATAATTCTCTTCAAATATCATCGATTTTATGGAAATGTCGTGAAAATCATTGTTAAATCCAGGATAATTTACGACTTGAATTGATTCATAATTATTATCTCGTTCAATTGAAATGTTATTAAAGCCTACATTTAAACCTTGACCTGTTGCTTTTGTAAGGGATTCCTTAATAGTCCAATAAAAATAGAAGTTTTTTAATTTTTCATTCGTACCCAGAACATTATGTTTTTTAAGTTCCTCATAAGATAAGATACTTTGAATTACTTCTTCGCAGGGAAAATCATTATTAATCCATTCAATATCCACCCCTATTTCGAAGTTTTTATAAATACCAATCACTACTATATTCTTTGAGTATGATAATGAAAAGTTAATTTCTCTAGAGTTAATTAATATTGGCTTACCATGATTCCTATCACATTCATTACATTTCCTTGAAATAATTAATTTTTCTAATGAAATTCCTGTATAGAGAGATAATAATATTCTTAACATAGAGGCCGATTTTAAAAATCTATTTTTATCCTTAATATATTTATAATTCAAATATCTCGTTTTTTCTTCTTTACTTAGTATATTAACTAAATCTGGTGTTACTTCATTTGAATCGAAACGCCAAATATGACACTCACCTGACTTTATTTCCAATATTCCTTCCTCCCCTTAAAGGTAATTTAAGAAGAATCCTGATACTAGTCAGGATTCTTCTTTGAAAATTAGTTTAAAAGTTTGGCAAAATTAATGATTGAAGGATTACTTAATACATCTTTAATAGTAAGATTAGTATTAAAACGTTTGTTAATTTTAAGGGTAAGCTGAATAGCCAATAAAGAATTTCCACCTACATCATAAAAATTCTCTTCGATCCCCGGGTTATCTATATCTAAGACCTCTTCCCAAATTTTTTGTAGTATCTTTTCATTCTCTGTTGAAGGAGGTGTAGAGGATGGATTTATATGTGACTTAATATCCTTTAAAGACGGTAAAGATAATTTATCTATTTTTCCATTAGGAGTTACAGGTATCATCTCTAATTCCTCAATAAACGCCGGAATCATATACCAAGGTAAATACTCACCTAAAAATTGTTTTATATCTTTATGATCATTTTTACTCAGTTGTTTCTCGGCTTTTACATAACCTACAATTACTTTGTTGTCTTTTGATTCCTTATGAACTAGTACTACTGCCTTATTAATTAGAGGATGTCTTTTAAGTGCTAATTCTATTTCACCTATCTCAATTCTAAAACCTCTAACTTTAATTTGGCTATCTGTTCTTCCTAATAATTCTACATTCCCATCTTCTAAAAATCTTGCCATGTCCCCAGTTTTATACATATACGAAACGTTATTTTTGTCAAATGGATTTATAAAGAAATTTCTTTTATTCATTTCTTCGTTATTAACATACCCTTTTGATACCCCTGCTCCTCCTATATACAATTCACCTGGAACATTGATTGGTAACAACTCTTGTTTTTCATCTAGAATTAATAATTGTTGGTTCATAAAAGGTCTTCCTATTGGAACAAGTTTCTCTTCATCACTAAATAGCTCATTTCTTTCATAATATGAACTATCAATTGTTGCTTCAGTCAAACCGAAAGAATTTATTAATCTTGTATTTGTACCCATAAACTTTAGAAAATGATTATATTCACTTGTATACCAACTATCTGATCCGCAAATTACTAATTTCATAAAATCTAATGATTTATTTTCATTATCTAAATAATTAATTAATGTACGTAGAACAACTGGAACAAATTCAGCAATATCCACCTTTTCTTCAATCATTAAATTATAAAGTCTATAAGAATCTAATAATTGAACCATTTCACATAAAACTAATTTTTTACCTGAACAAAGAGCTCTCACCCAATCTCCGGTAAATACATCAAATGATAAATTAGCCATTTGTAAATGTGCGTTTGTTTCAGATAATTTATAAGCAACTTCCCAAGAATTAAACATATTTACCAAATTCCCATGCGTAACTTTAACACCTTTTGGTTTACCAGTAGAGCCAGAAGTATAGTTTACATAACATACATCACTAGCTTCTATATATGGGAAAGGCATAACTTTATTAGATGTATTTTCTTTCGTTAATTCATCTACAGTAAGTATTTTACACTGATAGATTTTCAATTTATCAATAACTTCATCATTAGCTATTACTAATTCAATATGTGAATCATTGATCATATGGGAAATTCTTTGTTTCGGATAATTTGGATCTATAGGGACATAAGCGGCCCCAGCCTTTAATATTCCTAGGAGACCTATGATTAAATCGATAGATTTGTTCATCGATAGACCAATAAGGTCATTTTTTTTAACACCTTTACTTATTAAAGAATAGGCTAGTATGTTTGCCTTCTCGTCTAAATCTTGGTAATTAATACTTTGGTCTCCTGCCCTTACAGCAATGCTATTCGCATTTTGTTTAGCTGCTTCTTCAAATACTGAAATAATATTACATTCATTTTCCGGCAATTTTATTTCATGATTGAATTCATTAATGATCTTATATTTTTCCTCTTCACTAAGTATTTTTATGTCACCAAGAGATGAATTAGCATCATTAGATAACTCTAAGGCAGCATTTTTCAAATGCTCTAAAACTCTACGAACGGAAGATTCTGTATATACATTCTCCACGTAACTGACTTCGAATTCTATTTGTTTACCAGGTTTAACAGTTACGCTCATAGGATAATTGGTATGTTCAAGAGAATATTTATTTTTCATCAATAAGTCATTTTTCTGTTCTATATCTTCATTAATTGAAGGATAGTTTTCAAAAACAAATATTTGATTAAATAAAGGTGAACTCTTTTCCATGTTACTCCATTCTTTTATATCAGTAAGGGAAGAATGTTCATATTCTCTTAATTCCCACTGTTTGCTTTGAATAGATTTTAGCCAGAATCCTATTTCAGCTTCGTTTTCAACCTTTATTCTTAAAGGAAGAGTGTTAATAAATAGGCCAACTATATTTTCACTATTAATAATTTCTGTTGATCTACCAGATCCAGTCACTCCAAAAATAATATCATCGTTCTTGCTGTATTTACTTAAGACAAATGCCCAAGAACCTAAACATAAAGTATTTAAAGATACTTTTCTTAACTTAGCTGAATTGTATAGCTTTTGAGTTTCCTCTTGGGAAAGTACCAATGATATTGAGTTATTAGTAGAAACATCTCCTTCCTTATTTGTTTTTTCTATATTCAATAAAGTTGGTTCCTTAATTCCTTCTAATTCTTTAGACCAAAAATCTTTACTTTTACTCTGATTTTCTTTTTCTTGTCTCCATAACAAGTAATTACTATAAGACGGGTTTTTCGACTTATCATAATCCTGTTCCATTGTAAGATTCTTATAAATATCCATCAATTCATTTATTATTAAAGTATAAGTCCATCCGTCCATTATAGCGTGGTGATATCCCCAAATCATTTTAGTTAGATATTCATTATATTTAACTAACTTAATTTTCATTAGCGGTGCACGTAGAAATTCGATACTCTCTTCTCTATCAATTGTTATTAAATTATTGTAAAACTCATCGTTTTCTTGTATTGAATACTTTGTTCTATCAAAATGTTCAATATGAAAAGGAATGTTTTTATTTACTAACAACAAAGGCTTTTTGATATTTTCAAAAATAAAATGACTTCTTAAAATATCATTTTTATTTATAACAACGTTCCAAGCTTCACTAAATAATGACACATCCAGTTTCCCATGTAATTCACTACAAGATTGAACATAATACATAGATTTTTTCTCATCATAAAGAGTATGATATAACATACCTTCTTGCATAGGACTTGGATTCCAAATATCTTCAATCTTTCCTGTATAATTTTTTTCTATAAATTCTAGATCTGCTTGATTTAAAGTAGCTAACGGGAAGTCAGATGGTGTACTTTCTGAAACCAACTTATTTTCACAGTGACTAATTAGTTTTTCAAGTATATTTATATAATGTGAAGCAATCTTTTCAATAGTTTCGTGACTATGCTTGTTTTCACTGTAAGTCCAATTCATTATTAACTGATTATCTTGAACACTACAATTTATTTCAATTAAATGTTCACGGAAACCTAAATTGGTTCTATCCGAATTAACATGATATTTAGAAGGAGTAATAGGGTTTTCATTCGTTCCATTTGAAAATCTCCCCATATAATTAAAACTAACTTCTGCTTTCTGTTGATTATTTAATGCATTTTGAATTTTTTCATCTTCCAACAAATACCGAGCTAAGCCATAACTCCAACCTTTTTGTGGGATCCTTCTGAGTTGTTCTTTTACGCTTTTAACAGCAGCTCCCAAATCGTCGTTATTAAAGTATTCTGTTGATATTTCTAATGGGAAAATACTTGTAAACCAACCTATAGTCCTTGATATGTCAGTATTTGCTGATTGATTTTCCCTACCATGCCCTTCTAGATTTATTAATACATTATTGTTTTTAGTCCAATTTCTCAAAACAATAGAGAGAACTGTTATTAAAATATCATTAATTTGTGTGTTATACGTTTTATGAACTTCATTCAATAATAATTTTGTGGAGTCAGCACTCATTGTTTTTGAAATCATGTTCGCTGATTCTCTTGTATTACTTTTATTATAGTCAGTGGGTATATATCCGGATTTTCCGGTTAATCCCTCAAGCCAATAATTTGCTTCTTTTCTTAACTGTACTGACTGAGCATATTCTTTTAAGTCCTCTGCCCATTTTTTAAAAGTAGACGTTTTTAATAGGGTTGGTGTCATTCCTGCTTTTGAATTGTTATATTCGCTGATTAAATCTTCTTCGAATACTCTCCAAGATATCCCATCCATTATTAAATGATGTGCAGTTACAAAAAGTAAGTCTTGTTCTCTAGCGTTTCTTTTAAAATACAGACATTTAATCAGAGGGCCATTGTATATGTTAATGTCTTCTTGTAATTCGAATGTCTTTTTAGCAAAAATAGTTTCCTGTTGATCTTTATTTAAATTACCAATATCTAGAGTGTGCAATGTAAAAGTTTCTTTGGTTTCTTTATAATATTGTTTATGTCCTACATCCGTTTCTTTAAATCTAATTCTAAAAGCATCGTGATTATTTATTACTCTCTGTAATGCAATTTCTAAATGTTTTTCATCTACATTTACTTCATATAGTTGGGACATATTAAAATGATTTTTATTAGGTAAATCTTGATTGAAAAACCATTTTTGAATAGGTGTTAAATTTATTTCTCCCTCTGCTAAATCGCTCTGAACTATTTTTTCCCCAATATAATGTTGAGATATGTTTGCTAACTTTCTAATAGTCCTATTTTCTAAGAGGTGTTTAGGAGAAAGTTTATATCCACCTTTATTTATTTTCGAAATAATTTGAATAGCAAGAATAGAGTCTCCTCCAAGTTCAAAGAAATCATTATCTAAACCTACAGCCTCTTTCTTTATCCCTAAATATTCACTCCAAATTTCAGCAAACCATAATTGTTTATCGGTATAATTATTAAGATTAAAATTTTCCATCTTGGATTCTATAGACGGCTCAGGTAATGCTTCTATATCAATTTTCCCATTAATTTTTAAAGGGAATTTATTAATATTAATAATATAAGAAGGAATCATGTAATTAGGAACGGATTCAACTAAATATTCTCTAATTGTTTGCGCTGAAATATCACTAACAACGTAAGCAATTAGTTGCTTGCCTAAGTTAACAGTCTGTTTAATAGTAACGACAACTTCTTTAATATTTTTATGTCTTGATAATACATGTTCTATTTCTCCTAGCTCTACTCTAAAGCCACGGATTTTTACCTGATTATCTATTCTACCTAAAAACTCTATATTGCCATCTTCTAATCTTTGAACTCTGTCTCCCGTCTTATATAGTATTGGATCTTCAGCATTTCCATATGGATTTTGGATGAATTTTTCTTGGTTTAGTTCTTCTCTTTTTAAATAGCCATACGAAACCCCATCTCCACCCAAATAAAGTTCTCCTGGCACCCTATCTGGTAACAAATTTAAATCCTTATCCAACACATATAAAGTGGTATTAGAAATTGCTTTCCCAATTGGAAGCGGGGAATTCCAATCTTCATTTTTACTAACTTCATAAAATGTTGAGAATGTTGTATTCTCTGTCGGTCCATAAACATTCATCAAAATTGTATCCGGAGCTATGGCTTTAAATTTTTTTGTAACCGCTAAAGATATGGCATCTCCACCTGTTAAAAGCTTTTTTAAGCCTTTCATATTATTGATATGAGCATCGTTAAGTTGTTGAAATAGACCTGCAGTTAGAAAAATCGTTGAAATTTTTTGATTTTTAATAAATAAAGACAAATCATCTAAAGTTGGTAACTCTGGTGGGAAAATGACTAACTTACATCCATTCAATAAACTTCCAAATATTTCAAATGTAGATGCGTCAAATGATAATGTTGAAAATAAAAGAAAAACTTCCTCTTGGGAAAAATCATGATAATTAGTATTTTTCACAAGTCTGAGAATTGATTTATGCGTTATTTCTACTCCTTTAGGGATACCCGTTGAGCCAGATGTATACATGACATAGGCTATATCTTCACCATCTACACTTATGTTAGGACGCTGAGAAGTTTGAGAGGCTATTTCTCTAGCATTAAAATCCATATCAATTATCAATATTTCATCTGAGTTATAAGTTATGCTATTTGAATCTGATAGGACTAAATTTACATCAGAATCTTCTAACATAGATTTAATTCGTTGTTCTGGATACTCAGGATCAATAGGTACATAACAACATCCCACTTTTAAGATAGCCAATATAGCTTCTATAGAATTACAAGATCTTTTTAAGAGCATTCCGATTTTTTGGCCGCGATTTGCTCCATTTGCTATTAAATAATTAGCTAATTTATTGCTTCGTTCTTCCAACTCTATATAAGTTAAAGTTCTTTCTTGAGAATGCAGGGCTGTCCTAGTACCATACATGCTTACTATGTCTGAAAATACATCTTGAACCGATTTCCTTCTTGGAAATTCGGTCAAATTATGCTGTTTATCTTGAATGGCATTAATATCATTTTGGTTTAAAATTGAGAATGATTTTAGTAATTGTGTTGAATCTTTTAAAATCTCCTGAATAAGTCTAACGTAATTATCAATAAAAGTTTTAATTTTACTTTCTTTAAATAAGTCAGAGTTATACTCTACCTTTCCTATCAAGTAGCCTTTTTTCTCACTCATATTTAATGTAATATCATATTTTGCAGTATCTGTATGAATGTCTAAAATATCATATTTTAAGTCTCTTAATTCGCCGATATTAATAGGGTCATTCTGTAATACTAGCATTGATTGGAAAATTGGTGGATAGGCATCATTTCTATCAGGTTTTACAATTTCTACAACTTTCTCAAAAGGTATTTCTTGATTTTCTAATGCCTCTAGACTTGTATCTTTAACTAATTTTAAAATATCTTCAAAGCACATATTTCCATGAATTTTTGATCTTAGAGCAATTGTGTTACCGAAATAGCCTATTATCTCCTCGAACTCAGTTTTTTCTCGATTAGCTACTGGAATTCCTATTATGATATCTTCTTGATTTGTATATTTATAAAGAATGCTTTTATATGCACCAAGTAAAAACATAAACAGAGTAATATTATAGTTATAACAACATTTTTTAATTTTTTGAAAAGTATCCTTTTCTATTACAAATTCAATTTGTTTACCATTATAAGTCTGTTTTAACTGTCTTGGATAATCTGTTGGTAATTGTAAAATTGGTAGATCTCCACTTAACCTTTCTCTCCAAAATTCAATTTTTCCTTTATAACTACTCTCTTGCAAAGTCTTACGCTGCCATCTTGAAAAATCAGTATATTTACAATCCAACTGATCCAATGAAGCATCAATATTAATTATTTTCTTATTATAAATTTCTATAAAATCTCTTAATAAAATACCTGTCGACCATCCATCCGATATTGCATGATGCATTATAAAAACCAAAACAAAATGATTGTTATTGAATTTAAATAGTTTTGTTTTAAATAAAGGACCTTCATGAAGATTAAACGGTACATTTACCTCTTTTTTAATAACATTTAGATAATCATCAGAATCTATACTTAGATTGCTGTAATTATATTCTTCTATTCCACTTATTTTTTTAACACTAGGTGTAATTACTTGATGTGGTTTACCATTAATATTAGGTAACGTTGTTCTTAATGAATCATGACGTTTTACTATTTCTGTTATAGAAGACTGTAAAACATCCTTGTCTATTGTCCCTTCTATTTGAAGTGCGGTATTTATATTATATTGAGAGCTATTATCCAGCTCGTTCAATAACCATAAACGTGTTTGGCCCAGAGAAGCTAGTTGGATATTATCACTTTGTCCAGCCATAATATTTTTCAGGAGTCGTTTTTTCTCTATTTCTGATAAACTTTTTAATTTTGTCATAATAGGTTCAATCCTCTCTTAGTAGCATTTGTTCTAACAAAAGTTCCATTTCTTCAATAGATAATTCTTCTATATCAAAATTCGTATCCATTTCATAATATTCATTGATATCTAAATTAGAATTCAATTGATTTTCTGGTTGCTTTAATAAACTTTCAATGATTAAAATCATTTCACTAATGCGAGAATTATTAAAAATATCCTTCATTGTCGGCTTAACATTAAACTCATTTGAAATTCTACTAATTAGTTGAGTAATTAATAAAGAATGGCCACCAAGTTCAAAGAAATCATCATTCAAACCAATATCGGTTACTGACAAAATAGATTCCAATATATTACACAATTTATTTTCATTAAAAGTTATAGGAGGTATATAGTTTTGAGTATTAGAATCGATTTCTTTAGGCTCTGGTAACAAACTCTTATCAATTTTTCCATTTTTATTTAATGGTAATTTATCTAACTCAATAAACACTGACGGTATTAAAGAGCTTGACAAGTATTTTCTACAATAATCTTTTATTTCTGAAATTGATACATTTGAATTTTTCACAAAATACGCTACTAAATAATTTCTGGATTTTTTCTCTTTTTTAATTACGATTGCTTCATCTATTACAGGATGGCCCATGATTATATTTGATATTTCTGCAAGTTCAACTCTAATTCCATTAATCTTTATTTGATCATCGATTCTTCCTAAAATTTCAATAGATCCGTCTTGGCTATATCTCCCTATATCTCCTGTATAATATATATAATCGTCGTCATGATTAGTAAGAGGATTTAATTTAAAAGCTTCTTTATCAATGTATCCTTTAGTAAGAAAAGGTGTTCTAATTACGATTTCTCCAATTTCCCCAATACCACACATTAATTGTCTATTTTTTAATATTAATAATTGAGTGTTTTTTATAGGAAATCCGATAGGTTGAACAGCGTGTTTTGTCACAATAGGAACTTTATAAAAGCTTTTAGCTAAGGTAGTTTCTGAAGGACCATAAAAATTTATGATTTCCCCTGAATAGGAAAGGTTATTTCTAAGTGTATAAATTATCTGGTTAGTTAATGGTTCACCTGCAAAAAATATTAATCTTAAATCTTGTAAATCATATGTTTCATTTTTGGGTATCCAAGAATTAGCAAGCGAGGGAACCGAATGAATGATAGTAATTTTATTTTCTATAAGCCAGTTTATTAAGTATTCCCCACTCATATTATTAATATCATCAGGGATACATAATTCTCCGCCACATACTAAAGGTAATAAACTGTCTCTTAAAAAAACATCAAAAGAAACATTCGTTAACTGTGCGGCTCTATCCCCTCTTTTTACATTAAATTCTGTAACTTGCCAGTTTAAAAAGTGTGCTAAACTTTTGTGCTTTCCGATTATTCCCTTTGGTTTACCTGTGGTGCCTGAGGTGAAATAGATATAGGCTGCATCCTCTGGATTGATTTCTAAGTATTCTAGTTTTCCCTTATTTAGATTTTTGTTATGTGAATTTCTTTGGATAATTTCGTTTGCAGTAAATTCGTGATGAAAAGTTTCCCCGCTAATTTTACAACTGTCATTTGTATAAAAAATATTTTTAATACCTATCTGAGAGAAAATTTCTTCTCTTTTTTTGATTGGCAGTTTTTTATCAATAGGAACAAATACCATACCTGAACACATAATTGCTAGCATAGTGCATATATATTCCATTGATCTTTCTCCATATACCGCGATAACTGTACCTTTTTTTAATTTAGAGGCAGCAATTTCCGTTTGTATAAATGAAACGTTTTCGTATAATTTCCTATAGGTCCATTGTTTATCTCCTTGACTAATAGCTATAAAATCACTGTTTTGTTTAAAAGTTTCATATAATAATTGGGGTAATAGTTTTTGACAAGGTTCCTGTAGTTTCACTGTTGGATCAGGTAATACATTGTTATCTTCTTCACTTACTAAGCGATATTCATATATTTTCATAGTTGGATTTTTTAAAAAATCTTTTATTAAATTTTCAAGTTGCTGTAACAAAATTCCGATCATGCTGGCTGAATACTTATTAGATTGATAAGAAATTCTTAATTTCATGTCATTTAAACCATCTTCAATGTAAAAAGAAATAGGAAATTTTGCATTAGTCTCATCAAATTGAATTAATTCAAACTCTTGATTGCTTTCTATATCAGTCATCTCATAATTAATAAAAATATCAAACGGATTTTCTTTCGATAACTCTTTGTTCTTTGAATATTCCATAATTTTCTCGAATGGAATGCTCGAATTATCATATACTTCTATTAAATTATTTTTGACAATCTCCAATATCTCTTCAAAAGTCATTCCCTCATCAATTTGAACGTGTAAAACAGTTGTATTTAATAATAAGCCTATTAGTTCCTCTGTCTCTAATTTATCCCGGTTAGCTATAGGCATCCCAACAATCATATTTTCATTTCTAGTATATCGTTGAATAAGAACAATGAATGAAGTAAGCATAAACATATATCGCGTAATACCGAAACCTCTGCAGAATAAGTCAATATCATCCAAAACTTCATTTGAAATCTTTCTCTTTACTACTCCATCATTCGATTTTTTTTCTAAGGTAGTGGGAAGCTTTATTTCTGTCCCTATAATATTGGTTTTACTTTTCCAAAATTCCATTTGCCGCTGAGCACCAGCGGAAGTAATCCATTCATTTTGCCATTCTGAGTAATCCCCATATTGTATTTTTAGCTCGTAAAATGGTGGTAGCTGACAATTTAATAACGCTTCATATCTTTTTAGAAGTTCCTTATAAAATATTTTCAAAGAATGTCCATCAAAAATTATATGATGAAAAACTAAAATCATCATATTTTGTCCATCGCTAAGATTAACTATTTTTGCTCTAAAGCATGGACCATTTTCTAAATCAAATTCTATATTTGAGAAGTCAAATACTATGGATTCCATATTTTTATTGTTAATATCTAAGTATTCTACTGTCTCGATAGTATAATAAGAGTAAGGATGAACTACTTGAATTAACTCTTCATTATCAATTTCAAATGTAGTCCTAAAGATATCATGGCGTAAAATAATGTCATTAAATGCTTTTTCTAAATAATCTTTTCTAAAACCATTTGGTAATTTAATTACAAATGGGATATGATATGCCTCTTTTTTCTCGAATGTTTGATAAAGAAACCACATTCTCTGTTGGGAAAATGATGCTTTTGCAATATAATCTTCCTCATTAGGTATATAAGGTAGGTTAGATGACACTATATTATCCATTTTATATTCCTCCTATCTCTTAACTCTTTTTTTACGTATAGGTTTAATACTTGTATTTTCAAACTCAGATTGTCTGAATTCAGAATTTTCAATATACATACACAATTTAGAAACGGTTGGATATTTAAATATATCGCTCACCTTTAAGTTAATATTTAATTGTTCTCTTAATGCAGCAATAACTTTTATAGCTAATAAAGAGTGACCGCCTATATCAAAATAATCATCATGCACACCAATATATTCAATATCAAGCACAGTTCTCCATATTTTCAATACATTTTCTTCCAACACTGTTGTCGCAGCAGCCACTTCAGATTCTTCATAATTCCAATTAGGGTCTGGTAATTTTTTTATATCTACTTTTAGATTTACTGTTAGTGGTAAAAATTCTAATCGAATAATTTTACTTGGTACCATATACTCCGGAAGATGTTTTCTTAAAATACTTTTTAGATTTTTAGTTTTATCAGTACTCTTATCAACAACGTATGCTATTAAACGGTCACTATTTAAATTGTCTTTTGAGGAAATAACTTTTGCTTCGCTCATTCCTGCAAATTCAATAAACACTTTCTCTATCTCTATAGGTTCAATTCTATGCCCCCTAACTTTTATTTGGTCATCATTTCTCCCAACGTACACCATATTTCCATCGTCTAAATAATAACCAATATCACCCGTTTTATATATTTTTTGGTTATCATTAGAAAATGGGTTATCTAGAAATTTCTCTTTAGTGAGTTGGGGCTTATTTAGATACCCTTTGGCAACACCTTTACCTGCAATGTATATCTCCCCTAATACCCCTACAGGGACAGGACGCATATAATTATTTAGTATATAAACTTGGGTATTATTAATAGGTTTTCCAATTGGTATTATGCTATCTTGTCGATTATTGTAGTCCTTTTTCACTTCATACGTAGTGCATCCAACAGTCGCCTCAGTAGGCCCATACTCATTAATGAACGTAGTGTTTGAAGATGCTTGCAACCATGGCTTAATCATCTCGTAAGTTAAAGCTTCTCCACCTAAAATCCATTTATCACAATAATGGGATACTTCGTTAATATCTAGGTCGTACTCAAGCATTTTTAAATGTGAAGGTGTTAATTTAGTGAAACTTACTTTCCTAATATTAATTTGTTTGCTTAAATTATTAATTTCCTTAGATGGACTAATGAATACCGTTTTCCCTTGAGCTAAAGGAACTAGAAGACTTGTAAGAGTTAAATCAAACCCTATGGAACTATGGAGAATAGCACCTTCTCCTTCGTTATAATAATCAATCACTGCATGTTGAATATAGTTACCAAAATTTTCATGACTAATCATCACACCTTTTGGTTGTCCTGTAGATCCTGAGGTATAAATTGTATAAGCCATATTTTGCAGCGTTATTTTTTCATTGTCATTATGCTCATTCATTATTTCTGTTGATAATAATTCATTAATAGAATAGATATGGACATTTATATCTGATAAATCTTCATATAAACCGTTATCACCTATTATTACTGTCTGTATTTGGGCATCTTCTAAAATGTAACGAATTCTTTCCTTTCCTAGAACAGTATCAATTGGAACAAAGGATGCTCCTAATTTCCATATGGCCAATATACCACTTAGTAAATTTATTTCCCTGTCCATATAAATACCTATCACATCTCCAAAGTTTATCCCTTTTTCCTTTAGCGTTGCCGCAATAGTATTTGTTTTATCAAATAGCTGTTGATAGGTATACTTTGAATTCCCATCAACCACTGCGTATGCATTAGGTTTTTTATAAACGTTCTCCTTAAAAAGCTCATAAATGTGTTGGATATCTTTTTTACTATCTTTTCCTCTACTCAAATCATTTATAATATAAAGTAATTCGTCATGAGACATATAACTACATTCTTCTAAATTTTTATCAAGATTACTGATTATACTAAGTATTAGCGTTTGATAATGTTGTAATAATCGTTGAGCATTCTGATCTGATAAATAGTAACTATCGTACTTAATTTTTAAATACCAATTATTATTTTTGTCAGGGGTAACAATCATTGATATTGGGTAATGAGAATTTTCTCTTGTCTCATCATTCAGAACTACTAGTTCCTCCCAATCTCCTTTAGACAGTTTGGGGTATTTTTCAAAAACTAATATGCTATTAAACAAATTCTCTTTTTGGTTTATTTCACTAAGTTGTTTTAAGGATATGGGGGATATATGCTGATGCTGTTGAATACTATGTGATAAACTTTGAATATTCTTTAAATATTTCAGTGTTCTCTGTTCCTTAAAATCCACCCTAATTGGTAATGTATTTATAAACATACCTATTCTATGTTCAAATCCATCAAGGTCAGCTGGTCTTCCAGAAAAAGTAGAACCAAAAACCACTTCTTCAGCACTAGTATAATTATGAAGTAATAACCCCCATGCTCCTTGAAGAATTGAGTTAACTGCAAGGTGATTTTTTTTACCAACGTTTTCAATACGTTCAACTAACTCTTTGCTTACCGTTAATACTTTTTCATTTTTCCCGACATTTTCCCTTGTTTCATGATTATAAAAAAATTGAATAGGAGTTGGCGTATCAAATCCTCTTAAATTTTCTTTCCAAAAAAGTTCATCTGCTAATAAGTCTTTTTGATTTAACCAATCAACATATTCATTAAAAGATTCTCCAATGATATTATTTAATTTTCTGTCACTTTTTAATAGGTTATAGTTGTCCATTATTTCTTCAAATAGCAATTCTAAACTCCAACCATCTAAAATAATATGATGATGAGTAAAAACAAATTTATATTTATTGTCATCCATATGAATAAGTGACCATCTTAAGGGTGGTTCTTTACTCAAGTCTGAAATTTCAAATATGTCATTATTGAGAATTTCTTCTATTGAATTAAGATTCATCTCTTCTGTTAAAAAGTGCTCTTTCCAAGCTATCTTAATTTTTTTATGAGTAATTCTTAAAGGTTCTGAAAGTCTATCCCATTGAAAAGTACTCCTTAAAATATCATGTTTTTCTTGAACCGCGATAATACTTTCTTTTAATGCATGTATATTTAACTTCCCCTCAAAATCAAGTATTTTTTGCACGATATAATACTTTTTTTCGGGTTCATAAATAGTATGAAATAGCATGCCTTCTTGAACTGAAGACAATTTTGATATTGATTCTATATTTTCCATGAAAACACTCCTTTATTTATATAAACTATAAATTTTATTTAAGTCTTCTTCTTTTAAATTAGAATCTTTTATTTTCTCTATTTCTTGTTTTTTTGACAAATCATATAGTAATTTGTTAAGTTCATCCAGATAACTATTCGCAATGTTTTCAATTATATTTTTCTCAAGATTATGTTCGTAATATTCAAAGCTAACTTCCAAACAACCATTAATAACCTTAGCCACTACATCTAAAATATAGTCACTATTTTCATTTAAATTTGTATCATTTAAAGAAAAATCGTTATTAATTTTGAAAATTGATTTATTGTTCTGATTATCAAATTGTCCTAAATAATTAAATTTAATTTTTGGTTTAGTTAAGGTCTTAAGCAGTGACTGCGTATATTCATCTGAGAAATCTCTTAAAATACCGAATCCCACACCTTTATGTGGTATTTCGTTTAACTTATCACTTATTATGGTTAATACATCAATATTCGATTTATTTTCTAAATTATTTATTGTAAAACTAACAGGGAAAATGCTTGTAAACCAGCCAATCGTTCTAGATAAATCGACAGTACCATCGATATTCTCTCTTCCATGTCCCTCTAGATCTATAAGAAAATGCTTATCTTTATTCCAACTATTTAAAGCCAAATATAACGGTGTTAATAATATTTCGTTTATTTTAAATTGCCCAGTCCTTAATGAATCTTTTAAAAGTTTACGAGTGGAGATAGGACTTAATTTTACAAGTACTTCTGCTCGTTTCTTCGTTCCTTCATTGGAGGTTAATGGAATATACATTTCGTTAGCAACAAACTTTTCAGTCCAATAATATTTATCTATATTTAACTTTTGCTCGTGGAAAAAGTCTTGTTGTTTCTTAGCCCATTCTTTGTATGACGTTGTTTTTGCTGGTAAGACCACTTCTTGATCATTCATTAATTGATTATAAACTTGAGTTAAATCTTCTATGAAAATTCTCCAAGATACTCCATCCATAATTAAATGGTGAAATACTAACACTAATTTATTAGGCTGAGTAGGTGATAATTTTATAAATAATGCTTTTAGTAAATTTTGTTCTAAATTTAGACTAGATTGAACTTCATTGATATCCTTTTGTATTTCTTCGTTTTGCTCATTAATAGTTAATTTTACATAATCTTTTACTTCAAATAATAAATCAATTTTTTCTTCTATTTTTGGAATGTACGCTTCTTTTCGTTTGTAAAACCTAGCTCGAAGAACATCATGATGATGTATAATTTTCTGTAAAGATTTTTCTAATATTTCCATGTTTATAGGAGACGGCGTATCTAATATTAAGGACATATTCCAATGCTCTGGTGTTTTCAATTTCTTATTAAAGAACCAATTTTGAATTGGAGTTTTAAGTATCTCCCCAGTAATTTGATTTTGACTAATCACAAAGTTTATAGTTTTTTTGCTAGTGTCTATATTTTTTATAGTTCTTTTCTCTAGTAAATCATTCAATTCAAGGTGAATTTCTTCTTTTTTAGCCTTGGCAACTATAAGCAAGGCCAAAATAGAATCTCCGCCCAATTCAAAGAAATCATCTTCTATATTTACTTTTGGTATATCTAATACTTCACTCCATATATGACAAAGGACTTCATCTTTTGAAAGTGTCTCAGAATGTGTTTCCTTGTGCTGTTCATTAGAAACAGGACTAGAATTCATCAATTTTTTCCTGTCTAATTTGCCATTATGGGTTTTAGGCCATTCATCTAAAATATTAAAAAAAGAAGGGACCATATATTGAGCAAGAGACTGTTTTAATTGATTTCTAATAAATTCAGAATTCAAGTGAGCTTTTTTATTTTTTAATATGTGTGCAACTAATTTTTTTCCGCTATTACTCTCTTTTGTCATAACTACAGCATCTTGAATATCAGGAATATTTCTTAGAGCTATTTCAATTTCTGTTAACTCAATTCGATTTCCTCTTATCTTCACTTGCCTATCATTTCTTCCGATATATTCTATATGATTTTCTAGAGTTATCCGTGCTAAGTCTCCTGTTTTATATAATTTCTTTGACGATATAACAGAGAATGGATTTTCAATAAAAGATTTAGCAGTAAGTTCTTGTTTGTTTAAGTATCCCTTTGCTAATCCATCCCCAGCTAAATAAAGCTCCCCTGCTACACCTTTTGGTTCCGGAGTAAGCTCTGAATTTAATATTAATGTTTGCATGTTGCTTATTGGGTTACCAATAGGCACATAGTTATAATTATCGTTACTATGACAAGTCCAATGAGTTACATCTATAGCTGCTTCAGTAGGTCCATAAAGATTATGGAGTTCACTATTTAGCAGGTGATGGAATTTCCTTTGTTGATTTTTTGTTAATTCCTCTCCACTACAAAACACTCTTTTTAAAGTTAGACACGTTCCAACTTCTTCGTTTTCTAAGAATGCATTCAGCATGGAGGGTACAAAATGTACAGTTGTAACAGCTTCCGTTTTAATCGTATTTATTAAATATTGACTATCTTTATGACCTTCAGGTTTTGCGAAGACAACTCTTGCCCCAGTTATTAAAGGTAAAAATAATTCCCAAACTGATACATCAAAACTGAATGGCGTTTTTTGTAAAATAATATCTTTAGAATCAATTTCATAATATTCGCCCATCCATATTAACCTGTTTGCTACCGCACCATGATGAACCATTACTCCTTTAGGATTTCCAGTGGAACCGGATGTGTAAATAACATACATTAAATCTTCACTATTTATTTGTAAATCTAGATTGGAGATTGACTCATCCCTGTAATTTATAGTGTCAATACATAGAGCATTAATCTCTAAATAATTATATTTCCACGTTTTATTTACTAAAATAATTGAAGCTTCTGTATCATCTAATATATAGTTAATTTTAGTTTCTGGTAGGCTAGGGTCGACGGGTACATAGACAGCTCCGGCCTTTAGGATAGAAAGTAGACCTATCATCATTTCAAGAGATCTATCAAGACTTATCGCAACAAAATCACCAATTCCAACCCCATTTTTTTTAAGGTATCTTGCCAGCTGATTAGACTTTTCATTTAACTCTTTATATGTTAATGTTTTTCCTTCGTATTTTGCAGCAATCAAATTAGGTGTTTTTGCAGCTTGTTTTTCAAATAAAGAATGAATGCTTGCTTTTTCATAATTTTTGTAAGTGTTATTAAATTTAATAAAAATATCATTACGTTCTTCTTCTGTTAAAAAATCTACTTTATCTATAGGAATAGTTTTATTTAATTCAAAATTTTTTATCAACTCAGTCAAATGACTTGATATTTGTTTTACATAACCTTCTCTAATAAAATTACTATATAAATACGGCCCTTCATAAGTTAAATAAAAGAATTTTTTCGCTTGTATCAAGTGTTCCTTTTGGAAGAACCCTACAAAATAACTTTCTTCCTTTTCCATTTTTCTTAGAAAGTTCTCTTTAGATATGTCCGTTTTATTATTCATTGAATCACTAGTTATTTTATTAAAAATATCCTTAATCGACATAACCTTTTCGATAGTTATTTTTATTAATGAAAATTCAGTAACGTTGTTTTCATTTTCACATACAATAACTATATCCTTTTGTTTTGTATATCTGTAAATCAAAGCAATCCAAGCAGTTAGAATAACAGTAGCATCTACCTCCTCCTTACTTATCAAAATTCTCTCTTTAGAACTAAAATCAGCAATGAAATTGGCAGACAATTCCGGAAATTGAAATTCATTTAACGTTTTAGTCAATATTTTCTCTCCCTTTCAAAATAGAATAAATGGTAATAATAAACACAAAAACATCAAAAATTAACAATTTATAGGAGATTACAATTAATACAACTCCACTATGATACATATTTTTACATTTGTCAATCCATATGTTACCAATGATTACATATTTACCTATCAAGATTTACAATATTGCGAAATGTGAAATGTGTTGAGATTTACATAATTTCTTTTTTTTGGTAGTATAGTTAAATAAAATTAACCGGTTAAAGAGGGGATTTTAAATGAAAACTATTAAAACAATCCAAACATATGAACAATTGAAAGCAATAAGTGACCCCTTACGCACAAAAATACTTATGTACTTAGTAGAGCGACCTTACACATGTCACCAACTGGCTGAAGAATTAAACTTAACGCGCGCAAAAATCCTATATCATTTACGCGAACTTGAAAAACATGATTTTATTCAATTAGTAAAAAAAGTCGAACAAGGAGGGAACCTTCTAAAATATTACGGGGCAGTTGCAAGAGGCTTCATTCCGGCAGATCATCTTTTGAATTTCGTAGAATCTCAAGAAGCCACTCGACAATCTTATTTAGAAGTATTAAATCGAGCAAAAACTCGAGTATTAACAGCTCCTAATTCATCATTTGAAATCAATTCTTCAGAAGTTGAAAACTGGGATAGTTTATCATTACAAAGTGAAGTATCCGTAACTAAGGAAAAATTTTTGGAGTTTACAAGGAAGTATAGAGAATTGGTAGAGGAGCTTGTAACGGATAACGAAAAAACTGAAAAAAATAATAATTATTATGTCATGATTACGGCCTTTAAAATTGACGAATTTGTTTTTTCTGAAAAATCATAGACTTACAGAGGTGTTAGTATGGAAAGTAAAGGTACATCATTAATCCCTAAAAAAATAGTAAAACATAAAGATTCTATAAATCCTAATGAACGTTTACTTCTTAATAGATCTTTCCTTTTTCTTTGGCTTTCAAGTACTTTTTCTTTTCTTGCGCTATCAACTTATCTTTTTGCTGAACAATGGTACATCGTAAGGGTATTAAAACAAGAGGCTGTATTAGGGATTGTATTGATGGTTACAATGATTCCTAGAATATTTTTAATGACAATTGGTGGAGTATGGGCAGACAGAATAAAACGTTCAAGGATAATGACATTTTCAAGTTTAATAAGATGTATTTTAGTTCTTATCATGTTGTTATTTTTACAATTAAGCTGGTTACAAATATGGCCTTTAATTTGTTTTGCAGTACTTTTTGGGTGCGTTGATGCTTTCTTTTCTCCAGCTAATTCCTCTCTATTACCTATAGTAGTTTCAAAAAATTTACTCACAAGAGCTAATTCGTTCATTCAGAGTTCTAACCAAATTGCAATGTTTTCAGGCCCTATGATTGGTGGGCTAATCATAACACTTTCTGCTTCCTTCAAAGTTCTTTTTTTTATAGTAGCAGTTTTCCTATTTATCACATTTATATTTTCATCGTTTATTAGAGAAAAAGAACCTGAAGCTACTATAAATAATAAACACCGTACCTCTACTAAATTAGAGTTAAAAGAAGGCTTTAAATATGTTTGGAACATGCCTTTTTTAAAAAATTTGATCATTATTTTAATAATTATTAATTTTTTCTTTTTTGGCCCTTTGATGATTGGCATACCTCTACTAGTTAATAATGTTCTATTTGGCGAAGCTATCGACCTTAGCATGCTTCAGGGATCATATGAAATTGGCATGTTGGTAGGTGCTATATTAATTGGTATGCTAAACGTTACTAAAAGAAAAGGGTTGGTCATACTTATTCTGATTAGCCTTCTAGGCATAGCCTTAGCTGCATTAGGTCAGATCAACTCTGTATGGCAAGGCGTAATTTTATTATTAGTTATGGGGATATTCTCCTCGGTGATTAATGTTTTATTAATATCATCCATTCAAGAGAAAAGCCACGAAGATAAAATAGGGCGTGTGATGAGTATTGTCAATGCTTCATCTAATGGATTAGTCCCACTGTCCTATGCATTTGTTTCATTATCACTATTCATAAACTTTTCAATTTCGCATATGATGCTGTTTTGCGGATTTCTAATTTGGATCATTTCAATACTGTATATATTCAAATCAAAAACAATCAAGGTTTATAACTAATGTTTGGTTTAATTCTTAGTAAATTCGAGTTAATCTGAATCTCTACCATTTAGTATGCTTTATTTATTGCTCTCGTTACAGGTTTCGGGACAATATTATGTATGATTTAAGAATATCTAAAATATCTTTATAAAATAGCTGACAAATGCTTTTATATAAGCATTTGTCTGCTAAATATTACATACGAAATTAATTAATAAATCAGTTATATATATGAATATCTCAATTAAAAGTGGATTTTCTATATAATGTTCAGAAAATATTTGCGCTATTCTTCAATTAAATCCATTGACATGTCTTTCATAAATTCTCTAACTTCTCGAATGCCAGGAAGTTCACTCTCTACAAGCTCTACCCCGACAATTTTTGCAAGTGGCTGAAGCATCGGTCTTAACTCTTTAGAGACAAATATTTTACTTGGTCTTACCTCTAAGCCCTGTAAAAATGCCCATAACACACCTTGTGCAATTGGTGGCGTTTTAGGCATCGGGAACAATTCATGTTCAATAATCAAATTGCTTCCACGTTCAACAAGCATACCAGCAAGCGGATAAACAGTGCGGCTCGTTTCTTCCGATTCTACGCCAAAAGGCATGTAAAATACATCATATTCTACTTGTAACGCGCTTTTAGGCTTTTTCTTATATTTGGCTTTTTCAAACATCGAAATTTCCTCATAGCACTCAAACGTTGGCTTGGGCATATTTATTTGCAAAATATAGATCTCTTGTAACTCACCATCCATTTGCACTTTAAACATTGGATATTGATGTGCAGCTAGCTGCGGATATTCCCAGCCATCCTTCCGAGCTTCTGTAATATTAATCATCCTACTTATAACATCAATTAATAGCACTACCTCTAAATAATCTGGTCTTTCAGGATGCGTTCCCTCCAGATAGCTACGGAACTGAATCCAGTTCTTCTTCCCTCTATACGACAGTCCATTATCTTTAATTAATAGATAATCTGCTTGGTCTAACTCTTCCCTATCCACAAAATTCACAGTTAAAGCATTTAAACCATACGAGAAATCGCTCGATAAATTTTTCTCATAAAGAATGTTAGCTAAGCTATGATAGCCAAGCTCCGTGTCAAAAATCATTAACCCAAACTCTTCACCACCCGCTCCCATAACAGAAACAAGTACTTTGTAATCTACATCTGCAAAATGAATGCCAACCACTTCATCATCACTAAAATATTGCCATGGCTTTAGTTTTTTCAGGTAATTGGTAAGCTCCAATAAAGTAAGATAATCTGGCTCTAGGTTTTCTAGTAAACTATTTGCCTCTTCATCCTCCCTTATCCGTTCATTAATTTCCTCCAAATCAATCTTGTCCATGTTACCCGTATGAATATTACCTGCTCCCGCAATACATAAAAGAGTTTCAGAGTTCGTCGGTAAATCCCCATTGTTCTCTAATCGAATAATAAACGATTCACTATTATCAATTATATGGGCAATGGCTTCATCACCGGATTTTCGAAGCCATTCGTCAACCAACTCTTCATCTGTATCGAAATCCGTAGCATTTTTAGGTAAAAAACAAATCTTTTCTTTACATACCCGTCCATCTTTTTTAACCATTTCAAAATTAAAATAGTCCGCCCCATCCAAATCAAAGCTTAGTAATATCATTTCATCTAGCAAGGAAAAACTACTGTTCTTCGGTAATAATAACTTTCGATAAATCTCTGGGTTTTTCTGACTTTCAATATGTAACTGTATCATTGTTGTTTATCCTCCTTCTTCTATTTGTTCAAGTGACGCTAATGAAGTTACGGCTTACTCTACATTCACACACTGGAGCAATAGTCACTTGCTCCATTTTTCATTAACTATTTTTTCTACATTAAAGCTATTCTCAAGGTGAACTACTTTCTATTCACTTTACTAAGAGCCTGTCCGTTGTGCAATAATTCTAGAAAGATTATCTTT
Source organism: Lysinibacillus sp. NPDC095746 (assembly GCF_044763535.1). Classification (NCBI taxonomy): domain Bacteria; kingdom Bacillati; phylum Bacillota; class Bacilli; order Caryophanales; family Bacillaceae; genus Lysinibacillus; species Lysinibacillus sp. NPDC095746. The sequence goes on from NZ_JBIWGL010000040.1 coordinate 27,011, forward strand.
AAGAAAGGTTAACCTTAATGGTCTTCTGGGGCACATTGAAGTGTAGAAAAGTATTATTTACATAAGTACGATTCATATGAGGCGTTAAAACGAGTATTGATTTTTATAATCACAATCGTTATCAGAAACGATTAAACGGGTCTTGAGGATTTTTCCTCAGTTACATTATATATTATAACTATGAGGATCAATACTCTCCTTATATCTTACCCCCGCACCAATAGAGAGGGGCTTGTGCAAGCTAGTCTATGTAATGAAATTTTACAGCCCTATAAATTTCGAGATTGAATAATACTAAATTTTTTTAGGCAACAAAAAAAGTGCCAAACCCTTGATATCTCAAGAAACACGGCACTTTTTGAAACCATTTTTCCAATTTATGGTGATGGCGGTTGTTCAGTCTATAAAACAGACAAACCTTATTAAGTAAACGTTTGCAGGGCCTTTTCGAGGGTCAAAAATAGCTCTTAAAAAGGAATTAATAAGGTTTACTAAAATTGCTTACGGAGACATTTAATTAAACTCAATTAATAAGGATTAATCGATTATGAAAGAATTAAAAATATTTTTTGATCATATTAAAAATTAGTTAGTTCTGATTACTTTACTATACCCTATTATTGTAGTTAGCATATACACCGTATGTTATGTAGCTAAAAAAAATATATGTAAGCGAACTCAGCTTATTTTGATGTCTTCATTTATTCTTACATACAGCAATTTAATAATTCAGCTTCTAAAACTTTTACTTTTTCAATTAGATACTGTCCTTATCTTTAATATTTTTTCTAGCATATTTCGTTCCAAAAAACTATTTTTGATTTTAAGATTTATTTTTTCAACTACATCTCTAAAATCTTTTTTAATAAGTGTTTCATCAAATGATAATATTGGTATAAAGCGGTTATTTTCTATTATTGAACTTTCTAATGAAATTAATTTAGCCATACCTATGAGATTTTTATCTTCTGTAACTAATTTGGGTTTTATGATATTTAAGAAACTATAGTCACTGTATGTTCTCTGTAAAAGTCTCAAAAAGAATAAGTCCCATGCTGCATTCCATGCCTTTAATAAAACCTCTTCATTTGTTTGTCAAATTTAAATATACCATTACCAATTGTATATAAATCATCGTTACCTAGAAAATAATTTACAGTTAGTTCCATTTCTAAAGCATGTATGGCTTTAACTCTTAAATCAAGAAATCTACAAATAATTTAACACTTTCAACTCTTGAAAGCTTTTGCTTTTGAATAATCATTATCTTTAAAACACATGCATAACTCCCAAGCATTAACAGATTAATTAATGTTTAGTTTTTTAAGTATTTCTTATCATAGTACTCGACTTTTGGCCAAACATCTATCTTATTAGGTCTATTTATAATTATTTTGTTATTCTTTTCAACATCATTTGTGTATAAACTTTTAACCTTTAAATCATCTAACATGCGAATAACTTCTATATTTGGATGCGGATCTATTTGTCTTCCAAATTTCCCATTTCCATGACTAATAATTGCATAACTCGGATTTATTCTTTTTAATGTTCTTTTATTTAAGTTATATTTACTCCCATGATGCGGTACTTTTAAAATTTTCGCCATTAAATCATTATTGTTCATAGATAAGTAATCTAGAATATGCTTACCTATATCTCCAGTAAAAAGTACATCCAAATCATCATTTATATATTTAAAAACAATACTACAATTATTACTGGACTCTTTTAGTGAATTATACAATTTGTTGAAGGAGATATTAGTAGGCTTCTCAACAAACTCATTAATAAATTTTCTTAGTTTTAAAAATAAACCATATGAAAATTTAGATGTAATATTTAATAAATCTTCATTAATAACAGGATTTGAATATACACTCCATCCATATTCCATGTCATTATTATTATATTGATTGCCTTGTAGAAAGTTAATTACCTCTTTTGCATCAGATTCGGTGAACCATTTGTAAAATTCATCATAATTAGTTGTCTCAAGTTTTTCAATATAACTTTCTATCTCATTATTACTTAATCCTAATATTAACGCTGGATCTAAAGTTGGTTGGAAAATCTTAATATGGGCGCATTCGCATTTACTTCTACCTTTATAAACTCCTTCCATCTTAATTGAAGTTGTTTTAGAAAGTTTTTTTAATAAGTAAAATGAAGAAGCAGTATTTTTTGCACTCAATAATGAACCGTTCATATGAGATACATTTTGAATTCCCTTAAGACTTAATATTTTTTCTGTAATAATAGATACTTCATTAAAAAACAATGGCATCCAGATTTCTTCTAAATTAGAATTGTTAGTGTTTAAAGAATTAATAAATAATGATAGTCCCCCAATATGATCTTCATGAGCATGAGATAAGAGTAATATTTTCTTATAATTAGGATTACTGACTCTTGAAACGTCATATCGACCATTACCTAAATCTATAAAGATATCACGCTCACTATATTTGCAATGTTCATCAATAGAAAGAATTAATGAATCGCCCTGTTCTACATTAAGTACTTTTAATTTATTCATTTTAATCACAACCCATTTATTAATATTATTTTGAGCATTAGCCTGAGAAATTTCATTAGTCAATTGGTCGACATCCTAGCTCTTTTCCCACTCTACTCCATTTTCATAAAGAATAATTTATTTTATAACAGCTCTCAACCATTCCTTAGCTTTCTCAATTGCTTCTGTTGGATTTTCTGACTGCATTTTTAACATTAAATCAATCTGCACAGAAAGATATGGACTTAAAAATTTTACTTTCATTTTGAAAGATACCTTTAAATAAAATTTTTCTAGTTAATTTATAGAAGGTTAAGGTTAATTATACCAAAATGATTACATAATTTGTAAACTATAATACTAGATTTTGAACAATCTAAAGGCATAGAGTAATATTCTCTCAAGTATTAGTAAAAATTGTTCATGGTTGCAAATTGATATTAGAAATTAGTGAACATTCATAATTTACTAACGAACTGCATGTAGAACGAAGTCATGGAAGATTTTGGTTAGATAAGTATTATTATAACCAAAAGAGGACGTGTCTTTTTTATGAGTCAAAAACAATACAATAAAGAATTCAAACAAACTTTAGTGGAACTTTATAACGCCGGTACTCTGGTCAATCAATTATCTAGCGAATATGCTGTTTCTGATGTAACTATTTATAAATGGATTAAAATACATTCTCCAATCGAAGATGCAGAAGAATTAACCGCAGCGGAAGTTTCTTCGATTCAAAAAGAAAATCTTCGATTAAAGCAGGAGATTGAAATTTTAAAAAAGGCTATGACCTCTTTTCATGCGACATTGAAAAAAGAAGAAGGATATCGAACACGCTATGAAAATTATGAAACAGCTAGAGTTGCACTATTTAAATATATTGAAGGTTGGTACAATTGCAAACGAATTCACGGTGCCATAGGCTTTCTAACGCCTGATGAATGCTAAAGTATGTGTCGAGCTGTAGTGAAACTTTGGTGTTCAAGCCATTTTCCCCTTCATATTTTGTGCGCAACCTCCATGGATTTCTCGCTCTACATCCCGTGCAATCTGTCAAAGGCTCTTTTCACTTTGACTAACTACACGGGATGTGGAACACTCCATAAATGGTGGTTGCCACAAAATAAAAACTTAACTTTTGTGTTGTCCGGAATCTTGACTTAGATCCAATCTTATTTGAAAAGAATATTAGAACTAATTCACTTAATGGAAATAATAATATTAACTCCATAATATTAGATTACGATGCAAACTTGGAAGAAGAATAGAAATGAGATTATTTAAAGGGAAAAAACTAATTTATTTCCTTTAATATTCATTAACTGTACTAAGAGCTTTTAGCGGAAAAGCACATATTCATTATAGAAATAAACTATGGAATAGTTAACATTTTAATTATTAATTTAATAATATTAAAGGCATGAGCAAAGAGTTTCGACTTATACTCGTGCTTTTTGAACTTACACATTTTCATATAGTCACTAATTAAAAAAACTAAACTATTATATTTAATAAGTTAAAACTAAACTATTATATTTAATAAGTTAAAACTAAACTATTATATTTAATAAGTTAAAACTAAACCTGGTAGTAAGAGTATTTTATGGATGTATTATAGATAAGTGGACATACCTTGGTTAAATCAATAGAATTGAATATAAGAGAGGACGTGTCCGACCATGAGTCAAAAAAAGTACAATAAAGAATTCAAACAAACAGTAGTCGAACTTTATCGTTCGGGTACACCGGTCAATCAACTAGCTAGCGAATATGGTGTGTCAGAAGTCACAATTTATAAATGGATTAAACTCCATTCTCCAATTGAAGGAACTGGTGAGTTAACTGCAGCTGAAGTAGCTGCTATCCAGAAGGAAAACCTTCGCTTAAAACAAGAGGTAGATATCCTAAAAAAGGCTATGACCATATTCGCGCAAAAATAGAAGACCAAGAACTGATCGACCACATTACAAAAGAAAGCGAGCATCAACCCGTTCAATTGATGTGTCGCATTTTAAAAATACCTAAAAGTACGTATTATCAATCATTTCACAAAAAGCCGAACAGCTATCATGTCGCCAATGAAAAGCTACTCGCTCGTATTCGCGTTATTCATAAGGAAAGTGACGGCCGTTATGGTGCACCGAAAATATTTCAAATCCTTAAACAAGAAGGCTATACAGGCAGTATTGATCGCGTTCAACGAATTATGAGAAAAGCAGGCATTCGTTCAAACATTACAAAAAAGTACCGTCCGACGCCAACGCAGAAACCAGTTGAAGAGCGTGAAAACGTGTTGGGACAAGACTTTACAACCGAAAACATCAATGAAAAATGGGTGGCAGATATTACGTATATCCACACAGTAAATGATGGTTGGTATTATTTGGCGTCGGTATTAGATTGTCATACAAAGAAAATTGTTGGATATAAATTTGGTCGTAAAATGACGGTTGACCTAGTCTTAGAAGCACTTGATAACGCAGTAGTTGCGCAAAATCCAGCGCCAGGACTCATTATACACACGGATTTAGGTTCTCAATATACAAGTGAAGCTTTTGGCGAGCGCTTACAGAAATACGAAATGGTCCCATCATTCAGTCGAAAAGGTTGCCCATATGACAATGCGTGCATCGAATCATTTCACGCAACACTCAAAAAAGAAGAAGTATACCGAACGCGCTACAGCCACTTTGAAACCGCACGTGTAGCTTTATTTAAGTACATCGAAGGTTGGTACAATCGCAAGCGAATCCACGGTAGCATTGGTTATTTTACACCCGATGCGTATGAGAAAGTGTGCCGAGCAGCAGCGTAAAGGGGGTACAAAGAAGAAATCTACCCCACCACATATTTCGGGCGCAACTTCCATGCATTTTCCGCTCTACATCCCGAGTAGGCGGTCAAAGGCTCTTTTCACTTTGACGGTCTACTCGGGATGTGGAACACTCCAAAAATGGACGTTGCGCAACACAAAAAATTAACTTGAGTGTGTCTACAATCTTGACGTAGATCCATTATTTATAGAAAAAACTTTTGTATTTTTCTTCATTTCAATGTAATCTTCCTTTTGGCATTCTTATGTTTATAACAGTATTGTATATATTTATTTATAAACAGAGCAATTAGAAATTAGTTTTTCAGCCCAGGCCACAACTTTCGGGTTATCACTCACATATATCTCTTGAACTTGTCCCAATGGTTGTGTCTCAACACATCCATCATTATTAACATTCCATTCGCTTAGCCCGCATTTAAACTTTTGTTTCTCTTCTTGAAAACAAGAGGGTAGTTCCCATAAAGATCTCTTTTTTGAACCCTGCTTTGTTAGTACAAGGTCTTCGTTATATTTGAACACACCATAACCTAATTTTTCTGAGGAGGCTGTAAAGGATTCAGTAGCCATATAAATCACATTTCTCTTAGTTCCATATTCTTCCCTATTTCTAAAATGTTGATGGTAATTCGCCCAAGACGGTAGGACTTCACCATTCTTAATATCGAACACTTCATCAACTTCCAAGTAGCCATAAATCGCATGTATATTTTTGGCATTATGTATGTACTTCCATTTTCCATCTACAATTTTAGCTTCTTTAAACCAACCAAAAAACAAAAAGATATCTCCTATACCGACTTTCATTTTATTTAATAAACCTTCGGATGGTCCGCTCTGTCCAAATAGTCCTCTCCACTCAACAGGTCTATTTTGCAAAATTGATTTTCTAATATCGGGATCTAAGTGTCCTTCATAATGATGCTTTATCCCCAACCCTTGCATAACATCCAAATAACTTTCTGTAGGTGAAATCGCTAAATCACTATAGAAATCACCTGATCCAGCACGCGGTATAGGAAGGGAAATTAGATTTCCATTTAAAATTGGACTTGGTTTCCCACCTGATTTTGAATCAAATCCCTTTCTACTCAATATAACTTTTCTTGCCAATTTAAGTCCCCCTTTAAAATTATTAGTGAAAAGAAAGTTTCACCTTCTCATAACTCCAATCATCTTATTGATAATAACTCCAAATTTCCTTAATTGACTTATACCAATGACTAATAATTTTTATGAGAATACCAATTGAATCAACTATGATAAAAATTATGAAACCAAATAATCCAAGTCCTATTAAAGAAAATACTAATAGCTTAAGTTTTTTTAAAAACCCTTCATTTTTTAAAGTAAATCTAAAATGAAGATACAAATTAAAAAGCTGTTCATATATCCATTTCAAATTATATCTCCCAAAACTTTGATACCATTTCTTTAACTCAATTTGATCTGGTAGCCTTGTATACTTTTTTCCACAAAACCTTTTATTACTAACGAAGTCTTCCCCATATTTTGAGGATTTAATATAAAAATCATATTCCTCCCATCTTTCAATATATGGATTAAATTCCTGATTAATTATTTTATGACCATATCCATTTTTTAATATATATATAGTGAATGGAATAGAAAATACCCTTTTCTTTTTATCATAAAAGTCAATTTGCCCCTCTACATGATCAAGATCGTTCCCACTATTGTTGATAAAAAAAATTTCTCTCCATGTATCTTTTTTTGACATTCTTATATTTTCATAGATTTCAACTCCGAACGGAGTTTCAGTATCGGATCTATGTATTTTCATCCCCAAATCTCTATATTTAAGCTCATCATGCTTCTGATTACTATACTTTATTAATATAATAAATAGAGATATTATAACTAATAAAAATGTAAAAACAATTATATTATCAATAAAAATTGTTATAGAATCTTTTAAAATAACTATCAGTTCATCGAACAAAAATGGGGCGTTTTGATTTATATAATAAAGAATTCCTCCCATAATCAATAAAACTACTATTTTTTTATTTTTAATATTTCCTAATAAGAATTTTATCAATTCCATAAATATATATTCCTCCTTAAAATTATAGAAAAGATATTATTAAGACTATTATATCAACAATCAAATTTTATATCATATGACTACATCCATCGTTGGGTAGCTTCTTCTGACCAAAATGAACGATTCATTCAATTACTTGAGCAACAATTAGCTCATTCAAATCAGCAAAACAATGAACTGACAAAGAAGTTGGATCAATCATTGAAACAAATCGAAGTGTTAACAGAACAAGTTCGCCAATTAACAAAAGCTTTATACGGTTCTAAATCAGAAAAATCAAAGTATCAAGCACCAGACGGGCAAGGCTCTTTATTCGATGACGATTCGTCTTTTAACGAATCTGAGCACACAGAAGAACAAAGCTACAGCGACGATTACTTATACTGTTAACCGTAAATTACATAAGAAAAAACGGAATGATTCTTTTCATGATGGGATTGAAATAGAAGAAATTCACCATCATCCCACCGATACACAATGCGACTGTTGCCTTGGCCCAATGACCGAAGCCGGTATAACTATTGCGCGTGAAGAAGCAAAATTCATTCCGGCAAAAATGATGCGCATTCAGCATATTGAACATACCTACGGGTGCAAGCGCTGCAAAATGGATGCCACACAAAAAGCACAAATGAAACGTGGGAAAGCCCCACAAGCTACCATTCAGCGAAGCATTGCGGGACCTACCGTTCTAGCAAAACTCATCTATGATAAGTTCATTCAATACTTGCCTCTTTACCGTCAGGTAAAGGAGTGGGAACGATATGGCCTGCTTACGAATGATAAGAACTTATCGAACTGGGTGATCCGTGCAGCTGAAGATTGGCTTCCACCGGTTTATGAACAGTTGAAGCAGACATTAACAGCAAAATCTGTTCTGCATGTAGATGAAACCCATGCGCAAATAATCAAACGTTCAGACGGAAAATCCGACCAATCAAACGCCTATAATTGGGTATTCCGAAGCGTGCCAAGTCAAGGACCGATCATCGTTCTTTTTCGAAGCGCTTTATCAAGAAGCCGTTCTGTATTAGAAGATTTTACAGCTGGTTTTCAAGGAACTGTGATTTGTGATGGTTATTCTGCATACGGGAATCTACCTGACGTTACGTTCGCCAACTTTTGGGCGCATGTGCGGCGCTATTGGCTGAAAGCTGATAGCAAAAACGGGCAAATTGGCGTGGACTACTGTGATTAACTGTATCACCTAGAACGTCGATTCAAGCATCTTTCACCAGGTAAACGCCGAAAATCAAGGCAAAAACATTCAAAGTCGATTGTAGAGAAGTTTCTAAAATGGGTTGACAATCACCTTTCTTCGGAAAAAATGCCTTAGCCAAAGCCGCAGAATACACATTAAATCGTATCCACGGATTAAAAGCTTTTCTGTTCGACGGTAGGGTTGAAATCGATAATAATCCAGCTGAAAATGCGATTCGTCCAAATGTGATTGGTCGTAAGAACTGGCTTTTCTCTGTTAGTGAAGCAGGCGCTAAAGCAAATGCGATCTGTTTAAGTTTGGCTGAAACGGCAAAAGCAAATGGCATCGATTTCTATCAATATCTAGTGACGTTAATGACAGAATTGCCAAATTTACCAATTCACCAACAACCAAAGATTTTAAATAATTACATGCCTTGGTCGAGAAAAATCCAAGTCACATGTGCAAAATAGCCATCTATCCGAAAAAATTAGGATAGATGGCTATTCGTCGTGCGTACCAAGAAAGTGCGCTTATTTTTTTATATTCAGGGCTTACAGTATGGTTATCTCCTCCAAACCTATTGAGCTTTTTAATTGTCCCTTTAAAATTGATGATTACTTTTTCAAACTTTCTATTTGAAGTTCTAATAATCTTTTCCTTAGTGCTTCATCACTAGCATAAATATATAATCCTTCAATTCCCCGTTTCATAAGCACATTCATGGAATTTAGAATAATCTTTTCTTTTGCTTGTTTAACATTTTCTATACCTTCAATTCCTGCAAATGCACCTATATCTTTGTAATTCTCAGGTATTATAACTAAACAATCTGATTGCTTATCGTATGTTATAGATGGTCCTAAAATTACACCAACATAGTTTAAATCAAAGCCCTGAATTGTATAGATGGAGCCTGCTTCTTTTATAGTAGAGTCTTTTTCTGCCCAGGTGTATTTCCCATCGGTTATGTTCCACGGAATTTTGTAATTACCCTTATCTTCCGATATATAATAGATCCCGCCATCTTTCTTATGTAAATAATCAAATGTTGAAACAACTCGACTTAAACCATAATCATTATTCTTTTCAATAATGGCATCATGCATCGTTTGTAAAGAATCAAATATCTTCAACTCAAATTCTTTATCATTAGGAATAGGAGAAATCTTTTTATTTTTAAAATGATCAATCCATTCAATTACCTCTTCGTTTGCTCTCATGCGGAATTGATTTTTTAGTTCGTATTTTTCATAATCACTTTGTTGCATTAAAGCATCCAAAGTAGCTTCCTTCCAAAAGCTTTTAAGTTTCAATACTTGGCTTTCATCATAAACAACTACAACTATTTTCGCCAACTTCATAAGCTCTTCAAGCTGATTATTGTCTGTAAAATTATTATATGTATCTGACCTAGTTAACAATAAATGTCCTTCATCCACTAATATAATGTCAGCTTTTTCACCTGATTTTTTTAGACGATTAATTAAAGGTGTTGGTCTATCAAAATTTTTAGCTTTTAAAAACTTTAACTTAGAAGCCATGCTTTTATATGTTTTGAGCATCTCATCATGATTAACAACTAAATAATTTTTTGAGTCATATAACTGTGATGTAATATCTGTTGACAGCTCTTGTATAGTATTAAATATAGAACTTAATACTACACTTTTACCTGCTCCCGCTTCACCTTGAATCAAGAATAAAAATGACTTATCTTCCTCTGAACGAGAAATATTTTGCTCGCAAATTTCAATAACTTTTTCCTTTAACTCTAATTGTTCCACTGACAATTCTTTAAAAGGTGATAGCTTAAAAACATCGCGGTTTTCAATTACATGCTGTTCATTATTAACCAACCCTTGATCTACTAGCCGTTGCCAAATTTCTTTAAAAATATCACGGTCATAGAACTTTTTATTGTAGTAATTGTGTGAAATATTATTTACTGTTTGGCTCTTATTTTGTAGCTTATACTTCTGGTCTCCCAGAAAATAATTAATAAGTTTCGTCTCTAAGTGAAATGTTGCAGAACGATTAAACTCTTCATGATGAATTAAATGCATCTCATCTAATCTCTGACGTTCATTTGTTTTTAAATGTGCACGCATTCTATTTTTGAAAGCCACGGTTTCCCCGATATACGCCTCTTTTTGATTCTTTAAAAGATAAATGACTGGATAATTTAAATAGCTCTCTTTGTTATTGATACTTTTTAAGCTTTTTTCATTAAATGGCCATGTATTAATTTCAACTGTGCTCACCTTAATGCCACCTTACTTACGAAATAGATAAACTTATTTTAGCATATTAATGGAGCAAGTTTGTTTTACTGTTAAATCATAATAAGCGCATTAGTAGTATGATTGTATAATCCTATTTATCTTTTGCAATTTTATAACTCATTTATTGTTCTCCACACTTGTGCCATATACATCAATTGTTGATGGAATATATGCATACTTACGCGCCAATAAATTACTGAGTTGTAACTACTAATATCATAATCTTTTTCTATTTTCATCCCTTGATTCTTGCCTACACCATATGCACGTACTAGCCACATTTAAATTATTCCAATTCAAGGCAAGAAATTGAATAGACTGCGCTTGTACTTGTTGATGTTGTACCCTTCACTTCAATTTTTATTGGTTTTGGAGAAGACTGTGTTTGTAAATATTGGAGTGCTCGAATACCCTCTTCAAAAACTTCGATGCCTCTTTATGAGATGCCCATGTTAATAAACGAAGTGACTCGGTAAATATGCACATGCACTTTCGCTTCCTAATCTATCTCTGTATAATTTAAATCACTAATGCTAATACCCCAATTAACATTGATTACAGTGGTAATCTGCTTCTTAGGATTAAATTTCCAATAAGGGTTAGAATAAACCTCTACTATGGGCTCATTACTAAAACATTCTTTTACTAATACAAGGTGATAATCTTCTTGTTTTTCTGCTGCTATAGACCACTCTTTATCTGTAAACAATACACCACCATTATCTCCCGATAAACCTTTCATTTCAAATACATGGCTAGAATTTTCAACTTCAAAATCATACCCACATCCTAAATCACCCGTATCCACCAAAACTTCATGGGGATAATATTTAGCAAACCAATTTATAAAAAATGCTTCAGCTTTTTTTCCCGTTATACCACGTGTTGTATAAGTAGATGTTTGTTTAGGAACATTTTCAGGTAATAAAAGCACTGCCCTTGATGATGCTTCATCTAATAAATCCAAGACAACAGCTCTTAGTGCTTCCTCACTCAAATGATCAAATGCATCAACAATTTTTAAGTTACTTTTACTTAACTCTACATGATGCCAACCTGCTCGATGTCCAAATAACGGATCAAAATCATCTCGCCGATTCTTTACACTATTTCTCTTATAACCTAGTTTTCTACCTATTTCTTCATGTGCCTGATTAATTTTAGAATATCCAAGATTCGCATAGGCTACCCTATCAAACTTAGCTAAATAGAATGCTGTAATCAATAATTTTTCTCTTTTATTCATCTGATATACCTCATTAAATTTCAATTAGGATTCTACTATAACATTATAAGTTAAATATTTTATATTAGAAAATTAATGTTATGAAATCAGATATAATAAAACTTAATGCGAAAATTTTATACACCCTTTAAGGAAGCAGTAGCAAACCTTTAAATAGTAACATTTCTGCTCTATTTTTTCCTGAGAAAAATTGAAAATAAGATTTGATTAAAAAATGTGGCAAATATAGATGATTTAATTATTTTGCAAAAAATAATATTTTTTTTCAAGATAGTTGGAAGGACCTTCCTACTAAATCTCGGTAGTGAAACTTAAGTAATGTGCCAAATTTAGTAAGCAATAGCTTGATAGATAAGGGAGGTGTTGTTTTATAGATTTAAGACCTCTTCTTGTTGTTTGTAAGCCCGAAATATAAAATAGGCGCACCTTCTTGGTACGCACGACGAATAGCCATCTATCCTAATTTTTTTCGGATAGATGGCTATTTTGCAC
>NZ_JBIWGL010000041.1:0-39532 GCF_044763535.1 Lysinibacillus sp. NPDC095746
ACAGTAGAGTCACAGTGCCAAATGAAAAAAGCGAGGTATTCAACGATTTACTCGTTAAATACCTCGCGATGTGAGAAGATATAGACTTTTTCAGTCCCTCCATTAAATGAGATCTCTCTTGTTGTTACTTGGCTGCTCCTTGCTTCAAGTTACCTGTCTTTTGGTCATAGAAGCGGAGTAAATCACCGTTAATGATGGCATCCGAACTTTCAAGTTCTTTCGTAGCTCGATCAGCGTATGGCTGACATGGCTCACCATCAATTTCTTCACCAGTTGCTTTGTCATAACAAGCTTCACCAGCATATAAATATTTATCTGTTACAAAACGACCATCGCGGAAAACAATGAAGTCTTCATGCTCTGGTGAGAATAGGTCTGCACCAAGTTGCATATCTTTTGACGTTTCAACGCCAAGAAGGTGTAGAATTGTTGGACGTAAATCCATTTGTCCAGCAATCTCTGTCATTTCTTTACCATCACCTGATCCAGGAATATGGATAAATAAAGGTACTTCTTGTAGCATTGCATTATCAAATGGTGTAATGCTATCTTTTCCTAAATATTGAGCCATCGCTTTGTTGTGGTTTTCTGAAATACCGTAATGGTCACCATACATTACAATAATCGAGTTATCATATACACCTTGATCTTTTAAACTTTGGAAGAAGTCTTTAAGTGCTTCATCCATATAACGAACTGTTTGGAAATAACGATTTAATGTACCTGAGTTTGAAGTGTATTCAGGAATCATTACGTCTTCTGGATCCAATGTGAATGGATAATGGTTCGTTAAAGTAATTAGTCGAGAATAGAACGGCTGTGGCATATCTTTCATTAATGCTGCAGATTGCTCTACGAATGGGATATCTTTCATACCCCAGTTAACAGCTTGCCCTTCGCCAATCTTATATGAATCTATGTCATAGAATTTATTAATGTGTAATGATTGATACATTATGTCACGGTTCCAGAATGATTTATTATTCGGATGCATGACATTTGTAAAGTAGCCATTATCACCAAGACGCTCAGCCATTGAGTTATACGTATTTCCACCATGTGTGAAGAATACCGCACCACGACCTAAGCCGAACAATGAGTTTTCTAAAATAAACTCTGAGTCAGAAGTTTTCCCTAATCCAGTTTGGTGATAGAAGTTACTGAAATAATACGTATCTTTATCTTTTGTTAAAGAGTTTAAGAATGGTGTAATTTCATGACCATCCATTTGGTTATTAATCACAAAGTTCTGTAAAGACTCCATTGATACAACAATCAAATTACGACCTTTGTATTTACCAAACATTTCAGGGTTGACTGCTGCTTGATTTGAACGAATATAGTTGTTCACTTCTACTAATTCACTGCCATCCGCTAATGCACGTTGAGCAGAAGATTTTGATTGAATATAAATGTCATATAAATGGTAGTTATAAGTACCGATGTTTTTTACAAGTAATTCACGATCAAAGCTACGTGTTAACAATTGTGGACGCTCTGTTTCAGCTAATCCTAGGTTTAAGAACGACACAGCAATCGCTAATACGAAGTACGCGCGACGGAATTCCACGTTTACCTTTACTGCATCTTTCATCATAGGCAAATATTTATTAGCTAAAATAAGAATAAGTACGTCAACGAAATATAATAAATCCCAAGGGCTAACAATCGCTGCTACTGAAGTTCCTAAATCCCCAAAGTTATTTGTTTGGAATAATACCGGTAACGTAATAAAGTCGTTGTAGAAGCGATAGAACGCAACATTGCCGTATAAGACGATTGACAAGATAACACTGATAGTTATTATATAACGACTTTTAACTTTTGGCGATTTAAAGAATAACGATATACCATAAGCAAATAGCACGAAGCTTAATGGATTAATAAACAAAATAAATTGTTGCATCGCATTTTCGATTTTCATCTCAAAGCTTGTGTGATAAACAATGACCGTTTTTATCCAAGTTGCTACGATTGCTAGTATCATAAATGAATGTTTAGGCCACTTTATTGATTTCATCCTTAACATCCTCCCTACTTTCTTACAAAAAAATAATATTTTTAACAATTTGTTACTGAAACAAAATATATCTTAATCCATTTTTTACAGATAATCAATAGATATATTTTGGGAAAAACTGTGCCCCTTGTTCGTAAATGGGCCGGATAGTAATATATACGTTTTCGTTTGTAAAAAGTTTCGTAAATCATAAAAACAGTGGAAAACCACTGTTTTTTAAGAATATTACATACATATTACATCATCTTTACAATACCACAAATAAATTATATTTAAAACATTACTTATTATTTTCTTTCATGCGCAGCTTTGTTGTTTCTTGTCGAATTAGTAATAATGCCATTTGGTAATCTTTAATATCTAGTACATTCGCTTTATACAACTCACGAATTTCATCCTCCATTAACATCAAATCACCAATAGGATCTCGTGTGTAAATATAAGTACCATATGTTTTTAATAATTCATAAATATCTAACATTTTATCCATTTTTGTTCGCTCCTCGATGTGTTACACAGTCAATACGTTTTGTCGGTGTCACAATGATATCTACTGGGCAATCGTGTGCTTCTGTAGGTACACGTTCATATAGCTGCTCATTAAATAACAAAGACATGAGCTTACCCTTTGTATAGTTTAATACATAGCGATCATAATAACCACCGCCATAGCCTATACGATAGCCGAACTTATCAAAAACAACTCCTGGAACAAGTATGACGTCCATTTCATTTGCGTCAACAAACTCACACTGCTCTGGAATTGGCTCACGCAAATGCATATACACAGTTTCTAGCTGGGCAAACGAATCAATGGCGTAAAATAACATTTCTCTTGTTTTTGAGTTGCATTTAGGCACAGCGACTTTTTTACCAAGTTGCCATAGTTCTTCAATTAATTGAATTGTGTCGACTTCTGGCTTATTGGAAATAGTAATGCCAATTGTAGTTGCTTCTATTATATATGGTTCCTGTAGCACTTTTTTAACTACAGCATTTGATTGATCGCGGTAAGCTACTTCGCTAATTTTTGCAAGAGCTTCCTTTACCTCGTTCCGCAAAGTTGTTTTATCCATCCTAAGCTACCTCCTAAAATGTAGAAAGCCAAAACCACAAGTGGTTTTGGCTTAATGAGCGATTACTTAGTTTCACGGTGAAGAGTGTATTTCTTCTCGCGAGAGCAATATTTTTTAAGTTCAAGACGCTCTGGATTGTTACGCTTGTTCTTTTTAGAAATGTAGTTACGTTCGCCGCAATCTGTGCAAGCTAAAGTAATGTTTACGCGCATTATTAACCCTCCCACTCTATATCAAGAATTTAAATTTTGAGCATGATTTATACGACTAACCCATTATAACATAAAATAAAAAAAAATCTAGCTTCATTTCATATTAAGTTTGCATATGGTAAAATACCTTATAATTACATACTTAATGAGGTGAAACTATTGGATTTATCCATCATACTTATGATTGTAGGGATTCTTCTAATTATTACTTCGTTCTTTTTCAAAAATAGCGCGAAAAAGGTCGAACAAGATGTAGAGGAGCTATCCATCTCTATTTTTCAAGAAACAAATAATTTAAAACGTCGTCTGAAAATTGTTGAGGAAGAACTGTTATTAGAGCCAGAGTTCCAGGTTAAATCACCGCCAGCACAAAATAACGCGATACCAAACCCAAAAGTTCAACAAGTTATGCAAGCTGTTCAACAGGCTGCTCAGGCATCGAAAACAGGACAGGCTGCATCAAAAACGAAACCTATACATCAAATTATTGTAAGTCAGGTGCTTGAACTAAATAAGCAGGGTCTATCTACAGCAGATATCAGTATTCGTTCAAATTTAACTGAAGAGCAAGTCCGCCAAGTAATTGCAAACGGAGGTCGGTAATTCATGAAAATGTCCGCTATCCGTGCATTTGGTATTGCGCTTTTTCTTGTCGGAGCTTTGCTAGCTTTAGCGGCGCGTTTCGATCTCAATATCGGTCTTCCAACTAAAGCTTCCCCAAATGCAGAAAATGTAGAAGAGTTGCAAAAAAAACTCGACCAGGCAAATAAAGAAATTGCATTATTAAAGGAACAAGCTAAGCAACCTTCAAAGGAAACGAAGACAGATACTCCTAAAACAACGGCTAAAGAAAATCAAAAATCGGGCGGTGCACCGGCAAAAGCTACAACTATGTCACTCCAAATTTACAGTGGTATCACACCATATATCGTGGCGCAAAAGCTTGAAGATGGTGGCATTATCGACAATAGTGTTGAAATGGAACTGCTACTTGCTAACCCTAAATACGCGCGAAGCTTACAAATTGGCTCTTACGAAGTCAATTCTTCGATGTCTTTAGAGGAAATTGCAAAATTGATTACAGGGAAAAAGCAATAATAATACGATTCGATTAATAAAGATGGCTGTCATCAAAAATCACAACTACTGATTTTCGATGACAGCCTCTTTTGTTTCATTTATGAAATTTGTTCGATGAAAGCTCGCATCATGATACTGCCCTCTTTTGTCCCAATGGATTCTGGATGAAATTGCAGCCCAAAGAGTGGGTACTCCTTATGTTGAATTGCCATGATTTCACTATCATCACTAGACTTTGCTAAAATATTAAAATCCTCATGTAACGTGCTTTGCTCAATGACGAGAGAATGATAACGCATTACTTCGATTTTACCATCTAACTGAGCAAATAAGCCTGCTTTTTCATATTGAATAGGCGATAATTTTCCATGCATTATATTTTTAGCTTGAACAATGTTTCCTCCAAATGCTTGCCCTATCGATTGGTGTCCAAGACAAATGCCCAAAATCGGAAACTTCGTATAAAGCTCTTTGATCACATCCACTGTTATTCCTGCATCAATCGGCCTACCTGGGCCGGGTGATAAAATAATGGCTTCAGGTTGCATTTTCTGAATGTCTTCAATTGTTATTTCATCATTCCGTACTACTTTTACATTTTTCCCAAGCATTCGTATTTGCTGAAATAAATTATATGTGAATGAATCATAGTTATCGATCAGTAAAATCATTTTTTTACCTCCAATAACGCTCGAGCTTTATTTAACGTTTCTTCGTATTCAGACAAGGGCACTGAATCGTAAACAATACCAGCACCTGCCTGTACATGGGCACGATGATCCTTGATGATCATTGTTCGAATGGCTAAAGCTAAATCCATATCACCTGTAGCAGAAATATAGCCTACCGCACCTGCATAGACACCACGCTTCACAGGCTCGAGCTCATTGATAAGTTGCATAGCACGAATTTTCGGCGCACCTGATACTGTACCAGCAGGTAAGCAAGCTCGAAGAACATCCAAAACATGTACATCATCATGTAATTCTCCGATAACCTCTGATACAATATGCATAACATGTTTATAGCGCTCAATATGCATATATTTCATCAATTTTACTGAACCCACTTTGGCAATACGTCCAAGATCATTTCGCCCTAAATCCACCAGCATCCGATGTTCAGCGATTTCTTTTTCATCATTTAAGAGACCTTCCGCAATCACGTTATCCTGCTCCACAGTTTTACCCCTTGGCTTCGTACCAGCTATAGGATTGGTCGTTACCTTTCGCTCTTTCACCTTAACGAGACTTTCAGGAGATGTTCCTAAAATGGTATACGTGCCGAAATCCATATAGAACATATATGGTGAAGGGTTAGAAGTACGTAATTGACGATATAAAGCAAAAGGGTTACCTGTATATGGTGAAGTGAAGCGTTGTGATAAAACAATCTGAAAAATATCACCTTTACGAATATGCTGTTTGGCACATTCAACCAATGCTACAAAATTTTCTTTGGCGATCATTGGTCTGAAATCTAGCTTTCCAAACGTCGTGTCGTCAAATGTTGATCCAGCATATAGCTGCTCCTTTATCATAGAAATAGCCAATTCCATCGCTTCAAGAGAACGCCCTTCATCAAATAAATCGATTGCCGCTAGTGTAATCTCTTGCTTTAAATGATCAAAAACAATGAATGTATCATAGAAAAAAATATGGACATCCGGCATTTCTAAATCATCCTGTAAGTATTCGCCTATTTTTTCTGAATAAAATGCTGTTTCGTAACCAAAGAAACCAATTGCTCCTCCAAAAAAGGCAAACGGGTATTGCGCCTGATGAAACGGCATAACTTGCTGTAATTTTTCTAATACATTGGCACTCGATTTTTCTGTTTCTCCACCTTTGGAAAAAGAATAACCATTCCTATCTCCAATCAGTTCTGCAATTGGATTGACGGCAATAAATGAGTAACGTCCACTTTCTTCATGCTTGGCAGACGACTCGAAAAGCATCTTATGCTCCCCTTCAAGTGATTGATAAACGGAAATTGGCGTCATCATATCACCCTGTAATACCTTCATGGCAAACTTTCTAAGCTCAACTGTCATACTCTCTCTCCTCTTCTTTGCTCTGCTCTTCTACACCAAAAATAATCAATTAGGCTTCGGCGTAATAGACGCTTTCGCTTCTAAAAACATGGCGTCCAGAATTTGAAACTGTGTAAAACACTATTCATTCCGCCAAACCATATAAAAAGGCCTTCCCATCGCAAAAGGACGGAAAAGCCGTGGTGCCACCTTCATTGGTCTTTATTAATTATGCCCCAGCATAATTACATTCAGCTGACGTTTGAATACTCGCTGAAGGAGTTAAAAGACCCACTCTATACCCTGTAACGTAGGCAGACGCTAATCCATACTTTATTCAGGATTAGAGCTCCGAAGTCCATTCACTATTTATTTGTACTAGTTTCCACCAAGCACTAGCTCTCTATAACAAATAATAATAGTTACTACTCTTCATCAAAGCTGATAACATGTATTCATTGTAAAGTAAATAAACTAACAATTCAATTTATTTTTTATTACGAAACCATTCATCTTCAGCTGGATTTGCTAGTATAATAGTTAGTTCTTGAAAGATTTGACGTATAGCAAATAAAATATCTTGTCGCACATTTAGCATCTCCGCCGTATCATTTGTTGTTACATAGAAACGCACAAGGACACGATACGAGGTTGGATAAAACTCATCTATAAATACATGAATCATTTCTTTTTCTGTTTGAGCATGCAAATAAATTTCCTTTTGAATGGTACTTAAAGCACTTCGTAGTTTTTCCTCTTCATTTTCAGCAGCTACGAATAAAAATTGCTCACATTTTCGTTTTTCTCGTCTCGATAAATTATAGATTGGTCGATTTACCAAATAGGAGTTAGGTACATAAACTAGACCTTTATCCCCCGTTTGAATTAAAGTACTTCGAAGATTAATA
Source organism: Lysinibacillus sp. NPDC095746 (assembly GCF_044763535.1). Taxonomy (NCBI): domain Bacteria; kingdom Bacillati; phylum Bacillota; class Bacilli; order Caryophanales; family Bacillaceae; genus Lysinibacillus; species Lysinibacillus sp. NPDC095746. Next base: position 7,329 of record NZ_JBIWGL010000041.1, read on the forward strand.
TCTTCGATAGTTCCTTCAATTTTTTGGTCCTCCGTTGCTATCCAATCGCCAATTTGAAAGGGGTTATCTAATGCGACTGACATCCCACCAAAAACATGTGCTAGTGTATCTCGAATACCAAAAGCAATCGCGACACCAGTTAAGCCAATCCCGGTTAAAAAGCCATTCAAATTAAAATCCCAAAAAGAAGCAATCGTAAACATTGCCAATATCATAATGAGCACTTTTCCTATACGAAGGAAAAAAGGTAATAGAACATTTGGTTCTTCATCGTTATTCAACGGCAGTGGCTGCTTTGTATAATAATTTAAAACATCGTATACGCCTTTGAACGCAAAAAAGACCATAATAGACCATACAAAATTTTTAGTTGCTACATGTGTAAATAAAAAGATTTCTAATAAAATTGATAAGCTGAGTACAATTATTGCAGACATAAATGCATAGCGAATCGCTTTATTAAATTGTGCGAGTACTGTTGCCTGAAAGTAACGCTGACGATTTCTCAAAAATGTAACAGTACGATTAATAATTTTCTTTATAACAAACTGCTGAAAAAGCCAACCAATTACACAAAGTGCAACGGCAATAATAATTTCCATCCACGTTGGGGTTGAAATATTAGGTAATAACCATTTCAATGAATTCAAATTTCATTCTCCTCTAACTACTATGTATATTCACAGAAAAGGAGCCGATCAGCAATGACGATCAGCTCCGTTTTTATTGAATTGCATCATCCGCAAAAAAAGCCTTATTAGCAAACCAAAATTGCTGCTCATTAAAATTATGTTCATGCATAACGATGACCGAAAATTCAGCATGGTACTTACGCTTCATTTCCTCAAGTACAGCCTTTGCTTGCTTTCCAACAAGATGCTGCCCATCAATAGGAGTGCCTTCTGTAAAAATAATAATATCCGCTTCTGTACAATGTTGATTTTCTTGCAGCAAGCCCTTTACAAAATGGAGCACAGGCAGAATTTCCGCTTCTCCCTTTGTCCTATAATTTATAAAATCCTTAAAATCGGATAAATTTAAATGCCCGCCTTCAAATCGAAAATGTACATGTACTTGACAGTCATATGGAACGATATATAAATCTCGACGTTCACGATGCGCACTCATAAATAACGGTAAAATTATGCTCTTACAAAGGTCAGAATATGCCGCCATACCCGTTGTTTGCTCAAGGCAGATAATAATTGGACCTGTTTCTTTTTTATATTCCTCAAACGGAACATATAGGATATTTCCTTTTTTTATGGTTTGCCGATTAAGCTTTCGACGCCTAGCTATGTGCCACTTTCGCTCATCATACAAGCGCTGCTCTTTTCCATTGGCCAATCGTTCGGCATGCTCAACAGCTGGTATATTTTCATAAATTTCATGCATGATATCTGCCAATTCAAGTGCAAATGCTGCCATACTTCGCAATGTTTCACTCTTGTAAAAAAAATCTATAAAAAAATGTTGTTCGATGTTACTTAATTCCTCAAGATGTAAGTTTTCATATAGAAAACGAAAAAAGTCACATTGTTCTGACGTGAATGCCAGATCAAATTTCTCTAAGAGTGATTCTACAGCGTCTTTCACAAGCAGCACCTCTTCAACACAATTTTTCGGATAATGTCTATAGTATAACCAAAATAATTTTTTGACAATACAATAACGCTTGCAGTATTTTGACGCTATTTTTAATAAAATGTTGCTGTTACTTAGTATTATTAAAATACGGCTTTTCAGCAAGGCGAGGGGTTGATTTCCGTTCCAAATGAGCGCTTTATCGCTGACGCTTCGCTTTCGCACATTTTCAACACTATGAAAAAAAGAGCCTATAATTGGCTCTTATCAGACCGCAAAACAAACGTTCCTCCTAATGAATAAAGTTTTGTTTTTACTGTCGATAGGAACTGTTGATTCACGGAGAGTGGTGACTCTAGCGGGATGAGCTTGAGCAGAAAGCCCCGCAGGAACGAAGTGACGAGGAGGTTAAGGCCAAGCCAGCGGAAAGCGCCAACTAAGAGTGAAAATCAACCTTTGTTTTTTGATCCACTTTATGTCGACAAACTAAAAAGAGCCTATAATTGGCTCTTCTGTTACTAATTATTTAATTCATAATGTTTACCTTTGACTAAATAAAATAAGTGTTCAGCAATATTTGTTGCATGGTCAGCTGAGCGCTCTAAATATCGGCAAACAAAGGTTAAATGTGTGATTTGAGAAATATGTGCTGGATTTTCTGCACCGGCGCGTAGCAATAGCGTGATCGTTGCACCATATAAATCATCGACGTAATCATCTAGTTCAGCAATTTCCTTGGCATGAACAGTATCTTCCTCTGTAAAAGCTTTGATAATACTTTCTAGCATTTCAACTGTTTTGTTACACATCGTTTGCAAATTTGATGTAGGGAAGACAAGTGGCTCTTTGCCAATACGAATCGTCTCTTTTGCAATATTTACTGCATAGTCCCCTACTCTTTCCATATCAGATGCTGCTTTGACTAGCACCATGAGACGACGTAAGTCAGTAGCTACCGGCTGCTGCTTAGCAATCATTAAAATAATATGATCATTGATTTCCTCTTCAAGGCGATTGATGATTAAATCGTCCTCAAGAATCTTTAAGGATGTCTCTAAATCTTGATTTAATAATGCTTCAAATGCTATTTTAAGAGCATTGATACTACTATTGGCTATCTCGATAAATTGCTCTTGGACTTCTTTTAATTCCTGTTCGAAACGTTCACGCACTACCATCTAATCTCCCCCTTAACCGAAACGACCTGAAATATAATCTTCAGTACGTTGATCTGCTGGTGTTTGGAAGATAACGTCTGTTTTATCGTACTCAACAACCTCTCCGTTTAGGAAAAATGCTGTTCGATCAGAAATTCGTGCCGCTTGCTGCATATTATGTGTCACGATAATAATTGAATAATCTTTTTTCAGCTCTTGTACAAGTTCCTCAACTTTTAATGTAGAAATCGGATCAAGTGCAGATGTTGGCTCATCCATTAAAATAACATCTGGTTCGATCGCTAAACAACGTGCCATACAAATTCGTTGTTGCTGACCACCTGATAAACCATATGCATTTTGATTTAAGCGATCTTTTACTTCATCCCAGATTGCCGCACCGCGCAATGATTTTTCAACGATTTCATCAAGAATTTTTTTATTTTTTATGCCGTGGATACGTGGCCCATATGCAATATTATCGTAAATTGACTTCGGGAATGGGTTTGGCTTTTGGAATACCATACCTACACGAGTGCGTAATTCCTCAACAGTATAGCTTTTATCTAAAATATTGCGCTCACGATATACTATTTCACCTGATGTTCGAACACTCGGTACAAGTTCTACCATTCTATTTAGCGTTTTTAAATAGGTAGATTTACCACAGCCTGAAGGGCCAATTATAGCTGTTACTTCATTTTCGTAGATGCTTAAATTGATGTCTTTTAAACCATGATGATCTCCGTACCATAAATTTAAATTACGTGTATCATATACTACTGTTTTAGCAGCATCGGTCGATGGCTTTATCGCCGTATGAATCGATTTAACAATTGAATTTTCCTCTTTTATTTCCAGTACCATAAGGTCACCTCATTAATAACGTTTTTGGAATTTATTTCGAATAAAGATGGCAATAGAGTTCATCAGTAAAAGCACTGTCATAAGAACTAAAATACCCGCTGCCGCTACATATTGAAATGCCTCTTGCGGACGTTTTGCCCAATCGTAAATTTGCATTGGTAAAGCTGTGAATTGGCTTAATAGACCATTAGGTAAAAATTGTAAAATCACTGGAATTCCAATAACAACAAGTGGTGCTGTTTCACCAATCGCGCGAGACATCGCTAATATACTTCCTGTTAAAATCCCAGGAATAGCTGCTGGTAGCACAACATGCAATATCGTTTGCCATTTTGTCGCGCCCATACCGTAAGAAGCTTCGCGCTGTTCATTCGGGACTGCACGAATAGCCTCCTGCGCCGCAACAATAATCACTGGTAAAATTAATAAACTCATTGTTAAACCGGCTGCTAAAACACTTTTCCCTAGTCCCAACATTCGAACAAAAATTGTTAACCCAAGTAAACCAAAAACAATGGACGGTACACCTGCTAGGTTAGAAATATTCATACGAATAAAGTCGTTTAGTCTATTTTTCTTTGCATATTCCTCTAAATAGATCGCAGTTCCTACACCTATAATAATCGACACTGGCGCAACAACTGCCATCAGCCAAAGTGAACCAATTAAAGCTGCCTTAATGCCCGCTTTGTCTGCAAAACGCGAAGCAAAATTTGTTAAGAAATCGATTGATAAATAGTCGACACCTTGTGTTACTATACGATAAAGCAAAATAGCTAGTGTCACTAATGCAAAGGTCGTTGCTAAGAAAAAGAAGAACTTCCAAATTTTATTGAATGTTATACGCTTTGTCATTCGTTTCATGACGACCGTGTCATCAATATAGCGCATGCTAGTAAACCTCCCTAAAGCGTTTCGAAATATATTGAGCAAGTAAATTCATCACTAAAGTAAAGATAAATAATGTGAATCCTACTGAATAAATCGAATAATAAATTGTCGTACCATAGCCAGCATCACCTGTTGCAACTTGTACTATATACGCAGTCATCGTTTGAATCGAGTCTGTCACATCTAAATCGAATTTAGGTGTAGATCCACCAGCAAGTGATACGATCATCGTTTCACCAATTGCCCGGGAAATAGCAAGGACAACTGAAGCAATAATGCCTGATAATGCAGCTGGTAATACTACTTTTATAGCTACTTCAAACTTTGTTGCTCCAAGAGCTAGCGCTCCTTCACGCATACTGTTCGGGACAGATGACATCGCATCCTCAGAAAGTGACGTTATCATCGGTAGAATCATAATGCCTACAACAATCCCCGGACTAAGTGCATTAAAAAGTTTCAGCCCTGGAATGATTTGCTGTAACATTGGCGTTACAAATGTTAATGCAAAAAAGCCATAAACAATCGTTGGTACACCTGCTAACACTTCTAAAATAGGCTTAACCGTACGTCTTACTTTTTCGCTTGCATATTCACTTAAATAAATTGCCGAAGCAATGCCAAATGGTACTGCTACAGCAACTGCAATAAGTGTGACTTTCAATGTTCCAGCGATTAAAGGTAAAACCCCAAATAATGGTTCCTTTCCTGAAAACGGTAGCCACTGTGTACCAAATAGGAAATCCGTAATCGAAACACGTTTAAAGAATTCAAACGTTTCAAAAATAAGGGTGAAAACAATGCCAAATGTCGTCAATATAGAGATAAGTGCCGCAGAAAATAATAGGGTTGGCATTGCTTTTTCCACTATTTTCTTTATTTTTTTATTGCGCGAATTTGCAATTAATTGCTGCACAGATGATGTCTTGTTTTCTTTTTGAGAAACCATTGGGTGCTCCTTTCAAATAAGCGAGGGAAAGAGCATACATCTCTTTCCCTCTATGCATGTCTACTTATTTTAAGCCTTCTAAAGTTTTTAAAGCCTCACTATATTTATCTTCTGGTAGGCTGACATAACCTACTGCTTCTGCCATATCTCCTGCGTGTTCAAGTGTATATTTGATAAAGTCATATGCCGCTTCGCTTTCTTTCATAGCACTATTTTTCACATATACAAATAGTGGTCGTGAAAGCGGTGCGTATTCACCAGCTTCAATTGTTTTATTTGTTGGCTCGACGCCATTTACTTTTACAAGCCCTAATTTATCTTTATTTTCTAGGTAATAAGCATAGCCAAAGAAGCCGATTGCGTTTTTGTCACCTGCTACACCTTGAACTAGCATGTTATCATCCTCTGATAATGTTGCTGATTTTGCTAGATCCGCACCGTCTAAAATCGTTTCATCAAAGTAATCGTACGTTCCTGAATCAGTGCCTGGTGAATAATACACGATCTTTTCATCTGGCCAAGATGGATCTATATCAGACCATTTTTTAGCTTTACCATCTTCAACCCAGATTTTCTTTAATTGCTCAACAGTTAAATCCTTCGCCCAATCATTTTCAGGATTCACGACAATTGATATGCCATCATATGCTAAAGGAAGTTCTGTAAAAGCAATTCCTGCTTTCTCTAGTTTTGCTTTCTCTTCATCCTTTACATGACGAGATGCATTTGAAAAGTCTGTCTCACCTGCGATGAATTTTTCAAAGCCACCACCAGTACCAGAAACACCTACCGATACTTTGACATTCGGTTGAGTCCCTGCATATTCTTCAACAACTGCTTCAATAATTGGTGCAACTGTTGATGAACCATCCCCAGCCACAGCCCCTTGCAGTTTTTTGTCTGCAGCGTCTTGTCCTGAGCTCGCTGGTGCATTTGTTTCTGCATTTTTACCATTTTGTGCAGAGTCACTACCACACGCCCCAAGCATTAATGCTGAACCCATTACCGCTGTCATCGTTAAGTACTTCCACTTTTTCATCTCATTTGCCTCCGTCACTAACATTTTTATAGTTATTTGTCTTACAATCTTTACTATAATGACTAAATGTTGAAGTCGTATAAACAGTTCGTAAAAGAGACGTAAAGGAATGTAATGCTTTGTAAACAATTGTAAAGATGAATTTACAATTGTAGCTGTTGCCAGGTTAACAATGCGTCCAGATTTTGAATTGTGCCTAGGCTGTACGAGGTCCGACACGTTGTCTGCCATTTCGATAATGCCACACGCCATGGCGTTTTTACCGATGCAGGTCAGATAGCCGTTTTGCTTTAATCATCAGATAAACTTGCTTCCTTTTGGAAAGATGCTATAATAAGCAATTGTGTCAGGAAATAATCTAAGAGGAGTTTGACTTTGTGATTAAACATACAAAAGTACAAAATACCGATTACTTTAAAACGTATTTAACACTTATTATGGAACATCGTGAATATACTCTACAGGAAGCCGTTGATTTTATGGTAGAGACTTATTTCTGTAATAATATAGAGCTTTATGGATTAAAGCCGAAACAACAATTTGAATTAGCTATTCAACAATTATCTGTACAATAGGCCTTTTATATAAAAATAAATAAAACACGGTATGAAAATGATGATTTTTCATTCCGTGTTTTTTTGCGCGGTAGTCAATAATACTCTAAAACTGTAAAAAAACCGCTAGGCATGTAAATGCACTAGCGGTTTCTCTTATTTTTGCTCATCTTCACCAATTTTGTCTTTTGAAATAGCTGGTAAAATTGGTTGTTTTACATTACTATCAGTCACTTTCTCAGTGTTATATTTTGCTTTTAACTCAAAATATTTATCGACAGCACGACGAGCTATCTCATTATTATTTGATAAATGCTGAGTCGTGTAGGTCGTTGCCCATGGAATAACAACTGCGTAGGCAATTTCAGGATTATCAAACGGTGCAAAGCCAACATGTGTTAAGTTAATCGTACTTGTACCATAATAATCACGTAATGGTCCATAATAAACTACCTCTGCTGTCCCCGTTTTTCCCGCTGCTGTATACGGTGCATTTCCAAATTGTCTTTTTGCTGTACCATTTGCGCCCGTATAAACACGTCGTAGCCCTTGTTTTACATAGTTAATTTCATCTGATGAATTATCAATATGATTTAAAATTGTTGGTCCTATTTCTGTTACTAATTGGCCTAGCGATTGCCCATCTTTTGATGGCTCACGTACCTCTTTCACAACATGTGGCTGAATGCGATAGCCACCATTTGCGATTGTCGAGATATATTGCGCCAATTGTAACGGTGTATACGTATCATACTGCCCAATCGCTAAGTCGAGTGCTTTACCCCCATAGGTTGGACCAGTTGGACCTTGTACCCCATTAAATTCATTAGGTAAATCAATCCCTGTATTTACACCTAACCCGAATTGTGCATAAGAATTACGCATTTTAGGGAATGTATCATCTTTTAATCGAAGTGGCATCCCATAGCTATATGGCGTTCCATTAATAAGCAAAGCTGTTTTAAACATATAAACGTTAGAAGATTGCTCCAAGGCTCTTAAACCATCCATTGTAATATAGCCACTACGGTTAAAAATAGAAGATTTCTTTTTAGTATTCAGTAATTGAATCGGCTCATCTCCAAATATAGTACTTGGCTGAATGACTCCCAATTTATACCCAGTAAGTAATGTTGCTGCTTTAACTGCAGATCCAGACTCATAAGCTGTTGTGAAGGTTCCATATGAAAAATCGACGACTTCATTTTTCCCTGTTTCAGGATTTTTCTCAATTTTCTTACCAACCATTGATAAAATATCGCCTGTGTTTGGGTCCATCATTACTAAAAAAGCACGATCAAGTAAACGGGAACCTCCCTGTGATTTTAACTTTAGCAACTCTTCCTCAACAATTTTTTCAGTTGCAGCCGTTAACTCACTATCTAGTGTTAAGACTAAATCTTTACCAGGCTCTCCTTCATAGGTCGTAACGGTATCAACTACCTGCCCTTTTTTATTCGTAATATTTTTAACGACTGATTTTTGCCCTTGCAGTAAATCTTCATATTGCGCTTCAATATAACTTTCACCAACACGGTCATTTCGTGAATAATCACGAGCTAAATAATAATTCAGCTTTTCTTTTGGAATCCCTTTTGCTGGTACTGTTGTGCGTCCTAAAATAGCGAGTGAAGATAATTTCAAACGCTTCCAGTCAGTTGTTGTGTTAACGCCCGGTAATTGAGTCAAACGCTCAGAGACACGCGCAAATTCATCGGCAGATACATTTTCACTCTTAATAATTTGCGGTGATAAATTGTATCCTGATGCCATCTCTCGATAGATTGCTAGTACTTCTAAGTCCTTATCTGTCAATTGTAATAATTCTTCGTTTGTAATTCGTTCACGAACAAGTTTATCTATTTGCGCATTGATTTGACTTTCCGTTACATTTTCTTGTGCCCTAATTTTCTTTTTTTCTTTATCTGTTACTTTTTCATAGGCAGCGTCTTTATTTTTTATAATCCAAAAATCTTGTTTGTCACGTAATGTAACACGTTTCGTTGGCTGCTCAATCAATTGTGCCAGCTTTTCGGCTATGTCTACCATTTCCTTTGTTGTTGTCGTTGACATTTTTGTATACGTAATGGCATTTTCCGGTTGGTTATCCACTAAAATACGGCCATATCGATCATACATTCGTCCCCTTGGCACACTTGTATTGACAGCTACTTCCTCTTTACGCTCTAATTCGCGTACATAATCTTCCCCTTTTACAATTTGCATATAGCCAAGTCTAAAAATTAGCAATGAAAATACTAGAAATATAGCAAAGAAAAGGACATTCATACGAAATGTTAAATTAGAGTGATGTTTTGCTTTAACACTCGTCGCGCGATTTTTTCCCGGTGCTTTGCGCATATGTATTCCCCTCCTCATCTAATTACAATTTAAATACACGATATTTAGTATACCATTCGAAGGTACGACAGGAAAGCATCCACTTGAGAATTAATGATGGAAAACATCATTTAGTCGCTTTGACTCTTCTTTCCGTCGCTTTGACTTTTCCTTCCGTCGCTCGGATTTCCTTCCGTCGCTCTGGCTCTACTTTCCATCGCTTTGACTCTTCCTTCCGTCGCTCGGATTTCTTTCCGTCGCTTCGACTCTTCCTTCCGTCGCTCTGGCTCTACTTTCCATCGCTTTGACTCTTCCTTCCGTCGCTCGGATTTCTTTCCGTCACTTCGACTCTTCCTTCCGTCACTCTGGCTCTACTTTCCATCGCTTTGACTTTTCCTTCCGTCACTTGGCCCCTACTTTCCGTCGCTTTGACTCTTCCTTCCATAGCTCGGATTTCTTTCCGTCGCTTTGACTTTTCCTTCCGTCGCTCGGATTTATAGGGAATCGCTGCTTTATTATCCGACAGATGTCATGAGGCGAGAGGCGATATATTGACTCTTGGTTGTCACTACGAAATGCCCTTCAAAGCCAAAAACTGCAGTAACTTCCATTTCCATTAATTCTTGGATGTCAGATAGGCTCATTTGTTTTACAATAGGCATAGGGCATTCACCTCATTCAGTATGGTTTAGTTTAGACGCTACCATTATATCGAATTTGGGGAGGTGCCCGTTTTTTATTGTTTTAGAACCCTTGATACTAAAGGGATTTAATTTATGAAATTAGCTCATATAGTAAAAACATAAACGATACATGTAAGAACGATAATCTTAACTATGTATCTTAGGTATTAGGTATCTGTATACAGAAGTTTTCATAACCATTTTTCAGTTTACATTCTAAATAGATAGTAGCTTTTTTAACATTGTATGTAACGAAAATATCCTCTTTTACCAATCGACAGTTTTGTTAAACTGACACACGTTTACTAAACTTTTATTATCCATTTGAATCCCCTTTCGTACGAGGTCGGTTGACCAGACCTGAAATCATTGTACGGCTGGGATTTTTTTCTTGTCCATAGCTAGAGGCTCTTTAGAACCCCTCGCATAGCAAGGGTTTTCAAAAGATACAAAAAACCGCTAGGCATATAAATACGCTAGCGGTTTCTCTTATTTTTGCTCATCTTCACCAATTTTGTCTTTTGAAATAGCTGGTAAAATTGGTTGCTTCACATTACTATCTGTCACTTTTTCAGCATTATATTTTGCTTTTAACTCAAAATATTTGTCTAAAGCATCGCGAGCGATAATGTTATTATTCGGCAAATGCTCACGACCTGTTGTTGCCCACGGAATGACAACAGCATAGGCAATTTCAGGGTTTTCATAAGGAGCAAAACCAACATGTGTAAAAGTAAGTGTATCCGTACCATAATACTCTTTTAACGGTCCGAAATACACTACCTCAGCTGTTCCTGTTTTCCCTGCTGCAGTATATGGAGTATTTGCAAATTGAGCTCGCGCAGTACCTTGCGAACCTGTATAAACTCGGCGTAATCCTTTTTTTACATAATCAATTTCTTCTGTAGGATTATCGATACGATTTAAAATTGTTGGACCTATTTCAGTCACTAATTGACCTAAATGTTGCCCATCATTTGATGGCTCACGTACCTCTTTCACAATATGTGGCTGAATACGATAGCCGCCATTTGCAACAGTTGAAATATACTGTACCAATTGTAAAGGTGTATACGTATCATATTGTCCAATCGCTAAGTCGAGTGTTTTACCACCCATCGTTGGACCAGATGGACCCTGTACACCACTAAATTCATTCGGCAAGTCAATACCTGTTTTTACACCTAAGCCAAATTGCGCATAATTATTACGCATTTTCGAGAATGTATCGTCTTTTAAGCGAAGTGGCATCTTATAGCTATACGGTGTTCCATTAATAAGCATAGCAATTTTAAACATATAAACATTTGACGAACGTTCTAGAGCTGTTAAATCATTCATCGTAATATAACCACTTTGGTTAAAAATTGACTTTTTTGTAGGTGTTCCAGCTAATACAATAGGTTCATCTCCCATTGTAGTACCCATTGAAACAACTCCTTGATTATAACCAGTAAGAAGAGTTGCTGCCTTAACTGCTGACCCCGCCTCATAAGCTGTTGTAAATGTGCCATATGAATAATCGACCACTTCATTTTTCCCTGTTTCAGGATTTTTCTCAATCTTCTTACCAACATTTGCTAAAATATCACCTGTATTCGGGTCCATCATTACTAAGAAGGCACGATCAAGTAAATACGAACCGCCTTGGGATTTTAATTTAAGCAATTCCCGCTCAACAATTTTTTCAGTTTCTAATTGTAGCTCACTATCAAGTGTCAGTTTTAAATCTTTACCAGGCTCGCCTTCATAAGTCGTAACCGTATCGACTACCTGCCCTTTTTTATTCGTAATATTTTTAACAACTGACTTTTGTCCTTGCAGTAAATCTTCATATTGCGCTTCAATATAACTTTCACCAACACGGTCATTTCGTGAATAATCACGAGCTAAATAATAATTTAGCTTTTCTTTTGGAATCCCTTTTGCTGGTACTGTTGTGCGTCCTAAAATAGCGAGTGAGGATAATTTCAAACGCTTCCAGTCAGTTGTTGTGTTAACGCCCGGTAATTGAGTCAAACGCTCAGAGACACGCGCAAATTCATCGGCGGATACATTTTCACTCTTAATAATTTGCGGTGATAAATTGTATCCGGATGCCATCTCTCGATAGATTGCTAGTACTTCTAAGTCCTTATCTGTCAATTGTAATAATTCTTCGTTTGTAATTCGTTCACGAACAAGTTTATCTATTTGTGCATTGATTTGACTTTCCGTTACATTTTCTTGTGCCCTAATTTTCTTTTTTTCTTTATCTGTTACTTTTTCATAGGCAGCTTTTTTATTTTTTATAATCCAAAAATCTTGTTTGTCACGTAATGTAACACGTTTCGTTGGCTGCTCAATCAATTGTGCCAGCTTTTCGGCTATGTCTACCATTTCCTTTGTTGTTGTCGTCGACATTTTTGTATACGTAATGGCATTTTCCGGTTGGTTATCCACTAAAATACGGCCATATCGATCATACATACGTCCCCTTGGCACACTTGTATTGACAGCTACCTCCTCTTTACGCTCTAATTCGCGTACATAATCTTCCCCTTTTACAATTTGCATATAGCCAAGTCTAAAAATTAGCATTGAAAATACTAGAAATATAGCAAAGAAAAGGACATTCATACGAAATGTTAAATTAGAGTGATGTTTTGCTTTAACACTCGTCGCGCGATTTTTTCCCGGTGCTTTGCGCATATGTATTCCCCTCCTCATCTAATTACAATTTAAATACACGATATTTAGTTTACCATTCGAAGGTACGACAGGAAAGCATGCACTTGAGAATTAATGATGGAAAACATCATTTATTTGACGGCACTTAAAGATAAAAAGTTTCTGTTTTTTTAACGATTGCTAGAAAAATAGTTTTTTATTGTGGGGTGAGCACTCCAAAGTTCGGGCAATAGTTCCCTTCCCTTCAGCCCAACTGGCGTATTGGGGCATTTACCTCCAACTTATATTAAAAAAGCAGCAAAAAAGGCTATGCCTCGGTGACTTATCACCTTTGACATAGCCTTTTAATAAAGATTAATTATTTTGCAGCTTGGAATTTAGCTTCTACTACATCCCAGTTTACTACGTTCCAGAATGCACCGATGTAATCTGGACGACGGTTTTGGTAGTTTAAGTAGTAAGCATGCTCCCAAACGTCTAAGCCTAGGATTGGCGTTTTACCTTCCATAACTGGAGAGTCTTGGTTTGGAGTAGATGTAACAGCAACTGAGTCACCATCAAGGATTAACCAAGCCCAGCCTGAACCGAAGCGAGTTGTAGCAGCTTTTGCAAATTCTTCTTTGAATGCATCGAAAGAACCGAATTTAGCATCGATTGCTTTTGCAACTTCGCCAACTGGAGTTTTTGAACCGCCTGGAGCGATTACTTCCCAGAATAATGAGTGGTTAGCATGTCCACCACCGTTGTTACGTACAGCAGTTTGTTTGTCAGCTGGAAGAGCATCAATGTTTGCGATAAGATCGTTAATGTCTTTTTCAGCAAATTCAGTGCCTTCTACTGCCGCGTTTAAGTTTGTTACATAAGTATTGTGGTGTTTAGAATGGTGAATTTCCATTGTTTTTGCATCGATATGTGGTTCTAATGCGTCATAAGCGTAAGTTAATTGTGGTAATTCGTAAGCCATTGTTAAGTTCCTCCCTAAAATAAAGAAATAATTAATACATTCTTAGATTATCAAAATTGGTCAAACCATTCAACGAAAAATACTTCAAATTAAAGATTTCAGCCTTTTGACTGAAAAGCCAATACGTTTACTATACTACCCTGTTGTTTTAGCAATTATGCCTCGGCATAATTGCATCCGGAATTGGAAAGGAGTGACATCCACCGCAGGCTTTAATTTCTCTCAACGGATGTTTGGACACCAGCTGAAAGAATTTAAATTGCTAACTATAGGAGGAAAACCGCTATAAAGAACACGACAATCATAACGATTTGAATGACTGCTTTTGCGATTGTTGATGTTAAGAAGCCAACAAGAGAGCCAACACCGCTTTTCACAGCCTCTTTGAATGTACGACGCTCCACGATTAATTCTGCAATCACAGCTCCTAAAAATGGACCGATTAGTATACCTACTACCGGAATGACGAACGGTCCAATTAATAAACCAATGGTACTCCCCCACATACCAGCATTTGAACCACCAAATTTTTTAATACCAAAGGCATTTGCTACAGAATCAGCAATAAATAAAATGACAACAAATAGTATTTCAGTCGCCCAGAACAACCAGCTTAGCTCCGCAAATGAAAAAAATAATCCATATACTAAAAAACCACCGATTAAAAAAATCACACCTGGAATTATCGGGTATACCAATCCAACGAATGAAATGATAAAGCAGGCAATCACTAAGATCCAACCAACAACTTCCATGAAAATTCTCTCCTTTTATCGTGCATTGCCTATTTTACGGATTTACAAAGCTATAGGTTTCAGTTATTTTCGTTTGTATCGTACGTGCAACTTCAGCTACAGATGTTTTCTGTAGCGAAAGCGCAGCGTCAGCTACAAATCTTCCCTGTAGCGAAAGCGCAGCGTCAGCTACAATGACGTCAAGGCGCAATTGATCTAATGTCTAATTCCTAAAATAGAGTCAGCTATATTTACAGCATGGTCTCCTATTCGTTCTAAATTACTAATAATATCCGTATAGACGATTCCCGCCGCTCCATTACATTCATACGTATTTAAGCGCGCAATATGCTTTTGTCTTAGCTTATCTTCCATATCATCTATCAAGCTTTCGAGCTCCGTTACTTCCTGCGCCAAGCTCAAACTAGCTGTATCCAGAGCCGCTATGCTCTTTCGTACAGCTTCAATCGCCAAGCTAAACATGCCTATTAAATCTTGTCGCGCTGACTTACTTAAACTTACCTCATGATGATCTTTATATTGTAAAAGCTCTAAAATATTTTCAAAATGATCGCCAATACGTTCAATGTCTCGTACATTTGTTAGAAGTGTATGGTGTCTTACTGAGTCTGCTCGAGAAAGTGGCTGCTTAGACACCATCACTAAATAATTCGTGATTTCCTTGTCTAAATGATTGAGCGCTACTTCTAATTGTAAAACTGTAGGAATATGAGCAGTTTCGCCTGTTTTCATATATAAAAATGTTTCTTCTAAACCATGCAGTGCATGTTCCCCCATACGTAACACTTCCTCCTTCGCTTGCCCGAGTGCAATCGCCGGAGAGGAATCAATGAATGATGGATCTAAATGCTTCGTTGTCACATCAATATTTCCATCATGCCCAGGAACTAGCTTTGTGACAAGTGCAGCCAACCCTCCGATAAATGGCAGCTGAATCATCATATTAATTATGTTAAAAGAGCCATGCGCAATCGCTATTTGCATTTTAGCTTCTAAATGGAATAGCCCACTAATCCACTGTACGTAATGCATAAAGGGTGTAAAGAACACCATGAAAATGATCGTACCTATAATATTAAATAACACATGTGCCGCCGCTGCACGTTTAGCATATATAGAAGCACCCAGTGAAGCTAATACTGCTGTAATGGTCGTTCCTATATTTTCACCAAATAAAATAGGTAAAGCACTATCTAAGCCAATCAAATGCTCAGCATATAAGCCCTGTAGCACACCGACAGTTGCTGTTGAGCTTTGGACAAGCAATGTAAAAACTGCCCCTAGAAAAATCCCTACAATGGGCAGATTCTTTAGTTGAAGGGTTAATGATGCTAGATCCGCTAATTGATGGAGTGACTGCATGCTTGCACTCATTAACTCTAATCCTAAAAATAATCCCCCGAAGCCAAACAATATTTGCCCGATATACTGATACGTCGCTTTCTTAAAGAAAAATAACAACCCTGCACCTATTGCCAATAACGGATAAAAATATATGCCGATATTAATACCAATAATAAAAGCGGTTATGGTCGTTCCAATATTTGCCCCCATAATGACACCGATTGCTTGACGTAATGTTAAAAAACCTGCACTCACTAGCCCAACCGTAATCACCGTCGTTGCAGAGCTCGACTGGATACAAATCGTCACAATTATGCCCACTAACACGCCCATTAAAGGATTTGTTGTAAAACGATTCAACCATTCACGCAGTCGATCATCTGCTGATTTTTGAAGCCCATCCCCCATAAATTTAATGGAAAATAAAAAGACTCCTAAACCGCCTAAAAATTGAAACAGTATGCTTTGCCAATCTATTGTCAATTGTATTCGCTCCAATTCCTACATCTCTACTTCTCTATTCCTAATCTTTAAATGATAGTATAGAAAAAGTAAAGAAAACCTTTAACTTCTTTACACAATATTAACATTTCATTATCGTATTCTCAGTTATTATTTCTTATTTCATATCTTGTCAAAGTTGAACATGGTAGAATAGCGATTGGAGGAGATATGCTTATGAAACACTCACAACTATTTATCGATAGCTTAATTCATCCAAAAAAACTTGCTGCCTATCGTTTATTACCGATTGGAAAGGTCATTCAATATACCTTTCTTCTAATTACTGTTGTTACAGTTTTCTCTTTTGGTCGTTTTACGGCTGGAATGTCTGTTGATGCATTTGATATGAATAGTTTAAATGGTATTACTGAATACATAGAAGACGTTAAATGGGTATTGTATCCCGTGACATTCATTATGCTTTTTGTTTTTACAACGATGCTTATTTTTGCACAAATTGCTCTCTATGCCGTAGCAGGTCTACTGATTTTAAAAGTCATGAAGCGTCGCGGTGAATACCGTCACATTTGGCGTACTACGACATTTGCCATGACTTGGGCAATTCTAATAAGTATGCTAGCAGATTATCTACCGATTAACAGTACAATTATCTCTATTTTTTCTTTATTTCTAACTGTGACTCTACTAATCGTAGCCATCACAAAGTATCCAAAACAACCAATCAAAAAATAATGTGCATGAATCCCCTCTCTTCTAAATATAGTGTAGAAAAGGAGGGGATTTTTTGCGTGCTTTTGTGTTAACAGCTATCATTATTATTTTTGCTTTTGTTATAAAAGTAGATTTAACAGAAGGTTCATTACATCTTGCTGCCATTTATCCGAAAGATACTGACAAAGCCCTTTGTGAAAAGCAGCGAGAGCCAAATTATATTACTGTACAGACTATTCAAGGCGATTCGATTCACAGTTTATTTGCACTTCATCCCGCCAAAGTACCAATGACCTTCCCTGAACGCTTGCAACTATTTTATGAATTAAATCCACATTTACAATTACAGACTCTTGTTCCTGATGAAAATATTAAGCTTCCTCTGTCATTTGAATTAGAAAACAAATGCGGAAAATGAAAAGTTAACGTTTCTTCCTTGTCCTTATTTTCTTACACTGCTAAAATAAATGTCAGTGACGGTCGAAAGTATGGCCCGAAAAGGAGAGAAAGTTAATGAGTGAAATTTGTCACCGTACAAATACACGTCCCGTGCGTGTCGGTAATTTAACAATAGGTGGTAGTAATGAATTATTCATTCAAAGTATGTGTACAACAAAAACACATGATGTTGAAGCAACAGTTGCAGAAATTCTTCGTCTTGAGGAAGCAGGCTGTCAAATCGTTCGCGTCGCAGTACCAGATGAACGTGCAGCTGATGCGATAGCAGATATTAAAAAACGTATTAATATTCCATTAGTAGCTGATATTCACTTTGACTATAAATTAGCATTAAAAGCAATTGAAAATGGTATCGATAAAGTTCGTATTAACCCAGGTAATATTGGGCGTAAGGAAAAAGTAGAAGCTGTTGTTAATGCAGCTAAGGCTAAAGGTATTCCTATCCGTATCGGGGTAAACGCTGGTTCATTAGAGCGTCATATTTTAGAAAAATATGGTTACCCTACTGCAGACGGTATGGTAGAATCTGCCCTTCACCATATTAAAATTTTGGAAGACTTGGACTTCCACGATATTATCGTATCGATGAAGGCATCAGACGTAAATCTAGCGATTGAGGCCTATGAGAAAGCGGCTAAAGCCTTTAATTATCCTCTGCATTTAGGAATTACTGAATCAGGTACATTATTTGCGGGTACTGTAAAATCAGCGGCTGGCCTTGGCGCAATCCTATCAAAAGGTATTGGTAATACGTTACGTATTTCACTATCTGCAGACCCTGTCGAAGAAGTGAAAGTAGCACGTGAGCTATTAAAATCATTCGGTCTCGCTTCTAATATGGCAACACTTATTTCTTGCCCAACTTGTGGTCGTATCGAAATTGATTTAATTTCAATTGCCAATGAAGTAGAAGAATATATTTCGACACTTAATGTACCATTAAAAGTAGCTGTTCTTGGTTGTGCGGTAAACGGTCCTGGTGAAGCACGTGAAGCCGATATCGGTATTGCTGGTGCTCGTGGTGAAGGTTTACTATTTATGAAGGGCAAAACTGTTCGTAAAGTGCCTGAAGAAACAATGGTAGAAGAGTTGAAAAAAGAAATCGATAAATTAGCAGCTGAAATGGCAGAAAAACGTGCTGCTGAAGAAGCAGCAAAAGCGAACGCCTAAGGAGGTGCTAGTATGAAAAAGCCTCGCTTTGGTATTGATATCGATGGAACAGTAACATGTCCTAGTACTCTCATTCCACATATTAATAAACAATACAATATAAATATTACACTCGACGATGTGTGCGAATATGATTTTTTATCAGCATTTCCTCATCCTGTTGATCGTGTAGCATTTAATACATGGTTTAAAGAAAATGAACCATTTATGTATGAAGTTTCTGAGGCAGCAAAAGATGCGAAAGATATTTTAAATACGTGGAAAGAAAACTACGAACTTTATTACATCTCTGCTCGTGGTGAGAATGTATCAGATGTTACGGTAAATTGGTTTAAATCACAATCTATTCCGTATGATCATATCGAGCTTATCGGTAGTCATGATAAAATTTCCGTAGCAAAAAAACATGGTGTAGATGCATTTTTTGAAGATAAGCATGATAATGCGGTTATGCTTGCAGAGGAATTAAAAATACCGGTTGTATTATTTGACACTCCGTATAATCGTCTTGCTGTTCCGGACAATGTTGTACGTGTTTATAACTGGCAAGAAGCCAACCATTTTATCACAAATTATTTTAAATAAACAAAATGGAGTCGTGTTCATGTATTGAACACGACTCTTCTTCTTTATACATCAAGTATCCCTCGTAACCAACGCTCCACAAAATTTTCAAAGGTAATGCCATAATTTTCATAAACAGCATGGTAAACAAAATAAGTTCCTAATCGCTCAAGTAATTCATCATTAATCTTCATCACAAACCGCTCCCTTCCCTTAGTTTTTTCACTGAATTTTCAGATACTTAAACTTCCAATTTCTCGAATATTCTAGCGGAGTTCGCATAGTTGCAAAACCGTCACAATCTGCCGCCTCCATGCCCTTTTTTCATAGTTTTCTTTTCGTTAATATAGTAGTATCAACTTACAAAACTGGAGGGACTACTTGTGAGATGGATGACAAAGGTAGCTTGTATAACATGTCTTTGC
The DNA here is from genome assembly GCF_044763535.1 of Lysinibacillus sp. NPDC095746. Lineage (NCBI taxonomy): Bacteria > Bacillati > Bacillota > Bacilli > Caryophanales > Bacillaceae > Lysinibacillus > Lysinibacillus sp. NPDC095746. Next base: position 26,920 of record NZ_JBIWGL010000041.1, read on the forward strand.
GCGTTGCTCACTGGCTGTGGTAATCGATTATCAGAAATTAAAGACGCGGTTTCAGGCATAAATTCAGCAGCAGAAAATGCAGCCAGTGCAGTTAGTCGTGATGTACATGCTGTACGAGCAATTGCCATTAACTATAAAGATACATCTTTTACGGTTAATGACCTATTTAAAACTATTTTACGTGACGTACGCTGGGATTATGACGCTGAAAAAAGTGAGCTTCATGTGAGAGGCACTTGGAAAGCACCACTATTTTCTGAGCAACCGTGGGATGATACGAAGAAAAAACAACTAGCAGAAACAGGTGTAGTAAAGGTAACATGCACTATAAACAACAATAAAATTGATAGCGCTCTCACAAATGTAACACTTATTTTTAATGACGAAACAATTCTAGAAATGACTGGCGAGGACGCTCTTCATCATCTATATGATACATATTTACAAAAATAAGCTCCGTAGCCTTTAAACAAGGCTGTTCTTTCAAAGATTGTTTAAAAAAAAGGCAGATTTAATCTACAAAACGTCTAGATTAAATTCTGTCTTTTTGTTCTAATATATCGCAAATCGAAAATTGTTTGTTTAATTGTTAGTGTTATTGACTAGTTACAGCTTGTTCTAAGGCTGTGATGCTAGGTGAGGATATGTATTTTTTCTAAATAATACTTCACGATAGCTAAATATTCTCTAAAGTAGTACTTAATACGAAATTCTGATGGTGTTGCAGCTGGTAAGCCGGTAACGTTAAGTCCTAAATCTTCAGCAATGGATTCGGCTCGATATAGATGGAATCGGTTAGTTACAACTACAACTGTGGAATCTTTGTCTATGTAATCCATTGAATACTGAAAATTTTCAAGAGTACGAGTAGAATTGGATTCGGTGATGATTCGTTGTTCATCAATACCTAATTGCATTAATGATTCTTTAATTACAGAAGCTTCAGACACAATTTCGTCCTGTCCCTGACCACCAGAAGCGATTGCCATTGTATTTTCGTTTTCTTTTAAGTAGGCAGCTGCGGTCGTAATGCGCTCGAACAGCAGACTAGACGGTTGATCCCCCGATAATCGTGTACCTAAAATAATGAGGTAATCTGCATTTTCTATCGCAGTATTTTTGCCTTGAGACACGATAAGTAAGTGTAGGCACAGAAAAAAAACAAGTACTACCGCGAGCAATATAGTGATGAGTTTGAATACTTTCTTCATAATAACCTCCATATTCACTGTAACGATTGACATTATGTAAATTATCGGTAGCAAATTTTAATATATGAGCTTGTTTTTTTATTTTTTCTAAAAGATCGTTGCTATTACTACATTTAAATAGTCTGTGAAATAAATATAAAACGACTGTTAATACGCTCATAATAAAAAATTGTATTGTTGATGTCCAAAATATAAATAGAACATCTGCACCTAAAATAATCTCGCCCGGTGGCAGTTCTTTAGAGGGCGAAGGAAATAAAATTATCTATAGGTACAATGACAAAAGAAGAATAAGAAGTTGCAAAAGAATCGAATCATTTAAAAGACACATGAGCAAAAAATAACAATGTATGCGATAGATACTATTGCATACATTTTTTTCATACTCTACGATTAAATTCATACAACACATTATCCTCTCCTTTTAATCTTAATAATCCAATCTATAGTAAGACGAACGGAATGATGTGATGTTCCAATTTTTCTTCACCTAACCGGCAAGTGAAAAAAACAATTTTAAACAAACAAAGAATTGCGACTGAGTGCTTTCCCGAGACGTCCGACGAACACCAAGGAGTCGCCTTAGCCTCACTCCAACCACTTTTAATTTCTAGCGAAAACGAAACTTCAGTAACAATTTTTTGTGCGAAAGAACAGCAACAGTAGATGTACAAGCGTCTATTCGATGTTCTTGAGCAAATAAGCCCCTCTACCAAAAAAATCTTACAATTTTGAAATATCGGACTCTCCTAATTGAAACTTTCAAAACCAACAAGTTATAATAAAAGTATCACGTGATGGTTTGGAGGTGTTTGCATTGGGACAGAGAGATTAAAAATTGGCGAGCTTGCAGAAAAAACAGGCATTACAAAAAGAACAATCGACTATTATACAAACATCGGCTTATTAGAAGCCGAACGTTCTGCATCCAATTATCGCTACTATGCTCCTGCAATGATCGAAAGACTTCAGTATATCGAGCAACGCAAACGGCAAGGTCTTTCACTTATTGATATCCAACATGAACTAAACATCGCTCCACATGAAGAAATTGATGTACAAATGCTACGTGTAAAAATGCAAGACCTAGAGCAGGATGTAACTTCTTTACTTGAACAAATAAACAAACAAGACAACAAAAATATTGAAAAAATCAAAAAAAATGTTTCACCCGAAAGCATTGCACTCATGCAATCTTTACTGTTACTTATTCATAATTAGGAGGTGACGTTCTGTTCATACAGAACGACTATTTGGAGACCATACTCAACTTATCGATTTTTACAATTTTATTAGCATTAACTGGCTTTTTCGTAGCAACGGAGTTTGCTATTGTAAAAGTACGTTCATCAAGGCTTGACCAATTAATTGCGGAGGGCAATAAAAAAGCCGTATCTGCAAAGTATGTTGTCAATCATTTAGACGAGTACTTATCTGCCTGTCAACTTGGTATTACTGTAACAGCGCTTGGTATCGGGATGGTCGGAGAAAAAACATTTGAATTTATGCTCCACCCTCTATTTAACTTGATAGGCATTTCAGATAAGTATATGACGATTTTTACAATTGGTAGTGCTTTTGCCATCGCAACATTTTTACATGTTGTCGTCGGTGAGTTGGCACCAAAAACTGCTGCGATTCAAAAGGCTGAATTGATTACACTCCATTTTGCCAAACCTATTATGTTGTTTTATAAAGTGATGTATCCATTTATTTGGTTCTTAAACGGCTCAGCTCGAGTATTAATTGGCCTATTTGGTATGAAGCCTGCTTCAGAGCATGAGTTATCACATTCAGAGGAAGAATTACGATTACTGCTATCTGAAAGCTTTGAAAGTGGTGAAATCAATAAAACAGAGCTAAAGTTTGTGAATAATGTCTTTGAATTTGATGAACGTATTGCTCGTGAAATTATGGTTCCTCGAACAGAGATTGTTGGCATTGAAAAAAATGAATCTTTTACAAATATGATTCATTTTATCGCCGCTGAAAATTATACTCGTTATCCTGTTTATGATGGTGATCGTGATAATATTTTAGGCTTTATCAACGTTAAGGAATTGTTTACACACTGTTTGCTTGAGCAACTTACAGATGATTCATTAATCCTTGAAGATTTCATTAATCCTGTTATACGAGTCATTGAAACGATTCCTATTCAAGCATTACTTGTGCGTATGCAAAAAGAGCGCATTCATATGGCTATTTTAATGGATGAATACGGCGGGACATCAGGGCTTGTAACCGTCGAGGATATTTTAGAAGAAATAGTAGGTGAGATTCGCGATGAGTTTGATGATGATGAAATTGCAGAAATCCGAAAAGTAAGTGACAATCACTATATTTTAAACGCAAAAATGCTCATTGAGGATGTTGAAAAACTATTAAATGTAACACTTGAAGCAGATGAAGTCGAAACATTGGGCGGTTGGTTTTTAACAGTAAATAATGGCATTAAAGCAACTAAAAATATTGAGTTGGCCCCTTATATATTTAGTATTTATGAGCAGCAAGGCCATCGTATTCATTACATCGAAGTTCGTCCCCTTCGCAATATAGTGCCTACTGTATTAGAGGCCTATTCTGACTGATATGGTTTTCTTAATAGTTTATAACAATTTTATCTCCATAGGATCGTTCAAATGGGACCATTTTAGTTTTTCCAAATACTTTTTTCTTATTCCATTATTAGGCATATCCATATATAATAAATATATGGATATGATTCTATTTTCAGGGGGCAATACATATGAAATTGTTTAAACTATATCATTCGGATGGTATTCATATCATTACCGACGTCAAAAAACACAAAACTAACATTGAATTAAAAACAATTACAGGTGAAGTATTATATATTATCGTAGTAACCGATGAAAACTACACAGTATACGATGATCGTTTTGCTGGTGCTTCCAAGCAATTAAATTCAGTGGAGGCATTTGATATTGACGGAAACTTCCGTAGCCTAGATTTTGATAATATGCGTTTACTCTTCAAAGAGGCATTTACGAAGCTATTACAAGAGATTGCAGAATGTGTCAATGAAAATGATAAGCTCGTAGATATTGATACACTACGTCATAAAGTAAGCGCTCAAATTAAAGGTATCCATTTCCGCGTTATTTCTGACACGAAAAAATACGAGATTTAAATATTTAACAGACTGTCCAATAAATTGCGGATAGTCTGTTTTTACGATTCAAATAGTCAGCATTTTCCCCATTATTTAACTATAGTCACCCTCGTAACAAAAAACATCTCCTACCACTTTCATGTATAATGGTATTTGATGATCTGAAAGAAAGGGTGTTTGGATGAATCGTGAACAATTAATCACACTTATTTCGGAAAAACTGAAATTAATCCGTACCGAAAAAGATTTAACACAGGATCAGATGAGTGATTTACTAGGACTTTCTAAAAAAACACTTGTTCAAATTGAAAAAGGTCGTATTTATACTGGCTGGACTACAACGGTGGCAGTTTGTGCATTATGCAGAGAAAGCTCCATTTTACAGCATGAGCTTGGCGGGGACCCACTTGAGGTTGTCGACTTAATCGCTAATAACGGAACATTATATCCTAAGGAAAAGACGATGGGTGGATACATATGGTGGAAAAATCTTAGCGAGTACAAAGGTTATCGTCTACAACAAAATGTCATTAGTCAGCATTTTCGAATTTTAGATACAAACAACTATCGACTACTATCAACATTCGACGAGTCAATAGCTAGGCAATCATGGGAAAATTTCCGAGAATAATTATTGTACTGTATTCGCACATAACGTAGAAGCATTACATCCAAATACCTCTACGTTATGCGCAGAAGTACTAGGATCCTGCCAATACTGCCAGTGATGGCGCTCGTTTTCTTCAATATTCATCTCCTGTTTTGTTGTACTACTATCTTGCATTCTCACTCTCTCCTCTCCTAGTTCTACTATAATATAATAGCAAATTCTCTCCCTTCGTTATTCCAGACCTAGACGAATGAATACAGTAATGAAATCACTTCGTCATATGATAAAGTATAACTAGAAACCGATAGTATGGCGTAATAACATGACAACTAAACTTCTGGTTAAAAGTTTCATTAGTCGAAATTTCTAACACTATTCTCTATACTAAATAATAACTTCTCTAATACTGGAAAGGATGCTCTTTTATGGATCGAATACTAGCAATTAGTGATATACATGGGGAATTAGAACTTTTTGAAGAATTATTATTAAAAGCTAATTATGATACTGTGCAAGATCAGTTATTTTTACTTGGTGATTATATTGATCGTGGGCCTGCATCTTGTGGTGTTTTAAACTTAGTCGGAGAATTGCAAGCACAAGGTGCACGTGTGCTATTAGGAAATCATGAAGCCATTATGCTAAAAGCCTGTCGCTCTGGCGAACCTAAGCCATGGAATCATTGGGTGGAACTTTGCGGTGGTGAGGCAACTCTTGCAAGCTATGGTTATCAGTTAGAAGATTTTAAGGAAGTCATTGAAAATGAGACATTACCTAGCTTTATTCAATCTATACCCAAACTCGAAGAACATTTACAGCTTATCGAAACCTTTGATACTTATATCGAATTAGAAGATGCCATTTTTGTACATGGCGGTGTAGTTCCTGGCCTAGCTTTAGCAGAAACAGATCCCTGGCAATTTTTATGGATTCGTGAAGAGTTTCATGTAGGTTATCAAGGTGAAAAAACTGTAATCTTTGGCCATACACCTACCTATAGACTTCACCATAATCCAACAGATTACAGTGTCTATTTTGGCGAAAATAATATCATTGGTATAGATGGTGGAGCTGTTTTTGGAGGGCAATTACACGCATTAGAATGGCCAAGTCATCAAATAATATCAGTGGAAAAGGAAAAGCCAACAAGTGTAGAATAACCTGTTGGCTTTTCGTGCTAAAATGAAGCTAAAAGTTTTAATACAATTTAAAAATAACACCTACTAAAGAGTACACAATCACTGTTGTAAATAAAATTGTCATATGGATAAGTGAGAAAACAAACATTTTTGTCGCCCACTTTATTTGATCTTTATTACTATGATATCCGTAAATACTCATCACAAGCCATGCAATGCTTAGCAATAGAGCAACAAGCATAATACCAACACTTAAAGTGCCAAATAAAAAGCTTGATAATATCAATAAGATTAAATAAAAGTTCGATTGATAATAAGTACGACGCATTCCTTTCACAACCGGAAGCATTGGAACACCGGCTGCTTCGTAATCAGCATGCTTACGAATGGCAATGGCATAGAAATGAGGCATCTGCCAAATAACCATAACTAAAAATAGGCCAAGTATCGCAGGATGTGTAATATCAGAAGAAACAGCTGCCCAACCAATTAAAGCAGGGACCGCCCCTCCTACACTCCCTATTTCCGTATTATAAATCGTGCGACGTTTTGTCCACATTGTATAAGGTACTACATATAAAAATACCCCTAAGAGACCAAATCCTGCAGCTAATGGTGAAGCAAGTGCCAACAAAGCTGCCCCGAGAATAAGCATAGCAAAAGCTAAAGTTAACGCTGTTTTAGCTGACATTTCACCAGTTACAGTTGGTCGACTTTGCGTACGAGGCATTATAGCATCAATGTCTCGGTCATACACATTATTAAATGTTCCAGCAGCACCAATAACGAGCGCTGAGCCAATCGTTGCGAAAATAATTTCAGGTATATTCTCTACAAAAGTCATTTTATTTTTGTACATACCTAGCGTTAAACCAGCCCACATAGGAATTAAATTGGATTTAATGATCCCTGTTTTTACTGTCTGCGCTAAAATAGACGAGCGCGAGGACTTCTTGGAAGATTGTAGTTTATGCTCCGTTTTTAGATTTTGTTCCATTCATCTTAATTCCTTTTCTCTCTTAATTTCTACACGCTTTACCATTAGAAAGCGACAAATTTTGCATGCGATTAATTATGCGTCCGGAATCTGCCTTTGTGCTTGCACTAAAAACTCCTTGCCGATCCTTGATATCTTCAGCGGATTTTGGCACTTACACCCGCATTTATCACCATCTATAGGATGCTACAAAAAACATTTGTAACTGCCGATTTCGCTGAAATAAGTTAGACATATCAAATTATTATTCTACCTCTTTTAGATAGAGTCTGTCTCAATGTTCACATAAAGTACATGATTTTCTTACTCTTTATATTCTACCTAAAGAACATAGAGATACACGTTCATTCACAACATCTTCTATGATACCACCGACTGACATGAATTTGAACCTAATTGGCTTGATTCTTTGCATATTACTATTCAAGTAAAACAATCTACTCTATACTAAGGTGTATGCTTTTAACTATATAAAGGAGTGTCTATCACGTGAAATACGGATTTATCGGCCTTGGAAATATGACAACGGCCATTATTAAAGGAATGTGTAAAAGCGGAGATTTTAATCCTACTTTTATTTATGGCTATAATCGTACCAAAGCAAAAACAACAAAATTAACAACCTCTTACGGTATTCAAGCCGCAAGCTCTATTGAAGATATTATGTCGAATTGTGACGTCATTATCCTCGGTGTCAAACCCCAAATGTTACCAGATGTTTTACCAGAGGTGAAAAAGCATTTACAAGACAACCATGTCATTGTTTCCATTGCTGCAGGTAAAAATATTTCATATTTTCAGGGTTATCTATCTGAAGTTACCCCCATTATTCGTGTAATGCCAAACATTAATGCACTTATCGGTGCCTCTACAAGCTGCTTTACAGCAAGTGAACAAGTATCAGATATGCAGCTACAGTCTGTCATTTCACTGTTTGAAACAGTTGGTACAATTATCGAGGTCCCTGAACACCTATTTTCCATATTTACAACGATCGGTGGTGCTTCACCAGCATTCACCTATATGTATATTGACGCGTTAGCACGTGCTGCTGTTCGTGAAGGAATGCCCAAAAGCATGGCTCTTGATATTGCAGCAAATGCAGTACTCGGCAGTGCCAAAATGATAATACAATCTCAGGAACATCCCTGGGCACTTGTAGATCAGGTATGCTCACCAGGAGGAACAACTATTCAAGGTGTATCCTCATTACAAAGCAATCATTTTGAAACAACGATTCACGATGCAGTCGCTGCAGTGACTAACAAAGATCGAAGCTTATCAAAATAGAGCTTGATTGATTTACTAAAAAAAACAAAACCGAGACATCATTCGTGTCTCGGCTTTTTAGTTCATTGAAGATTATCTTGTAATTGCTGTGCTAAAAATTCAGTTAGGTCACGTAGATTTTCTGGTGTAACACCGTGACCGTCTGGATACTGCTTAAATGTCACAGTAGCTCCAAATTGCTCAAATAGTTCTTTACTTTCAGCGCCCCATTGCGACGGGATGACATAATCATAATCTCCATGAGAAATAAATGCATGTAAGTGATTGATTGGGCGAATTGCATATTCCTCTGTCACGAATTTTGGCGTGTAGCCACTTAAAGCTACTATTCCTGTAATTAAATTACCCATTGCAAAAGCAAGTGACTGTACCAAAACTGCTCCTTGACTGAATCCAAGCATGTACACTTTATGTGGATCAATTTGATATTCATCAATTGCCTCTAACACAAATCGTTGTAGAGCCACTAATACTTTATCGAAAATTTCACGGTCTGGTTTACCGATGTCTTGGATTGTGAAAAAAGCATAGCCAGGCTTTTGCGTAATAGGTCCTCGTAAACTAAAGATATGACATTGCTCTTTAAAGTCCTGCACTAATTGTGGTAAATCATCTTCATTGCTTCCCATACCATGCAATAAAAAAATCGCTGGATATTTTCTATTTGGATTCATATTCGTTGGTTGTGTATGTTTAAATGTAAATGGTGTATTCATGCAAAAATTCCTTTCAGGTGAACTTAGTGTCACCTTATTATACTGCAAAAAATAGTTAGACAAAAACAGGATTGCTTCGTTATCATAAATAGTTTTGGGATCTACGAGCAGACACTTGGAACACAATGTTTTTATGTACGAAATCGTCATAATAGAACGTGTTCTTTATCAGTTCACTCAATGTACTGCGATCGACTTATATACATGACAACTAATATCTCAACTTTTGTAATGAGTCATATTATAGTAATTTTGTTTTATTTATAATCCCGTCAGTGTGATAAGCAATATAGCCATTAATTATACGAATCGTTTCTTGTGGATCTGCGTTAAATAGCACTTTTGATTGCTCTGGAGTTGAGACAAGTACCGTTAATAAATCTATGCGCATGGAATGTCCAGCAGAGCTATAAGCATAATCGTAAACAATATCTTCCTCTGTCACATTGTCTGTCTTATACTGCTTATGAAACAATTCTTTAGCGGCATCCATTTGTTCTGCAACTTGCTGACGAATTCGCATTTGATGCATCAATAGTTCTTCTTCAAGTACAGTGGTCTTTAACCATTCTTTCTTTTCGAGCATCTTCAAAAATTCCTTTTCCCAAATTTGCTCATTTTCAGTAAAATACAGCATATTCATCATTAACATATCCCAAAAATCAATTTGAGACTGTGCTGATTTACGCTGCATCTCTATTACTTCTTTAAAGTGCTTCTCAACCTTCGTAATATTCATATTGCGCACTAAATGATTACATACATTTTCAATAAATTTATTTGCCACTTCTTGTGCCATGAAAAAACCCGTCCTTTATGTCTACAAATCATTTCTTCACTATCATACCATGATTGTAGAATAGAAAGAAACGGGTAGTGTATAGGTCTGCCATGTAGGCTCTCATACTTTTTCAAGCAAACTAAAAAACATCCTCGCCAAAAGATGAAACAAGGATGTTGTATGAACATTTTATACTTCAGATGTAGAAATTGAATTTAAAATAAACTTTGCATTTTTGTGAAGCGTTTGATAGTTCTCCTGAAATACATGTGGAGGTACAGGTTTACTGAATAAGAAGCCCTGTACAGTATCACATTTACCGTCTAATAGATAAGTCAGCTGTTCTATCTCTTCTATTCCTTCTGCAACTACCTTTAACTGTAGATGCTTTGCCATAGAGAGAATCATGTCAACTAATGCTTTATCTGTAGAGTTCGAATGTATTTTCTGAACGAAAGATCGATCAATTTTTAAACAATCTATAGGAAAATCCTTTAAATAAGATAATGATGAATAGCCTGTCCCAAAATCGTCTACTGCAATCGTAACCCCAAGCGCCCTCAATTTTTGTAAAATCGTCGTCATATGATCTATATTGATGGTCATACTCTCTGTTATCTCTAGCTGCAAATATTTCGGCTCTAATTGTGTTTTCTCAAGAACATGATGAATTATCTCAACTAAATTTTGCTGAAAAAGTTGACCTAATGACAGATTGACCGCTACTTTAATCGGTGGCAATCCCGCTGCCTCCCATTCCTTTACTTGTTGACAGGCTGTTTCTAGTACCCATTGTCCGATAGGAATAATTAATCCCGATTCCTCAGCAATTGGGATAAAGACTCCCGGCGAAATCCACCCCTTCTTTGGATGCTGCCATCTGACTAAAGCCTCTACTGACTTAATTTGGCCCGTATGTAAATCTAGTTGTGGTTGATAGTCTAAAAAAAGCTCTTGATTCGCTAGTGCATCATGTAAATCATTTTCTAATAAAAGTTGCTCCGTCGTCTTTTTAGATATTGAGGACTCATAAAAGCGTAGACGAGTTGGAGATTTCTGCGCTTCATGCATAGCATAGAGTGCAAATCTAACAAGTTCCTCTTCCCTATAAGAATCTGTTGGAAATAAAGCAACACCAATATTTAATTGACTATTGAGAGAAAAATGTTGTATTTGGAATGATTCTTCCATGACATATTGAAGCTGCTGACTAAGCTGTGTCAATTGATGGGTATTATTCACCTCATCAATATAAACGACAAAATAATCTTCTCTCAGCAAGCACAGTAAATACTTCTCTGGTAAAACATTTTTCAATCTTTGCGCGATTAGACATATCATTTGGTCTGCATATGTACTACCTAAAGACGCTTTAATCGCAGAAATTCTTTCTATACCGATCGCAAGAATTGCCTTTTGGGATTTAGATATGTATAAATCCTTCTTTAATGATTCCATTAAAAAACGTTCATTTGGTAAATTCGTAATCTCATTATGGTAAGCCATATGATGCATCTTTTCGCGAGATTTTTCTAAATGCTCTTGTGTATCAACTAACTGCTGAAAAGGTTTTTCGATAGATGAAAAATAAATAGCTCTAAATAAAAGATAAGAAGCACCTAACTCAAAAATATGTCCAATGAAGTTTTTAATATCATAAACATCTTGATAAATTGTATAAAGAAAATCGCTCATGATTAAATAAATGGAACTACATAATAATAAAAATATAATTTTAGGTGCTTTCTTAAAATTTTTAAGTAATAGAACCATAATCACCAACTGAAGCGCAACAGCTGTATATTGTAAAATATTTTTTAAATCAGTTGGACCTTCACCTTCCATTATAAGTGGGGGCAAAATTGGCGTTGGACCATAGAGAACGCCAAAACAACAAGTGATTATGGCAAATGGCAAGCTATAAATAAACCAACGATAACTTGATTTTATTTCCTTTTCCTTTACAAAAAAAATAATGAGAAAACCAATCGATAATAGTAATCGACAAAACATGTAAAACCATGTTGATGCATACGGCGTACTTTCTGTAATAAAAAATGGCATTCCTTTATAGGAAAGTGCATGCGCCATTTCTAATAAGCTAATCGTTAAAAATAATGCCCCAATATAGAGCACTCTGTTCGATAAAATATACGGCGTAATTAACCATGTCTGAATGGAAATAGACATTGTCACTACAGTTATGAGCATTTCCATCATTAAATGAATCGTTACATAATTGTTCTCTCCAAATATCCCATAAAATTTATCGCTACCCAAACCCATTACGATTATTAAAATCATTGATAATAGGATGAATTGATTACCTTGCTTCACAAATGAAAAATCCTCATTAAATTTCCACATCATAACTCCCTTCTAAAGCTCTAAATAATTTCCTCCATCTACTGCTTTATAGATGACTTTAGGATAATTATACTATAAAACTATTATGAAGTATTGACTTTTTAACCAAAAAGGAGAATAAAAATTCAGGACTAAAAATAAAATTAAGGGAAACTTTAATCAGTAGGGGGGTTCTTCATCCTACACTATTTATTAAATCTGGGCTTATCGCTACAAAAAAAAGATGCCTCAGCTTTTGAGGGCACTGAAAAAGTCTATATCTTCTCACATTGCGAGGTATTTAACGAGTAAATCGTTGAATACCTCGCTTTTTTCATTTGGCACTGTGACTCTACTGTTGTTTTCCGAAGCATTCCGCTCGCTTTC
>NZ_JBIWGL010000042.1:0-34653 GCF_044763535.1 Lysinibacillus sp. NPDC095746
CGAGTATGGATAAAATTACTCCTAAAATGGAAGAGGTATCTTCTGCATCTGAACAAATGTCAGCAAGTGTACAAGAGGTGACAGCTGTTACGGAGGATTTAGCATTCTCTGCACAGGGAAATGCAGCTGCTTCAGAGGACGTTGCAGCGTCTACAGAGGAACAATTAGCTTCAATGGAAGAAATTAATGCTTCTGCACAAGCTCTTGCGCATATGGCTGATGAGCTAAAGCAGCTAATTAGTCAATTTAAATATTAACATCTTTAGCGAAATGTCTTGTGTAACGTAAGAAACGACAGTTACAGAAGTCTCCCACCTAAATATGTGGTGAGATGTATGCGAGGATGTCCAAACACCCGCTGAAATAAAGGAACTCAGGCTAAAAAACTTCACAACCTGTGAAAATGCCTGAGTGACCACCTCGGTGCTGCTGCTGCTGTTACGCTTTCGCGCAAAAAACATTTGCAGGCCTAAGCACAATGCCAATTCTGGAAGGCATTATACCGAGACATAATTGATTCCATAAAAAAACGTCATTCCCCAACAGAGGAATGGCGTTTTTCAATAATTATCGATCTTCTTCCCAGCAATCAGTATTTTTCAATGTTGGGATTGATTTTGCATAAAATACAGGGTTTTTGCCGTTTTTCTTTTGTTTTGTAAAGTCGTCTAACACGAGGAAGGCAATTTTACCAAGTAATATAATGATTGTAATATTGATGATAGCCATTAGTCCCATGAACAGATCAGCTAAGTTCCAAACTAGCTGTACCTGTGCAAGAGAACCAAACATCACCATAACAAGAACTAAAATACGGTAGCCAAACATCCAGCCTTTATGCGCATTCATAAACTCAATATTAGATTCACCGTAATAGTAATTTCCTACGATGGAGCTAAAGGCAAAGAAAATAATAGCAATAGCGATAAAGTAAGGAGCCCATGAACCTACATGTACAGCTAAGGAATTTTGTGTAAGAATAATTCCATTGCTTTCACCTGTATTATATAGACCCGCTAAAATAATGATAAACGCTGTTGCAGAACAAATCATAATTGTATCAAAGAATACACCTAAGCTTTGCACTAATCCTTGTTTTGCAGGGTGTGACGTATTTGCTGTAGCTGCGGCATTAGGTACACTACCCATACCGGCTTCATTTGAAAATAAACCACGGCGTACGCCCTGCATAATAGCAGTTCCGATTGCTCCACCAGCTGCTTCTTTAAGACCAAACGCTTCTGTGAAAATCAGCTTGAAAACGGCAGGTATTTCAGACAGATTTGTCACAACAACAAAAAGGGCTACAGCTAAATAGAAAACTGCCATCACGGGTACAAGTACTTGCGTAACTTTTACAATTCTATGTACGCCACCAAAAATAATCATGGCCGTTAACACAACTAACATAATACCAATGATATAAGGTTTAATATGGAATGCCTCACCAACAGAAGTTGCAATCGTGTTCGATTGTACAGCATTAAAAATAAAGCCAAAGCTTAACGTTAAAAGAATACTAAAAATAATCCCTAATTTTCGTTGGCCTAATGCTTTTTCCATATAATAGGCTGGTCCACCACGGAACGTATCGCCATCCTTTACTTTGTACACCTGTGCAAGCGTACTTTCAATAAAGGCAGTCGCCATTCCTAATATGGCGATGATCCACATCCAAAATACTGCTCCTGGTCCACCTACTCCGATTGCTAATGCAACGCCTGTAATATTCCCAGTACCTACACGCGAGGCTGCGCTAATCGTGAATGCTTGGAACGGAGAAACACCTGACTCTCCATCTCTTTTTTCCACTATTAAACGAAACATTTCAGGGAAAAGTCGAATTTGAACAAACTTTGTGCCAAAGGAAAAATAAAACCCTGCAGCTAATAATAGTGTGATAATGAAATATGTCCATAAAATACTATTAGTCTCATTTACAATATTCGATATCCATTCCATTTTGTTTACCTCCAATCTCAATACGCTTCAGTTTACACTGTTTTTTTGTAATATATCCACTTTTTGAAAATACTGAATTTTAGAAAACGATTTTATTGCTAAATATTTTTCCAATAGTTGAAATATCTAGTTCAAATGCAAGTGCAGTGAAGGACTTACTTATACTTAGAATAGATATTGTGATGAACCATCTGTAGAAGCTTTACTGTGAGAAAATAATATAATGATGTAAAAGAAAAATGCATATTGTAATAAAAGGAGGTTACGTATGACGTTTTCTGCTGATGGATATGGTGATTAGGATAGTTGCAGGAATTGTCACTTTTTTATTTCTAAGTTTTCATCTATCGTTGTATTGATCATTTCTGATTTAATGGGTTTTGTGTATGCTATTAGCATTGATTTGAAGGATGGTATTTACTTTTTTATTAGTATAAATGTTGTTGTTGCTTCTATACCCATCTTATTAATTAGATATTGGCTATTTTGAAAAGAGAGGTTTAAAAACTTTTTGAAAATTTCCTTATTTGAGATAGAATGATTATATAGTAGTAAAATTAAAGGAGGAGTATGCGTGAAAACAATTGGTATGATTGGCGGTATGAGCTGGGAGTCTTCTGCAGAGTATTATCGCCTGATGAATGAAGAGGTAAAGCGACAATTAGGAGGCTTGCATTCAGCAAAATGTATTTTATATAGTGTAGATTTTCAAGAAATTGAGCATTATCAAGCTGAGGGAGCGTGGGAAAAGGCAGGGCAAGTTCTTGCAGAGGCAGCGCAATCTCTGGAGAGTGCAGGGGCAGATTTTATTGTTATTTGTACAAATACAATGCACAAGGTTATTGATATCATAACGGCAAAAATCACCATTCCAATTTTACATATAGCTGATGCGACAGCAAATCAAATAGAAAAAGCTAGTTTACAGAAAGTGGCCCTTCTTGGAACAAAGTACACGATGGAGCAAGATTTCTATCGAGCTAGAATAGAGGGATTTGGCATTGAAGTGCTTGTTCCGCTAGCTGAGGAGCGCACTGAAGTCAATCGTATCATCTATGAAGAATTATGCTTGGGTCGAATTGAACAAGCGTCGAAGGACTATTATTTACAGGTGATAGAGAATCTTGTGCAATCAGGCGCACAAGGCATTATTTTAGGTTGTACAGAGATTGGATTACTTATTAAACAAGAAGATGTGAACGTACCTATTTTTGATACAACAGTTTTACATGCACAGGCTGCTGTAAATATGGCGATGCATAAGGAATGACTAATATGCCAAAAAAAGTACGAGAAATGGGGATCGTCGTTGGCGCATTATCAACTGGTGAGAAAAATTGTATTACGGATGTAGCTGGCGTGCGTGTAGGGCATGTGACACTTGATGAGAAAATGAATCAAGACGGCGCCTATGCTTGTACAGGAGTAACTGCGATTTTACCGCATGAAGGCAATTTGTTTCAGCAAAAGGTTACTGCTGCAAGCTATGTCATAAATGGCTTTGGTAAAACGACAGGGCTCGTGCAGGTAAATGAGCTTGGGGTTATTGAATCACCCATTATGCTAACGAATACATTTGGCGTTCCAGCTGTAACACAGGGAACGCTACAGTTTATGCTAGATACGAATAGTGAAATAGGACTTTCAACAGGAACTATTAATATCGTAGTTGGGGAATGTAATGATAGTTATTTAAATTCCATTCGGGAATGTCCAATTACACCTGAGCATGCTTTGGAAGCGATTCGCAAGGCATCCACTGAAACTGCAGAGGAAGGGGCAGTTGGTGCTGGGAAAGGAATGATGTGCTTTGGCTATAAAGGTGGGATTGGCTCATCTTCTCGAATTGTGACACATGGGTCAACGAACTATATGGTAGGCTGTATGGTCCTCAGTAATTTCGGGCAAAGCTCTGACTTTTTAGCACACCACTATGTTGCTACTAGCGGTCAAAGCGAATCGACAATATCTCCATCAGATGGCTCCATTATCATCGTACTAGCCACAGATGCCCCACTTAGTAATCGTCAACTGACACGTGTTATTAAACGCTGTGGCATTGGTCTTGGACGTACAGGCAGTCACTTTTCACATGGTAGTGGGGATATAGTCATTGGCTTTACAACAGCACACCGTATCGCTCATCAATCAGATGAGCTTGTCGAAACACGTACACAACTACGTGAGGATCATCCTATTATGAATCAATTATTTGCAGCAGCTGCAGAAGCAACCGAGGAAGCCATTTTAAATTCACTTTCACAGGCACAGACTACAATTGGTCGAAATGGACATAAAGTGGAAGCTTATGAATTTGAACTTTATGAATGATGGGATGTCATTAGATGAAATGGTAGAGCATATTAACTTTAGCCCGTTACTACCGATTGATAAACAACTGCAAAATATCTTTAATTTTTCATTGCGTCAGGACACAATAGATAATCGTAGTTCGATTTACTTCTATGCAAAACTTCCGAACGGAATTATTCGAGTAAAACAATTCTTTCATGATTGAGTTTTTCTTTTATTTATGCAGATACAAATCTAGTTAAACAAGGTAATCCTTTTACCATTAATAATAGAGTAGGTTTCGTATTTAACTGAGCAAGAGGTTGAAAGAGAAATGCGAAAGTATGTGCGTTTCCAAGCATTGATCATGGTCATTTGGCTTCTTATTTAACAGGCGGGGCGATTGATGAAACACTAGGAGATTTAGATGGCAATGCTTTAAATTTAGGTACAGCGTTTGATGAAATAAGTGAAAAATCTGCGACACGCTATTTTGAACAGCATCCAGAGGGGAAAAAGGGAGGCGTGGAAGCATCGACGTTATTTAACTGTATGACGTTGGCTGGGTTTACGAATTATGCAGTGGAATGGTGGCATTACGATATTAATAATTGGAAAGGCGTTTAGATGCACAAGTTATTAGTGCAGATATTGAAGGCATTAAAAAGAGGTACTATTATGGTACCCCCACTAACGAAACTACACCCACTGGAATTAGCGCGATTGCTGTTGTTGTTTCTCAGTAGATTCAGGATCATTCTTTAAATTAGATAAACGTACGTCATTCGGTAATAATTGTGTGAACTTGGCAAGTTCCTAATCGTGCGGAAATGTATATGCCTCAGAGATTTTTTAAAGCAGCTGACAAGTTTTGACCTAACAAGATATAAGCTTCAGCGTCAGGTATTTCAGTGTTTTGTGAAGTATAGATAAACTCATCAAACGCACGGTTAAGATCGCCCTTCATTATCCAACGAACCGTATTTGTAAAAATAGCTACTAAGTCGCCACTGATATTTTGGAGTAAAGGATACTTTGTGAGTAGATTGGCAATTTGCGAGTCAATATTCAATTTTTTTGACGACAAAGGTCGTTTCTTTTTGATGTCTAAAAAAAGCAACAGTAGCTGGTCATCCGGCTTTACGGCAAGATACGCCATGATTTCTATTTCTGTTAACGAGGGATCATCTACATTGCGAGTTTTATACCAAGATTGAAAACGTTCAATAATGCTATTGTAGTCTTTTCGTAGAACATATGGGATCATATCAGGAATTTCCAATAGTAAATACTTCAGCGTTTCTTTTTTTATAAATTGAGATAAGTGTGGATAGATGGCCATTAGTATTTCAACGGTCATTTCAGCGCTGTTAAAGGCTTGATATTTTTTTTGTCCAACAAGCCAGTTTGTAACTGGAGTGCGCAGTAAATCCAACTCCTCATCAGGAAAAGCGATTTGTTGGAACAGTTCCTTGGTTTTTTTGTGGGTTAATACATCATACAGGCTTTGCAGTTTTGCATATTGTGTCAAGGTTTCCTTAAGTATAACGCCTATCGTGTCGTATATTCCGTTATAGTAGACAACATGAAGAAACTGCTCGTTCTGCAGGCTGATGGCTCCGCACTTTTCAATCAGAAACGCGCGTGTTGTATCGTCAAGTATACGGTCGCATGTAATACGACTAGCGTCTAACTGATGCGAAGAAGAATGTGGATTCATATAGTATTTATGTAATGAGTCTGCGAGGATACCGACACGGCTGGCATTACGAAAATTTTCAATTGTAAACAGTGTATCTGCACCGTAGTGCAAACTTGGTATACGTGAAAAATTAAACCTGCGTAAAACCGACACCTTGTAAAGTTTGCACCATACTGTCCTCATAAACTGATGATAATCAGTAAAATATGTGTTAAACATTTCTGGTGTATCTAATATGAGGTTTTGACCCAATCTGCGAACAGCAATTAGATCCTTGGTTGTTTCATCGATAAAATCATGTCCACAAGCGGCAACGTCGAGATTGTGATTTGATATAAATCGTCCCATATTCGTCAAGAAGTTCGTTTTATATTCATCGTCTGCATCGAGAAAACAGAAATAATCGCTTTCATCGTAATTCTCAATTATTTCTGTCCAACTATGCCCTTTTTCATGAACATGATTCTGCTTGTTTCTAAGCGCAATAATACGCGAATCTTTGGAAGCATATTGTTTGATGATTTCGCCCGTTCCATCTGTCGAAGCATTATCTAATAAATACCAAACCCAATTCTGGTCAGTCTGGGCAATAACGCTTTCAATCGCGCGCGCCATCGTTTTTTCCGCATTATAAGCGTATGTGTAGAAAATACACTTTTTCAAGCAACATCATCCCCTAAGCATATAGAAATATTTTTATAAATTCACGTTTTTTTCATCTCCTATAGATTATGTGCGTTTATACAGAATGTTTCTTTGTACATTAAGAAGGGCTTCTTGTAGTTACCACAAATGCGTGTGCAATTTGAATCGGCCAGCGTACAGGCGTCAGTTATATCAATTTGGAAAATTCGCATATCTTTTGGCGACCCGCTTTTTATCTTTATTCAGCGGAAGACTTCCACCTCTATAGGTGGTGAGATGAATGCGATTTTGGTACCTTTTCAGTGGGTGTCCAAACACCTACTGAAATAGAGAAACTCAGTCTAAGAACGCCACGTCCTGTGGCAACGACTGAGTGAAGCATCTTGTTGGCCCAAAGACTCCGGCGGATGTCACGGATTTTCAAAGGAATGAATTGTGCTGGCACAATTCAAAAATCCGGACGCAATTACGCCTTGGCGTAGTTGATTACTCTCCCTGATTAACTAGGTAATTTATCATATACTCTAGTTGCTTTTCAAAGCCCGTTAAGCTATTTGATTTAATGTTCTCACACATACGTTGCATAAAAGCGAACAAAGATTTTTCAATATCTTCAACAATTTCCGGTGCACGTTTGGAGAGGTATTCTGCCCGTGTTTGATACATCGCCAAATACTCATCAAGCAACTCCGGCGTCATCTGCTTGTTATGTATAAACGCCGTCATGTTGGACGAGTGCTTCCTAAAATAATACATCGGCATATTCCACACAGCTATTCGCCCTGCTCGCTCAAATACCTTGTAGATAACGTGAATGTCGTCCACCAGTACATTGTCCGGGAATGACAGTCCCGTCCACAAACTGCGCCGAAAGATCTTGGGCGGTGGCGCGGCGTTGTAAAGGCGACGTTTTAATAACTCTCTTAATCCCTGTAATCGATCAAAAACGAACCGATCATTGCAAATGAAGTACGGCTCCAGCCTATCCCCGAAATCGTTATAGCTACCACACATAGCAATGTCGGCATTCTCTTCACGTGCAAGATCGGCGAGAAACGAGAGCATCGATGGCTCGCATCGATCGTCGTCATCCACAAATACAACATATTCGCCTGTAGCGGCAGCAAGACCGCTGTTGCGTCCAGACGATGCACCGTTGTTTTGCGAAATTGTTAATAGTTTCACTCGCGCATCCGCTTCTGCGTAAGTGGTACAGAGTTCCGCTGTACCGTCTGTTGAACCATTGTTGACTAGAATTAGCTCATAATCACCGAATGTCTGATTCCGCAAGGAGTCCAGCATGGCTGGCAAGTACTGCTCACGGTTGTATGTAAGCAAAATAACGCTAATAAACGGCATAGACACCTCTCCAAATGTTAGAATTCGACGAAAAGCAAATCGCTTTCATCAATACCAAGCGCGATAAACTGTCTCCTGAGTTCCTCTCTCACATTTTGATATCCGGATACAATCAGGATTGTGATTGGCTTGTCACCAGCAATTTTCTTTACAGCGGCAGGGAGGTAAACAGGAATTCCATCAGCTAACATTCCATTTTTTTGTACATCGTTGTCAAAAAAACCAGAAAAAGAAAGGTTGCTTGCCTCAAAAGCAGTTTTTAAATATAAACCAATATGGCCCGTTGGAGCAATATATATATGTCCCTTCTTTGTTAAAACTTTCCTGGCCATTTGCTCAATTATGTTAAAGTATTGTACTCGTAAACTGGCAAGGCCCACTACAGTGCCCTCTGATAATAGTGTATCAATTACAGAACAGCCGTAGTCTTTCGAGCTCGTGTCCGTATCTTCCAAATTTTTTTGCTCCAAGTATCTATCTATCTCGGCGGCGCTTTCGGTTAGTTGTTCATTGCTTACGGTGCATAATGCAGCAATGAGTTGGTAACGAAATTGTTCCATATAGACGCGGACAAAACCTCGCTCTTGTTCCGTTTTTGCCACACAGCGCATCAACAACGTCAGGGAGTGCAACAGTTTGCAGCACTCCGAGACAGCCTTGGGTGGGGGTATTCTCGAAATTGATGAAGAACGGACACGGTATAAGTAAACCAACATGTCAACATAGTGTACCGAGTGAGCCGAGAGCAAAGTACGGATAGATACGTAGACATCATGGTAAATATTCGCTGGCGTCTTTAAACTTTTTATGGACGCATTATAATACTCCCGTAATTTTCGTGAAAAAATCAGTCGCCACGTTGCTATATTAAATGGCTGTACTTTGGTTAGGTATTCAAGAGCTTGATCCTTATCTCGCCCGTTAATACGTTCAGTTTGATAAGATGTGTCAGTAAAATTAATGATACTTTCCTCTAAAACAGTACTGAACCGCCCGAAAAGCACATCGGGAGCATTGTTTCGTAAAATATTTGCTATTTCGCCATATGCGCCCGGAGCTAACATATCGTCACCATCTATATAATGTATATATTGCCCACACGCTTTTTGGGTGCCGTATATGACCGCCCTGCCGAAGATCGACTCACCGGTCAGCGCGTAATATCGTATCTGTTTATTATGCTTTGCGTATTCTCTACAAATGGCATCACTTCCGTCAGTAGAATTGTTATTAACCAAAACGATTTCATAATCATCAAAGGGCTGAATAATGATGCTGTCCAAACACGCACCAATATAACGCTCTAGATTGTATACACTTACGATAAAGCTTACAAGCGGTCTCTGCCCAGACATTTGCATATTTACACCTCTTTTATGATCTATTTTTCATTATTCCCGTTCATTTCTAAATATCTCAAATACCGTTCTATTCCAGTACGCGTATCTACGGTCGGCGTGTAAGCCAGTACTGTTTTTATTTTGCTTAAATCCGGACAGCGGCGCTGTGGGCTGTCTGTATTGTAATGTTTGTCTGTATGCTCACTAAATATGATGCTCCCGTTATACCCGAAGAGGGAATTCCCAACGGAACGATATAGCTCCGCTAATTCCAAAATCGTCATTTCTTCCGTGTCGTTACCGATATTAAAGATGTCGTATCGCGCGTACAACGCGCATTTTAGCGACGCGAGCGTCGTATCCGAAGTATAACAGAAGGTACGAGTCGCTTTACCGTCGCTGTACAAGACAATTGGTTCATTCTGCAAAATATTCATCGCAAAATCCGCTGGGGCGCGTTTATCATTTGAATGTAGTCCGGGTCCGAAGCTATTGAACGGCCGTAACACCGTCACCGGGAAGGCTTTCTGATAATGAAAATTATAACAGAGCGTTTCGGCGTACCGTTTTGATTCATCATAGCAGGAGCGTGGTCCGGAGCTGTTAACGTTGCCCCAATAGCTTTCTGGCGTTGGCACCATTTTTGGTTCAGGATCGCCATAAACCTCGCTGGTGGAGTAAAACAACAAATTGAAAATGCCTCTGCCACTGTAAAAGTCAAGCAGGCGCCGTAGCCCGACAACGTCGGCGTCCATCGTTTCGATTGGATGCAATCTGTAGTATACAGGAGACGCCAGTGACGCCATATGAAAAATAAGGTCCGCGTCGCCGGCAAACGAAAAATCCTCCCGAATGACATCGCCCTCGCGCACCGTAAACAGGGGGTGGCTTTCTATTGCGTGGACCCACTTGGGCTTTCCGAAAATATAATTATCAAGCACGTATATGTGTTTTACACCAAGTATCTGCCCATAGTGGGCAAAAAACTGCACCAGCATAAATCCAAGGGAGCCAGCAAAGCCCGTTATAAATATTTTCCTTCCTGTTAAAGCGCTGCGCTCGTACTCTGTTAAGCCATCCATGATGCGCCGCAAGTCCTCTAGTAAAATTCTATTATCCGACATATTGTTCACCATTCCTTATCTATACCAAATGTTTTGCCACGTCAGTCCAATTAAACTTAATTTTCTAAGAAATACCTGCAATCGACGAAGTGTGTATCTGGAAAGGTCTTATCAATTTCTTTAAATTCTTCCCAAGCGGTCACAAGTGCGACCGTGCGGCAAGTTTTGCACACTTCGTGCGCCGATTCGCAATAAGTAATGGGAAGTCTGTACATGTTTTGAAATTTCTGCATAGCGAGTGGGTCATAGGTATAAATATTAACATAACCGTCACGTATCAATGTTTTGATGATCTTCACCGCTGGGCTGTCGCGGACGTCATCAGAGCCTGGTTTGAACGACAGACCGAGTATACCGATTTTCTCAGTTTTTTTGCCTGCCGCACGAGCAATTTTTCGAGCAGTCAGATCTGGCATTTCGTTATTAAGAGAAATTACATTTTCAAGTATTCGCGGCGTGAATCCTCGGCTTAGTGCGACAGCGTCAAGGGCTGCTGTGTCTTTCGGCAGGCAATACCCACCGTAACCACAGCCGGGATATATGTAGCTGCTAATTTCAGCGCCGGCAAACCGGCTGTCCTCATGCAGAATGCGAAACGCCCTTGCCGTTTCGATACCGCCAACTGCATCTGCTAGTAGAGCCATCTCATTTGAGTAGCTGATTAGTGCTGCAAGCAAGGAGTTTGATAAATATTTAATAAACTCAGCCGTATTAGGCTCTACAAAATGAAGTGGCGCGCCAAACGGCATATAGAGCTCCGCCAGCATACTTTTTGCTATATCGTCAGTCACGCCGCAGACAATTCTGTCAGCGTTTATAAAATCCTCCCAGCAGCTACCCTCGCGCAAAAACTCCGGGTTTACCACAACCGGATTGTTTGCTCCCTTTGCACGGACATGCGGCGTGACTCGTTCGCTAAGCGTTCCCGGTGGAACCGTGGATTTTACGACAAGCACACAGTCTGGGGAGACTGTTTCAAGAACGCTGTCAATTGCAAATAGCAAATGTTCCAAATCCGCGCTACCGTCAGGCAGACTCGGCGTTCCAACGCAGAAAAAACAGATGTCGCTCTTATACGCCGCTTCTATTGCACTGTTCACTAAGATGAATGCTGTTCCGAGATTCCGCGCGAGCGCGTCGTCCAATCCTGGCTCAAAAAAAGGGACTTTTCCGCCGGATATCACTGCACAGTGCTCTTTGTTAATGTCATATCCGTACACAGAAAAACCTTTGTCCGCAAAACCGAGCGCAGTGGTCAGTCCGACAAATCCAAGTCCAAACACGGCAATACGCATTTTTTTCCTCCTATCCCACATACAATATGGTGTCATAGCACATATAATTATTCTGAATACCGAGTATTGTCCTCGGTAATTTAGAAATTTCTTCTAGATTTTGGTATATGTAAATTGTAAGTTTTGGTTTACCTTGCTTAATTATTTCTGTGGAACCATGTAGCGTCTTTAATATCCATTTTAATGAAAGGTGGCAATACACTGTATTCCTTATCTTCAAAATAATAGTCAAGCAAATACCAGAACGTGGTATTCCTCTATGCTAGATATGCTGTAAATAAGTGACGATTCCGCAAAGTTGTTGCATTATGAGTAAAAAGTAATTCGTTTTCTGAATTCTATAATCCCTTTAGTACCAGTGTGACATTCTAGTTGGCGGACAGCCGCTTTGCTAAAGTTATCCATATCCAGTTCATAACCATATATACGGTATCCTCTGCTGGTTTAGACTATTTCCGCACTATCACCGAAAAGATTGATGATTTAATCCACCCACACTTTCCACTTCGCATTGCCACTCGCCCAATCCGCTTCAAGTACCCCTTTATCCCGAGCCGTATCCATGCAGGACCAGAATTTGTTATGCTTATAGACACCTAGCTTGCCATCCGCGCTCATGCGCTCAAGCGGCTCACGCTCAAAAATCGTTGAATCTCCATCTATATAATCAAAGACTTCTGGTTCCATCACCATGAACCCTGCGTTTATCCAAACACCATCTTCTTGCGCCTTTTCATGAAACCCAGTTATTGTTCCGTCAAGGTCGTTGATGTTAAGCATGCCAAATCGTCCACCTGGTTGAATCGCGGATAATGTGGCAATCTTTCCTGAATTTTCGTGCGTCTGTACGAGTTTTGTTAAATTAATGTCACTGACTCCGTCGCCGTAAGTCATCATAAACCGCTCATTGCCGATATAGGGTGCAATGCGCTTAATACGTCCACCAGTTTGTGTGTGCAACCCCGTATCAACAACGGTAACTTTCCATGGCTCCGCAACGTTTGCATGTACAATCATCTTGTTCTCGGCTGTAAAGTCAAATGTCATATCGCTGCGGTGTATGTAATAGTTGGCAAAGTATTCTTTAATCATATGTCCCTTGTAACCGCAACAAATTATGAATTCATTGAAGCCATAATGAGAGTAAATCTTCATAATATGCCATAAAATCGGTGCATCGCCGATCTCTATCATCGGCTTAGGTCGTAAATGCGATTCTTCACTTATGCGAGTACCAAAACCTCCCGCGAGAATTACTACTTTCATACGAACCTCCATTCCAGCCTTGGGTCTAAAAGACCGAAAGCAAATATTGTTTTGTTCCTCTTTAAATGCATGATCATTCAGTTAATTAATGCTCCCTTATACTTTAGTTTGAAGAGAGTTTTTTATATTCGTCACTGAGGTATTGACGAATGTTATGACTGCGAATAGAAGCCTGTGCCCAAAAGGGAAAGGTTCTTGGTGATGCCAACGACAAACGTTACAAAAGTTTGAATGTGGTCACAGGTCAGTGTGGAACACAGAAAATCGTGACTTGTTTTTATTCTTGGAATAATACGGGGAACTTGTTTGAGTGGTACTATGCCTCTTATTGTCTGTCGAAAAATTAAACATAATGCCACATTTCATAGAAAAGCCATATTAGAAAAGGGAAAGTTTTAAAGTTTACAGATTATCTGGTTATCTCCTTATTCCCCGATGAAATATAATATGTCGATGAATATGCTGGGATGAGGTTTTGGTGAAAAGTTTAAGTATCCTTAAATTATCGTTGTGAAAAATTATACATTTTAGAATATGATATGCAATTCAATCGTATGTCGAAAAACTAAAATCTGGGTCAGATTTTAGCTTCGTTTATAAGGGCATGAATCGTTTCAATCCTTTTTTCGTACATGAAACAATGACGAATGGTTTGAACCCTCGCTTTCTCCAAAAATCGATGTCTCATATGTCTATGGTTTTGTTCAATGAAATTATTGCGATGTTTGATGGTACAGTGTTGGTTCTAGTGCAAAATATACGAAGAGGAATTAAGCCTCCGAATTTCCGACGGTACTTAAAGAAAACGGTAGTCGATGAAACGCGGCAGAAAAAAACAACGAAACCTAGTTGGACTATTTTCTTTTTGATTTGAATAAACTGGATATTATCGAAAGGGAATTGGAGATGTGAATGGTAAAAGATATTTCGTTCGATTTGGTTATAAATAAGCCTAATTACCTAGAGTTAATTATCGATAAATGCGCCGAACTTCTAAAAAAATCCGAAAGTACTTCTATTGTTTTATTTGGTGCTGGCGAGATTGGGGTTGAATACCTGAGATATTTCAGGGCTCATCATATAGCCGACAGGCTTCTCTTTTGCGATAATGATTCAAGAAAGCGGGGAACTCAAATAGAGGGCGTTCCTGTCATAAGTTTTGATGATCTAAAGAAAAAGTATAGTGATAGTATTATTCTTATTACATCATATCAATTCAGTGAAGAAATATCTGTTCAATTAAAAGAAAACGAATTGCACCACAACCTGATTGAACATATTGTCGCATCAGACATTGCTTTTTATTTATTATTCCGGAATTACTCAGCGGTAGTGAGTATGAATACCGCTGATTTTAACACCGTTTACAACATGCTTGCAGATGAACAGTCCAAGCATGTTTTTTATGAACGAATCAATTATTGTATTACTGGGAACCGCGAACATCTGATTCCTTTGAAAAGCGTGGCTCCCCAGTATTTCGAATCCGATATAATCGCATTGTCTGAGGAAGAAGTCTTTGTTGACGGAGGGGCTTTCACCGGCGATACCGTAGAAATGTTTCTTGAGCAAACGGGAGGAAAGTATAAGAGAATCTATGCTTTTGAACCGGAGGAACTTAAACATAAACAGTTTCTTGACAAGTTTGCACAATCGGAAAATATTGAGCTTATACCGTGCGGCCTTTGGAGTCAAAAAGACCAGCTCCTCTTCAATGCACAGGGGAGTGTAGCCAGCGGGTTAAGCGCCAACGGAAATATTGAGATTCCTGTTATATCTGTTGATGAAGCGCTCAACGGGGAGCCCGTTACCTTTATAAAAATGGACATAGAAGGTGCAGAGTTAGAAGCGCTCAAAGGGGCAGAGCAGACAATAAGAGAATATAAACCAAAACTTGCTATATGCGTGTATCATAAACCGTTGGATATCGTACAAATACCTTTGTATTTAAAGCAGCTAGTACCAGAATATAAACTATTTATGAGGCATTACAGCGATGGATTTTGTGAAACTGTATGTTATGCGGTGACATAAGGAGAGGAATACATACATGCCGATTCTAAGTGTTATTATCCCTGTATATAATGTCGAATCGTATTTGGACGAATGCCTTCAAAGCATCTTAAACCAGATTGATATCGATTATGAAGTTATATTAGTCGATAATGCATCAACGGATCAAAGTGGCCGTATTTGTGATGCTTATGCAACACGTTACAAACATTTCAAAACAATTCATCTGGATGTGAATAGCCTTCCTGCGGGGGCAAGGAATGCAGGTTTAAGAATAGCAGCAGGAGACTATGTCCATTTTTGCGATAGCGACGATTATTATACATATGGGGTATTTTTACAAATCAAAGATTTATTACAGCGTTCTAGTCCAGATGTGCTTATGGGGCGGTTTGTTTGCGTACCGGAAAAAGGGGCGTACATTACGAACGACGTCACTCTCGATCCAGACGTTA
Organism: Lysinibacillus sp. NPDC095746; assembly: GCF_044763535.1. NCBI lineage: Bacteria > Bacillati > Bacillota > Bacilli > Caryophanales > Bacillaceae > Lysinibacillus > Lysinibacillus sp. NPDC095746. The sequence goes on from NZ_JBIWGL010000042.1 coordinate 15,454, forward strand.
TTAAAGGGTGTTGTTCAAGTTCAATGGCAGAATACCTGCTCGGCTTGCCTAATCTGTTATGCACCTGTTGGAAATTGATTGTAAGCCGAGAATTATTATTGGCTAACCGCATTACGTTTCCCGAAGGATGCCATTCGGAGGATGAGGAATGGTTTCCGAAAGTAATATGTTGCGCCAATACATTCGCTTTGCTGAATGAGCCTTTTTATTGTTATCGCCCGAGAGCAAGCGGATCGGTAACGGCAACGAAAGAATATTTAAACAGCAAGTCTCATCTCATCGTAACTTTGCATTTACTGAGGTTTCTTCATGAAAAGAATTATGAAGATGCCCGGCGCGACTTCATCTATTCGCGTGTTGACTTTCTACTTGGCTTATTCGCAACCCGTTGCGATACGTTTTGTAGAAGGGAGTTACATGAATTAGCTGACATCATTGAAAAGAATATGGACATTTTTCCACTGGTTGAAAAATTGCCGCGGAATTATTATTTATTTGAATTGATCAACGTGTATGGCCCTTTCATCGGAATATGTATGTACCGTACATTGGTTGTAGAAACGACATTGGCATTGTTGTACGGTCAAGAGGACAAAGAGATGATTTATGTATTCCCTACAGGATATAGCGGCGAAGGCACAGCTAGAATCTTGCAGAACGCGGGGTACAATGTAAAAGGTTTTTTGGATAACAGCGAGCAAAAAGTCGGCTGTGTCATCAATGGACTCCCTGTAAGTTTGCCTAGTACACTAGAACGAATGTCGCCAGAATCCCGGGATGGTCTATTCGTAATTGTGACAATACAGAGCGAGCGTATTGCACAGTTGATAAAGAAGCAACTGAGGGAACTAGGGCTTCATGATTGCCAATTTGCTAGCAGAATCTATTAGGGATCACCATACATAACTATCAATCTAAGAGGAATTTTTTTAGCCTTAATGAGGAAATTATACAATGTCATATCCGTTCCACTGTATATGATACATCATCATCAGTGCGTGAAATAATAAAAAAATATTATTTAGTTGGAAACAATTAACCTCCATTTTGAGCAATGTTTATTCAAAATGGAGGTTTTTTATTGTAAATGAAGTCGCTGCTTTTTCAATTTTTTGATTCCTTTCGTCATTTTTTGTTTTATTTAGTAATCTTCCAGTACAGCTATGAATAAAATTTTTAAATAAGTGAAAAAACATGGCTTTTCGACTTTTTGGGTATAGGATTGACTGATTTTGTTTGAAAGGAAGAGAATAGCTGTTATTTTGTCATGTTAACTTTTTTATCTAGTCAATGATTTTAAGGTATGCTAACATTCATTAAAAAAACTGAATTATCTAAAAATATGTTCCGGAAATCTTGAAATGGGGGTGTGTACAATAGAGTACGCCGTTTTTCAACCCATTGAACGAGATAATTGTTCGATGAAGGAGTCAACGCCAGACATTTATGAAGATGGGGAGCCATTAATTCAAATCAGAGAAGATCGCCCTAGAATATTTATAGAGCCCATTTATTATCAACAAAAAATTCCTAATAGTTTACGCGCAATTTATTTACGTGAGGGTGTATATGAACGACTCACACAAGCACTTTTGTTGTTGCCTAATAATTATAGCTTTATTTTATATGATGGCTATAGACCATTTCAGGTGCAGCAGTATTTGTTTAGTCATTTTTCAATACAAATGAAGCAACGATTCCCTCATTTTACCCAACAAGAGATTGAGAAGGAAACGCGCAAATATGTGGCGTTTCCAAACATTGATCTTGCTCATTTGGCTCCTCATTTAACAGGGGGAGCGATTGATGTAACACTGGGAGACTTAGATGGCAATGCTTTAAATTTAGGTACAGCATTTGATGAAATTAGTGAAAAATCTGCTACACGCTATTTTGAACAACATCCAGCGGAAGATTGGGAAGCCTGTGTTCATCGGCGCCTTCTATTTAACTGTATGACAATGGTAGGTTTTACAAATTATTCACAGGAATGGTGGCATTACGATTTTAATAATGTTTCATGGGCTAGACGTGTAGGGGCGCAGGAAGCTAGTTACGGAGCTGTGGACGCAATAATCCAAGATAATAAAGTAAAGGAGTTTCGATTGCTATGAAGGTTTATATTAGTGCAGATATTGAAGGAATTACTGGCACAACAGCTTGGAGTGAAACGGAGCTAAACGCGCCAGACTATCAGTTTTTCCAAAAGCAAATGACAAAGGAAGTAGAAGCCGCTATAGAGGGGGCTATTCTTGGTGGAGCAACCGAGATTTTATTAAAGGATGCTCATGATTCAGCACGTAATCTTGATATTTCTAATCTACCAGTAAATTGCAAGGTTATTCGAGGGTGGACATATGACCCGATGTGTATGGTTGCAGGACTTGATAAGAGCTTTGATCGCGCCATTTTTATTGGCTATCACAGTAAAGGTGGGAGCGCGCGTAATCCTTTAGCACATACGCTTTGTGTTTTTGCCGATGTGAAAATTAATGGGGAGTATGCGAGTGAATTTTTAATTAATACGTATGCGGCTGCTTTACATGGTGTCCCAGTTTCGTTTGTTAGTGGCGATGTAGGATTAACAGAGGAAATTCAATCTATCAATCATAACATCATCACATTTGCCACGAAAGAAGGGATAGGAAATGCGACCATTAGTGTGAGTCCACAGCTGACGATTATGGAAACGAAACGACTTGTCGAGGATTCGATGAGGGTGGCACGTGAAGCATTACAAGTCACAATACCAGACCGCTTTGTAGTGGAAATCATTTATCGTGATCATACACGAGCATATCGAAATTCTTTCTATCCGAATGCTACGTTTAAACCACATAATACAGTGGAATTCGTAACGGATGATTTTTATGAGGTGCTTCGACTTTTACAGTTCTTAACATAAGTAACTTAAAGGTAGGTGAATGGATGAAAATTAAAAATATTGTCGTGGGGAAGGTAGATGCACCGCTAATAACACCGTTTAAAACAGCTTTAAGAACCGTTCATAGTATTCACAACATTGCCGTCTATGTTCACGCTGACGATGGGCAAATAGGCATCGGTGAAGCGGCACCGACTGCAGCTATTACTGGCGAAACACTAGGGTCTATTTCTCACGCTATAGAAGAGTATATTAAGCCAGCCGTTATTGGAATGGATATTGAAGAATTAACAGAAATCATGGAGCGCATTGACAACAGTATTTATCAAAACACCAGTGCAAAAGCTGCGGTAGATATGGCAATTTATGATTTATTTGCAAAACACTATCAAACACCTCTGTATAAATTATTAGGGGGCTATCGGAAAGAGTTAATAACAGATATTACGATAAGTGTAAATGATGCTGAAGAAATGGTGAAGGATAGTATAGCCGCCGTACAGCGTGGTTTTCAAATTTTAAAGATTAAGGTGGGGAAAGATCCAGCGGGGGATGTAGAGCGAGTTGTTGCTATTCGTGATGCAGTTGGACACGCCATAACATTACGGGTTGATGCGAATCAGGGCTGGACACCGAAGCAAGCTGTACAAATTATTAGTGCACTTGAAGATGCTGGTACAAATGTTGAATTGGTTGAGCAGCCTGTTCATTGCCATGATTTAGAAGGGATGCAATTTGTAACGGCCAATACATTGACAAATATTTTGGCAGATGAAAGTGTTTTCTCTGCAAAAGATGCGTATACCATTATCGAAAAGCGAGCTGCAGATTTGATTAATATTAAGCTCATGAAAACAGGAGGCATTTATCAAGCGCAGAAAATTTGCCACATTGCGGAGGCGAACGATATACCATGCATGATTGGTTGTATGCTAGAAACGAAAATTAGCGTTAGTGCCGCTGCACATTTTGCCGCATCACAGAAAAATATCACGATGGTAGATTTAGACGGTCCTAGTTTATGTTTGAAAGATCCTATTGTCGGTGGCCCGATATTTGAAAATGATCGAATTAGGATGACGGATGCAGTTGGATTAGGATTCTCGTAATAAAGTGTTGCTTTAATCAGGGAGGGGTTCGTCCCCCCTAACTGACGACTGATAGTTAATCTCGTTCCGCTATCGGTAGATTTTTAACTGTCACTTAATGTAGATAAATAAGATTACGAGGGGGATGCTTATGAGGAAAAGGTATTGGTTGCTTTTCGTGTGTCTTGCTGTAATGATTTGTGCAGCATGCAGTGATGATTCTTCAAGTGAAAAAAAATCAGAGTATCGCGTTGTTTATTCGGGGGAAATAAAAACGTTAAATTACTTAAAGACCTCTGAAACCAATGAGTTTGCTGTGGCGGCGAACTTAATTGATGGATTAATTGAGTATGATAAGTATGGTGTTGTACAACCAAGCTTAGCCAAAGAATGGTCATCAAATGACGATGCTACAGTTTGGACGTTCAAGCTACGTGACGATGCAAAATGGGTCACTCATGATGGCAAAGAATATGCGGATGTTGTTGCTCAAGATTTTGTAGATGGCTTACATTATGTCCTTGATGCAAAAAACGAATCATCAACAGCTTGGATTGCTACAGTTGTGAAAAATGGAGAAGCCTTCTATAACGGTGATCTGACAGATTTTTCGAAGGTTGGCATAAAGGCGATAGATAAACATACAGTAGAATATACTTTAGAAAAGCCAACACCTTATTTCCTTTCTATGTTGAATTATGTCTGCTTCTTTCCGGTTAATGGTAAGTTTATAGCAGAAAAAGGTGATAGTTTTGGTACAACTCGTGAAAATTTCCTTTATAACGGATCTTATATTTTAGATAAATTTGAACCGCAAAATGAGCGATTACTTGTGAAAAACGATACGTATTGGGATAAAGACCATGTTCTGATTGATCGTATTCGTTATAAATACAATAAAGAAGCGGCTACAGTTGCACCAGAATTGTTTTTACGGGGAGAAGTCGATTCAGCGAGTATTCCAACTTCTATTATTGATGAGTGGTTTAAAGATGATAAGAAAAAATTACAAATTCGCCAAACGCAAAATAACTTCTATACGTATTTCTATGCATTAAACTTTAACCCGCAATTTGATACGGAATACGAGCCTGAAAATTGGAAGAAAGCGGTCAATAATAAAGATTTCCGAAAATCGCTATTCCATGCACTCGACCGTGAATCTGCAATGTTAACTTTAGAACCTTATCATCCAAAAGATTTGCTTAGCAACACGATCACTCCTAAAAACTTTGTCAATGTGGAGGGGGTTGACTATACACAGTTAGCACCATTAGCTGATAGTACAAATAATGACTCTTTCAACAAAGAGAAAACTTTGGAATACAAGGAAAAAGCGAAAAAAGCTCTAGCAGGATCAGTAACTTTCCCAGTAAAAGTATTGATGCCTTATAACGCAGGTGTTCCAGATTGGGCAAATCGTTCACAAGTCGTTGAACAGCAGATTGAAAAACTATTAGGTACTGATTATGTAGATATTATCATTGAGGCAGGACCATCAACAGGCTTTTTATCAGAGGTTCGTAAACCTGGTAAATTTGCTTTTCTTGAAGCAAACTGGGGTCCAGACTATGCCGACCCATCAACGTATACGGATCCATTCACTGCAGGCGGTACTTATAATAAACCGGAGCTAGCTGAAGGATATACAGAAGCAAACGGAAAATCAAAATATCAAAACTTAGTGGACGAAGCAAATGCGACGATCGATACAGCACAACGTTATGAATTATTTGCCAAAGCGGAAGCCTTCTTAATTGATGAAGCATTTGTTATCCCTTATTCAGTTGGGGGAAGTGGCTATGTTGCCTCTAAATTAAATCCGTTTGAGGCTCAATATTCACCATTTGGTGTGACTGCCGAGAAATTTAAAGGTCAGCGAGTTTTAGACAAACCAATGAGTAACGAGGAGTTTAAAGAAGCTTTAGCAAAATGGGAGCAGGAACGTACGGAGGCGTTAGCTAAAGCAGCGAAATAAAGTGAAAATACAATTAATGAAAAAATATGGATAGCTGAAACAATCGGGCATTGATGATGGAGAAAATAGTAGGATCTTTGCTACATTCAAGAAAAAGTCAAAAGCGGTTCGTATTTATGAAGGAGATACCGAAATAAAAAAGTCGGCATCTCCTTCTATCTTTCTGAAGAAGGAGGATGAAATGATGCTGAGGTATATAGGTAAACGTTTATTACAATCAGTTTTAACACTATTTATTATCATTACGATTGTTTTTTCATTACTACGTTTAATGCCGGAGGAAGGCTATTTAGGGGCAGCAGCGAATAAAATGTCACCTGCACAGCAAGAAGTATATTTAACGAATTTAGGTTTACGTGACCCGTTACTTGTACAGTTAGGGAATTTTTACGCTAAGCTGTTTCATGGTGATTTAGGTAAATCTGTTACATATCGGACAGATGTACCAGTCGTCACGATTATTGCAGATAAGATCCTGTATTCCTTACTATTTGGTTTAGGGGCGGTTGCACTATCTCTTTTAATTGGAGTTCCGCTCGGCATAGTGATGGCCCAGATGAAGGGACGCTGGCTGGACCGCTTAGGGACAGGCTATATTGTCATTATCGTTGCAGTGCCAGCCGCCGTCTATTATTTAGTCATTCAAATGTATATTACAGAAATTTTTCATTTACCAATGCTTTTCGATGAATATAATCCTATTACTTGGATTTTACCACTGATTTCAATGGCGCTAGCACCGACTGCTTCCTATGCTATGTGGATGCGGCGTTACATGGTGGATGAACTAAACAAAGATTATATAAAGCTAGCGAGAGCAAAAGGAGTGAAAGAGCGTACATTAATGTTTCAACATGTATTACGAAACGCTTTTATTCCGATGGCACAGTATTTACCAGCAACTATTCTTTTTACCATTACAGGCTCCATCTACATTGAATCCTTATATTCTATTCCTGGTATGGGGGGCTTACTCGTAGATGCCATACAGCGACAGGATAATACGATTGTACAAGGCTTAGTGCTTGTGTTCTCTTCGCTTGGCATTATCGGACTAATTTTAGGTGATATTGCAATGGCCGTTGTTGATCCGCGCATTAAATTGGGGAAAGGGGAGAGTGTACGTTAATGGGAATGTATTCAGAAGAAATAAACAATATCTCAAACAAATCACGTGAATCATTGTTTGATTTTGCGGAAGTGGATGAACGTCAAGCTGAAGAAACAGCCTATTCTAATTATTCCTATTGGCGTTCAACATGGAAATCCTTTTTAAAAAATCGCATCGCTGTCTTTTTATTAGTTGGTGTGCTAATTATCGTAGCTTTTACCATTTTACAACCGTATTTACCAGTACAAAAATCACCGACTGAAATATATTTAGATGAGCAGACAGGTCTCCAAGCACGTAATGTTGCACCAAACGCTGAATTTTGGTTTGGGACAAATTCCATTGGGCAGGATTTATGGTCACGTATTTGGGCAGGAACAAGGACCTCGTTATTTATTGGCTGTGTGGTTGCTTTAGTAGAGGCTATCGTCGGTATTACGATCGGTACACTTTGGGGTTTTTCGCGGAAATTAGAGGCGCCCATTACACAGCTTTACAATGTCGTTGATAACATACCAACAACGATTGTCCTAATTTTAATGTCCTATATTTTACGACCAAGTATTTCAACGATTATTATTGCAATGTGTATAACGGGCTGGGTAGAAATGGCAAGATTTATACGCAATCAAATTGTTATTTTGCGTGATCGTGAGTATAACTTAGCCTCAAAATGTTTAGGAACACCTGATTATCGAATTATTTTAAAAAACCTATTACCCTATCTTATTTCCGTCATTATGTTACGAATGAGTCTAGCGATACCATTTGCTATAGGCTCAGAAGTGTTTTTAACATATATCGGATTAGGCTTACCGATTAGTGAGCCGTCTTTAGGAAATTTAATCAATGAAGGACGAGTACTCATGATGTCTCCAGAATTAAGATATCAGCTTATTTTCCCAAGTATTGTATTAAGCGTCATTACGATTGCATTTTATATTATAGGAAATTCATTTGCAGATGCAGCAGATCCGAAAAATCACGTATAAGGGGATGTAGGAAGTGACACAAACTCAAACACGTATTTTAACTATTCAAAACCTAGTCATTAAATTTACACTTCGTGGCAGAGTGCTAACGGCCATTCGTAATATTTCCCTTGATTTATACAAAGGTGAAAGTCTAGCAATTGTTGGCGAATCAGGTTCAGGAAAATCTGTTCTAATGAAATCAATCATGGGCTTGCTCGATAAAAATGGCTACATCGATCAGGGAGAAATTATTTACAATGAACGGGATTTAGCACAGTTTAAAACCGAGCGGGAGTGGCTAAGCATTCGTGGAAAAGAAGTGGCAATGGTTACACAGGATCCAATGACATCATTAAATCCACTGAAAACGATTGGCAAGCAAATTGAGGAATGTGTTTTTTTACATCAGAATTTAAAGGGCAAGGCAGCATATGAAGAAACTTTAAAATTGCTAAAAGATGTTGGCATTCGCGATGTGGAAAAGCGTTATAAGCAATATCCTCACGAATTTTCAGGTGGCATGCGTCAACGAATTGTAATAGCTATTGCGCTAGCGTGTAAGCCTAAGATTTTAATATGTGATGAGCCAACAACTGCATTAGACGTAACAATCCAAGCGCAAATTTTGCAGCTTTTAAAAAATCTTCAACAAAAATATGGACTAACGACCGTTTATATAACGCATGATTTAGGTGTTGTAGCGAAGGTTGCTGACCGTATTGCAGTGATGTATGCAGGTGATGTTATCGAAATAGGGAAGACGCATGAAATTTTCTTTAATGGCAAGCATCCTTATACATGGGCACTCATTTCTTCTTTACCACAACTAGGCTCAAAAGGGAAGCAGCTTTATTCTATCAAAGGCACTCCACCAAATCTATTTCAAGAAATTAAAGGAGATGCCTTTGCTCCCCGCAATCAATATGCGTTAAAGATTGATTTTGTGGAACGTCCACCCTTTTTTCAGGTGAGTGACACACATTATGCTCGTACGTGGCTATTAGATCCACTCGCACCGAAAGTAGAACCCCCTGAAGCGCTACAAGCCTTTTTCAAAGAAGGGAGACGATATGCGCATGAGTCATAAAGAAGTAGTAGTTGAGGTGAAAAATTTAAAGGTTGTTTTTGGGAAAGGCAAACATAAATTTATAGCGATTGATGATGTCAGCTTCGATATTTACAAAGGTGAAACATTCGGTTTAGTAGGTGAATCAGGCTCTGGAAAAACAACAATCGGCAGAGCTATTATGCGTATCAATGAAGTTACTGAAGGACAAATACTGTATCACGGAAAGAAACTAAATGGCAAAATATCGAAAGAGTGGGATCGAGAAATTACACAGAAAATCCAAATGATTTTTCAAGATCCTATGGCATCGCTAAATGAACGCGCAAAGGTAGACTATATTATTTCTGAGGGACTTATGAATACAAAAAACTTTAAAAATGAGGCTGATCGTCAACAGAAGGTACGCAATGCCTTATTAAATGTAGGATTATTACCGGAGTTTTCAAGTCGTTTCCCACATGAATTTTCAGGAGGGCAGCGTCAGCGGATCGGCATTGCGCGTGCACTAGTAATGGAGCCAGAGTTTATTATTGCGGACGAACCAATTTCAGCATTAGACGTATCCATTCGTGCACAAGTATTAAATTTACTAGCCAACCTACAGCAGCAAAATGATTTAACCTATTTATTCATAGCGCATGACTTATCGGTAGTCCGATTTATTACGGATCGAACTGCTGTTATTTATAAAGGTAAAATTGTTGAGCTAGCTGAGACGGAAAAGCTGTTTGCTAATCCTCTTCATCCTTATACAAAGGCATTATTATCGGCAGTACCGGAGCCAAATCCCTATAAGGAGCGTGATAAAGTCGTAGAAATCTATGATCCATCACAGCATAACTATGACATCCAGCCACCGTCATTTACCGAAATAGAAGAAGGTCATTTTGTCTTGGCTAATGAAGGGGAATTGGAAAGATACCGAACTTCACTAAAAATGGAGGTAAGCAAATGATTCGTCCAAAGGCATTGAAAAAAGGTGACACAATTGGTCTAATAAGTGCTTCGGGTGCAACCCCACCTGAAAAATTTCTCCCTGCCGTTCAAAGTATTGAAAAGCTAGGTTTTAAGGTTATCGCTGGGGAAACATGTCAGGCGAGGCATGGCTACTTAGCAGGCTCTGATGAATTAAGAGCATCTGAAGTAAATCAAATGTTTAGGGACACTAATATTGACGGCATTTTCTGCATACGTGGTGGTTACGGGGCGACGAAAATTTTACCGCTTCTAGATTTCGATATGATAAAAGCCAACCCAAAAGTATTTGCTGGCTATAGCGATGTAACAGCATTACATATCGCTTTTAACCAACAATGTGGCTTTGTCACGTATCATACACCAATGCCCTCTACAGAATTTATTCGACCGGAGATGGATGAATATACATGGAAGTCCTTTATCGAAAGTGTAACAGCAACAGAAAGTAAGGACTACTGCCTTGAAAATCCACCTGGGCGAACAATGACGACGCTTGTAGCTGGCAAAGCAACAGGACAACTTATTGGTGGGAATTTAACACTAGTGACGGCCTCTCTTGGGACACCTTATGAAATTGATACAAGGGGTAAAATTTTATTTTTAGAAGATGTAGATGAGAGTGAGCAACGTGTGGACCGGATGCTTACACAGCTAAAATTGGCAGGCAAACTAGATGAGGTGGCTGGTATCTTATTGGGAGCTTGGACAAATTGTGGCCCTGAAAATCCAAAACATCCCGAACGCAGCCTATCACTACAAACAATTTTTCAAGAAATTTTAGGTTCACTCAATATACCTATCATGAAGGACATTACTTGCGGTCACTGTTTACCAACGATGTCCCTGCCATTAGGCCGAACGATCACAATGGACTCGGAGAATCAGTTGATAAAAGTCATAGAGTAGGTGTGAAATATGAAGCAAACGATTACACACATTCTTCAAAAAGCTCCCTATAAAGTGCATATGTTTGTGAAAGATTGTAAGACGGAGCATTTTTTTATTAACGAAAAACTAGAAGACCCATTTTCCAGTGCAAGTTTAATTAAGGTGCCTATATTGCTTGCTGTTCTATATTATGTAGAAAGCAACAACCTATCATTAGAGCAAGAGATTAAGATAGCACCAGAAGAATGGGTTGATTTTAGTGTTATTAGTGAACAGCGTTTAGAGCAAAGTACTATCTATGAGCTTTTAGTGTGGATGATTATTACGAGTGATAATACAGCAACAAATGTATTAATTGATTTTCTAGGGATGGATATACTCAATCAATATTTTCGTCAAATTGGGCTGCTGCAAACTACCATTCAACGAAAGATGATGGATTTCGAAAGGCTAGCAAAAGGCTTCGATAATACAACGACGGCAAGAGATATGGCACTGCTATTTGCAAGAATTTATCGTAGGGACTTGTTATCATCAGCATTTAATGAGGTAGCGATAGATATTTTAAGTCGTCAACGTGTACACGAATCACTAAAACGTTACTTAGTAGATGATGTGAAAGTTGCTCATAAAACAGGTGGTCTTGATACAGTAGATCATGATGTTGGGATTGTCTACAACAGCTCTCGGGATTATCTTATTGGCGTTTTCGTCACTGAGGTTACTAGCAATGATCATGCAAGGCAGCTAATTGGTCGAATATCCAAAGTTGTTTATGATTATTTGGTAAAGCGAAAGGAGATGAAAGAGTGAATGCCATTGTGACGTCTATGATTGCAAATTTACATGCAAAGCCAGAAGCAGTCTCAGAAATAGTGGATGAGCTACTATATGGAATGGTTGTCCGAATTATAGAAGTAGTGGATAAGAACTGGATCCGCATACAAACTGCTTATCGCTATGAAGGTTATTGCCAGAAGGATAACTTCATAGTGGATGATGCCAAAACGGACATCTGGCTACAAGAAGCGAATCATTTTATTAGCCAAAGCTTCGCTGATGTTTTGCAGGAGCCTCGAATTCAGAGTCCGAAAATGATGACACTCGTTAAAGGCTCAATCATCTGTTCAACGGCTATTGGCGAGCTAGATCCTGAATGGGCAGCAGTGCAATTAGTGGCAGGTGAGATTGGTTATGTACGTAGGCAATGGTTACAAGAAAAAATTCCAGAAAACAGCTTATCCGAGCAACAATTACGGGAAAATGTTGTTCAAACGGCGCTTAGCTATTTAGCAACACCCTATCGCTGGGGAGGAAAATCGCCGTTAGGTATTGATTGCTCAGGTCTATGTTCTATGGCATATATGCTAAACGGAGTATATATTTATCGCGATGCCAAAATCGTTGAAGGTTTTCCTATCCAGGAAATATCCCTAGAACACATACAAAAGGGAGACTTATTATACTTCCCAGGACATATTGCACTATATATAGGCGACAACCTTTACGTACATTCTTCGCTTGCTGGGAACGAGGTTAATATAAACAGTCTGGACGAACAGCATCAACAATATCGGAAAGATTTGGCGACATCTATTACCGCTGTTGGCAGCTTATTTAAATAAAAAAGTGTAGGGAAGCTAGACGTAGCTTCTCTTTTTTCAATCTTTGAGATGATTCGGGAAATTATTGATAGAGATAACCTATTTGCATTATGCTATAATGAAATCAAAATTTAGGGGATTGGGGGATATGAATTGAATCTGGAGTTAAAAGAGTTGTTACGTTCCGTTTTAAAAGAAGAATTAACACCAGTGCATAAGCGACTTGATGGAATTGACCAACGTCTTGAGACTATTGATCAAAGATTTGATGGAATTGACCAACGGCTAGATGGAATGGACGCTCGCTTTGAAAATATGGATCATCAATTAGTCGGATTGAACAAACGTTTTGACGGAATTGAACTGCGCTTAGATAAAATTGAAAATGATGTGCATGAACTTAAAAGTGATGTACAAATACTTAAGAGTGATGTATATGAACTTAAAATTGGACAAGCAGAGCTTAGAAAAATATTATCGAAAATTTAAGTGAGTTTACTGAAAAAATTGCTCAGCAGGTAGAAGGTAGAACTTACGCTTTGAATAAACGAGTCTTTGATTTAGAAACTGTGATTTACAGATTAATAAGTTAGTATAAGAAAAAAATCTCCATGTCTATAATTATTCATGGAGATTTTTTATATTAATAGTTATAAATATTTAATTGTTGACCGGCTTCAATTCTATCAGAGCGAAGCTGATTCCATTGTTTTATGGATGTAACTTTAACATTATGAGCCTCTGCAATATGCATAAGAGAGTCACCATCAGCTACAGTAATTGTTTTTTTATCTTTCACAGGACTGTCATACTGTTGTAAATCATACTTTGCTATCACTGCATTTAGCTTTTCATTGTATCGTGAATCTGTTGCATAGGAGCCTGTTAAAAACTTCGTAGCATCTGTATAGGATTTTGTATTGCTTTTAAAAACGCCTGCATAGAAATTTTTGTTCCAGGAAACCCCATTGCGCATTAATTTCACATAATCTTGTATGGAAGCTTCATAGGAAGGGTATTTGCGAAATGCAGCCTTCACCTTTGTCATATTACCTGAACCATCATCCTCAGATGTTTCCATTGTTACCGAGTTATTTTGGTAACTACCTTTCATACCAAATAAATTGTTATTTGGGGCAGATCCAAGGCCACTTTGTCCGTGCTCACTTTCTAACACCGCTTGCGCAATGATAACCGATGCATACAAGTCATTATCGGAACCTTGTTTCCGAGCAATTTCAGCAATAGAGCCAATAAACTCCTCTACACTAGGGCTGCTATCGACAACTACAGACTCTTTAGTTCCATGAGTATTGAAAAATTGTGTCACCATAAAAAATGAAATACAGATAACAATAACAGTAATCATAAGAACTTTGAAAAAATTAATGAAGTATTTCATTGTTATTGATGTTGGTAGATTACCACATCTTCCTCCTTTCTTGTCAATAACGAGGTTCATATATTTCTAATTATTACAAAGTTATAAATAGAAATAAAGTCGGTTTTTTTAATAGAGTACATCATTCATATAACGAAAAAACCCCTCATTTAGTTCCTTAATTTCCAGCATAATCGAGAAATGAAAGACCCAGTAAAATATAGTTGCATTCATTACTAAAAAATCAAAAATAATAGTATGAACATTTATGAAGTTAGTCATTTTGAAAGGAAATCTGTATGGAAGGTTATTTATTTGTACTAAAAAACAGTATACGATTTTCTATGGAAATTATGAGACAAATAGAGGAGAGCGTCAAGAGGACCAATGTCTTGATATAAAACAAAAAATTAAGTTTAAAATGATTTTAGTTAGTGAAATATATATAGTAACTCGATGTCCCTTTTAAAAGAGATAGTTCTAGACCTACTATGCTGAACGTATATGAAATGAAGAGGATAAAAATAGTAGTTTATTTCTAGATTAAAACATTAAGTCAATATATATTGTTGCCAAAATGATTAAGGTAATCTTTGCAAATGTTTGAAGGTGATGTCCGTTCTGAACTAACATTGGAGGCACATTACTAAAAGGAGCTTATACAATGATAGCATTTGAAAATGTCACAAAAAAATATGTAAATGATCAAATCGCAGTTAAAACTATTAATTTAGAGATTAAAAAGGGAGAATTTTTTGTTCTTATTGGACCGAGTGGTTGTGGAAAAACAACTTTATTAAAGATGATTAATCGATTAATTCATTTAACAGAAGGAACTATTCGCATTAATGGTAAAAGAATTAGTGATTACAACATTCATGAATTACGATGGAATATCGGCTATGTCCTACAACAAATTGCTCTTTTTCCCCATATGACGATTGAAGAAAATATAGCTGTTGTGCCTGAATTAAAGAAATGGAGTAAACCGCAAATCCAGCAACGAGTTGGCGAGTTATTGGATATGGTTGGACTTGAACCAGACAAATATAGTCAGCGTAAGCCAAAAGAGCTTTCTGGTGGTGAACAACAAAGGGTCGGTGTTGTTCGTGCATTAGCAGCTGATCCCGAAATCATTTTAATGGATGAGCCTTTTAGTGCTTTAGATCCGATTAGCCGCACAAAATTACAAGATGATCTTCTCGAGCTTCAGCAAACGATACAAAAAACAATTGTCTTTGTTTCGCATGATATGCAAGAGGCCTTAAAACTTGGTGATCGTATATGTGTAATGAAGGATGGAGAAATTATACAGATTGGTACTCCACGTGAAATCATAGACAAGCCTGTTAATGATTTTGTTCGCGAATTTGTTGGGGTAAAAGAGTATGGGACTTTTTATATCCAAGCTGTACTTAGACCAATTGCTGATGAGGTTCATCAAAGAAATCGAGAGAACACCATTTCTTCAAAAGATTCTTTGCATACCATTCTTCAAAAATTAGCTCAATATGAATGTTTAAGTGTGGAAGAGAACGGAACAATAATTGGTGTTGTCACGAGAGCAACGATGCTTCGTTATCTAGCACATGATTCCTTAGAAAGAGGTAATTTAAATGGCTAACTTTTTTAGTGTGTTTAACGAACGAAAAGGCCAGCTATTGGCATCATTAGTCGACCATATTCAAATTTCATTCATTGCATTATTTCTTGCAGTAGTGATTGCTATCCCTCTAGGAATCTATTTAACGAATAAAAAGAAAATAGCAGAAAGTATAATCGGTATTAGTGCAGTTTTACAAACGATTCCTTCATTGGCGTTATTAGGGTTGTTAATTCCATTGTTTGGCATCGGAAAAGTACCTGCAATTATTGCTTTAGTTGTTTACGCACTTCTTCCGATTTTACGTAATACATTTACTGGGATAAACGAAGTAGATCCGTCTTTAAAAGAGGCTGCGAGGGCGATGGGGATGAATACGCGAAAGCGATTAGTGAAAGTAGAATTGCCTCTTGCTATGCCTGTTATTATGGCAGGGATTCGAACAGCTATGGTATTAATCGTCGGAACGGCAACTTTAGCGGCATTAATCGGGGCTGGGGGATTAGGGGATATCATTTTGCTTGGAATTGACCGAAATAATACCGCACTTATTATTTTAGGGGCTGTCCCTGCGGCGATTTTAGCATTAGT
Source organism: Lysinibacillus sp. NPDC095746 (assembly GCF_044763535.1). Taxonomy (NCBI): domain Bacteria; kingdom Bacillati; phylum Bacillota; class Bacilli; order Caryophanales; family Bacillaceae; genus Lysinibacillus; species Lysinibacillus sp. NPDC095746. The sequence continues at coordinate 31,603 of NZ_JBIWGL010000042.1, forward strand.
TTTCGATTTTTTATTAAAAAAACTAGAATCACTGTCGTTTAAAAAAACAATTTCGGCATTAAGTATTATTAGTATAGTGGCATTAATAATGATGATTTTCCCATTACTAAACTTCAAAGAGAAAGAAGAAATTATCATTGCAGGTAAGCTTGGCTCTGAGCCAGAGATTCTTATTAATATGTATAAAATGCTTATTGAAAATGAAACAGACTTAAAGGTGCAATTAAAACCTGGACTTGGCAAAACATCCTTTGTTTTTAATGCACTTAAATCTGGTAGCATCGATATTTATCCAGAATTCACTGGAACGGCAATTTCAGAGTTTTTAAAAGAGGAAGCCATCAATAATAATCAGGAAGATGTTTATCATCAGGCTAAAGAAGGTATGATGAATAAATTTGGCATGGTGATGCTAAGTCCGATGAACTATAACAATACGTATGCATTGGCAGTATCGAAACAAATGGCTGATACTTATCATTTGCAAACAATTTCAGACATTAAGCCTATCCAAGAAAAGATAAAAGCAGGTTTCACATTGGAATTTAATGATCGAGAAGATGGTTATTTGGGTATTCAAAAGCGTTACGGTATTACACTTTCTAACATAACAACGATGGAGCCGAAGCTTAGATATCAGGCGATCGAATCAGGAAATATAGATTTATTAGATGCTTATTCAACGGATAGTGAAATACGTCAATATCATCTGCAAGTTTTAGCAGATGATCTGCAACTATTCCCACCTTATCAAGGGGCTCCTTTACTAAGGAAAGAGACGTTAGAAAAATATCCTGAGATTGAAACAGCTTTAAATAAGCTGTCAAATCAAATAACAGATGATGAGATGCGCGAAATGAATTATCGAGTAAATGTAAAAGGCCAAAACATAGAAGAAGTGGCACGAGACTATTTAACAAAGGCAGGATTGTTATAAGACGAAAATCATCTAGTATAAGTAGCTAGAAAAGAGAGGCTTATCTTTTCTAGCTTTTTTTTGTTTTGTCTCGGATTTAAAAGAGAGCAATGCAGCTAAACATTGACATATCGATAAGCGAATATAATCTATGTCATCAAAATGACAGTTAATGATGGTAAGCAATATTCATTAAGCGAAGGTATGCTATTAACTTACAATTATAATGAAGTTATTAAAGCAGGAGAAACTGGCGAGCAATTACAAGTATTCGTATTAGATCAAGAGTAATATGAAAAAATTTGGAAAGATAAAGCTTTTGAAATTGAATTAGGTCCTATCCGAAATAAAGGAGCGGAGGATACTTCAAAAGGCAAAAAAGAAACGTTTATCTACCGAAATAGGGAACGACGGAAGAACGCGCTGAAGTGACGGAAGAATCGGCAGAGCGACGGATGGAACTATCGAAACGACGGAAAGAGCGGCCAAAACGACGGAAAAAATCGCCAATTTAAGGAGCCCTCTCAATTTTTTGAGAGGGCTTTAGTTTGGTGACAAAAGAATGAATCCGAAATTTTGTGTAGCTATAAGCATAGGTTGATTTTTATTACGAACTGGCGCTTTCCAAGGGCTTGGCTCAATCTCCTCGTTACTATGTTCCGACGTGTTGTTTTCACAAGTTCATCCAGCATCAGATCCCCAAATTTTTGGCATTGTAATTGACGGATGTGAAATAAGAGGTATAAAATATAAAAAAGACCGACCAGACGGTTTTTTTATTTTTAAAGGGAGCGATTATATGTCATCAAAAGCAGATTTAAAACGTTCACATATTATCCAAACAGCAATTCAATATTTAAAGGACAACGATTTAAGCACTTTAACTTTAGATAAGATTGCAAATAGGGCGAACATTAGTAAAGGTGGATTATTGTATCATTTTAATACGAAGGATGCGCTGCAAACTGCAATCGCTGAGACGATTTTAAATGAGTTTGTACAATCCTATGAACATTTAGCAAGCCTTGAGCAAGGGATAGGGAGATTGACGAGAGCATTTATCTTCGCATCACAAAAAGATCTTGCGAACGGGGCATCCTTAAATATTGCGATTCAAATTATGCAAAATGACCATTCAGCCATCTCAACAGTTTATGACTGTTTACTAGACGAATTGTTCCAAGATGGTTTGGAGGAATCCATTGTTCATCTGATTCGGTTAACGATTGATGGATTGTATTATTCGAAACTATTAAATATCGCACTGATTTCCGCTAAGGCGACTGACGGTGTCTTTGGACAATTAATGCACATGACAAGGAAGGACTAACATACATGAGTGCTTTTGGTTTTTTATTCATTTCAATTATCTCAGAAGTTTTTGCTAGCTCGATGTTGAAACTGACAAATGGCTTTAAACGATTACTACCGTCAGTGGGTGTAGTAGTTGGATATGGAACAGCTTTTTATTTTCTATCATTAACATTACAATCTATAGCAATTGGTACAGCATATGCGATATGGGCAGGAGTAGGAACGGCGCTAACGGCGGTCATCGGTATAGTCTTTTATAAGGAATTATTCAACCTAAAAAAAATTATCGGTATTCTATTAATTATTGTCGGTGTAGTTATTCTTAACCTTGCAGGTAGCGGACATTAAGGAGGGATTTGTAAATGAAGGGTTATTTATTTTTAACGTTATCCATTGTCAGTGAGGTATTTGCAACAACGATGCTTAAGTTTTCAGAAGCATTTACAGTTCTAGGCCCCTCAATAGCTGTCGCATTTGGATATGGCATTTCGTTTTATTCATTATCTCTATGTTTAAAAACGCTACCACTAAGCATTGCGTACGCCGTTTGGTCCGGTGTAGGCACAGCATTAACAGTCATTGTGGGAATTGTTGTATGGGGAGATATTTTTAATCTTTACTCGGCTTTAGGCATTACATTAATCATTGGTGGAGTTATTCTACTAAATCATGGGAGTCAAAATAATGCCACAACGTAACGTCTAAAGAGAAAACGTCCATTGTCAAATGAGGGTACTGAAAAACTTACGGTTTTATAATAGCGAACCTTTTTCAGATAAAAATAAGGCACTTCTTGTTCAATTTTGAACAGGAAGTGCCTT
>NZ_JBIWGL010000043.1:0-34423 GCF_044763535.1 Lysinibacillus sp. NPDC095746
GACTATCTCCTATAGGAAACCCAACAGATCCCCAGTTGTCCGGATCAACTGGAAATTCTATCGGAAAGAGCTCTTACTACTAATATACGAGGGGGTAGATAGTATGAACAAAAAATATGTTAGCGCCGTGATAAACAAAAAGGGGAAATCGTCTAATTAATAATTATATCGTGTTTCCTCAAATTGAAAGGGGAAAATGATTTGAATCAAGCTCTACTTATCATTGATGCGCAGCAACAATTAATGGATGGTAATGAGAATGAAAGGGCTGTTTTTAAGAAGGAACAGCTTATTAGAAATATCAATTTAGTCATCGATAAAGCAAGAAAATCCAGTGTTCCAGTCGTCTTTGTAAGGGATCTCGATGTTGCTGAAGGTAAAGCGAAAGGATTTGCTATTCATAATGGCATTAATGTTCCTAATGAAGCAAGGGTATTCGATAAAAAAGCAACGAATTGTTTCCATGGGACTGAACTGTTAAATCATTTTCAATCTCAAGAAATTAAACATGTAGTTGTAATGGGCTGCTCGACGCAGCACTGTATAGATAGCGCCGTAAGAACTGCGACTATTAGTGGTTTCGATGTCACGTTAGTTGGTGATGGTCATTCAACAGCGGGTAGTGATGTTTTTAGTGCAGAACAAATTATAAAGCATCATAACAATACACTTCATGGTCATTACAATGTCGAACACTTTTCTATTGTCAGAAATTCAGAAGAAGACTTGTTTGAACCTACACATGATACGTATAGATAAGAAAAAATTTATAAGGGCACTCATTTGATGGGTGTCTTTTCTTTTGGTGATAATACCTCTAATATACAAATTGCATTTAGTATGTTTAATATATTAACAATACTGAACAATACGAGGTGTACTATGAAAAGCATACTATTAAACGAGAGCAAAAGGTATTAATTGAGGATTTGGTACTTATATTGAGTCCGCAGGTGGTGCAAGGTCACTAGGTAAGGTATGGGGATACTTGTTGATATCAGGTGCTCCAAAATCACTTGATGACATGGTGAATGACTTGCAAATAAGCAAAGGTATAAGCATCATTGTCCGTACGACAAGGTGTTCATATTTCTTTAATTCGCAAAGTAGGGATTCCTAGTAGCAAGCGAAATTTTTATCAGTTGCATTCAAACGCATGGACATCGACTTTGCATACGAGCATTGAACAAGGTGCAATGATGGCACAATATTTGCGTAGAGCAAAAAATATAGTTCTTGAGGAGCAAGCTATATCAACCATCGATGAGAGTATCGAGTTTTTGAATTTGTGATCCAACAGACAGAGCAAATTTTAGTTCAGTGGGAAGAGAGAATGGGTAGTAATACAAAGTAGGAGGAGTCTTTATGCCAAAAATTAATGCGAACAGTATTACAATCCATTACGAAATTAAAGGTCAAGGGACGCCCATTTTGTTTTTACACGGGAGCGGAGCATCGTGGAAGATGTGGGAGCCTCAATTTGAAGCATTCACTTCGCGCTATCAAATGCTTATGCCAGATTACAGAGGACATGGAGATACGACAAAGGAATTCCCGAAAAATAAATATGATCATCATATTATTGTGGAGGATATAAAATGTTTTTTAGATGTACTTGGAATTAGCGAAATTCATGTAATCGGTGTTTCGCAAGGCGGTCAATTGGCTACTCTACTTGCAATAAAATACCCAACATACGTAGATAAACTCGTAGTCTCTAATAGTTATAGTGAAATGCCCACAATCGCGGCTAGCTGGGTATTGTCGATATCAAATTTTATATTTAGTCTCCTTCCATACAGGACAATAATAAATATTATGATGAAATTTTATAAGGAGGATCCCTATACACAACGGATATTAAGAGAGTCTTTTTCGATTGATAAGAAGATGTTGCTTGCAATGAAAAAAGCACCATTTCCAACTCATACTGATCAATTGCATCAGATAAAGTCACCTACGCTTGTAATGGGTGGCGAAGGAAAAGTTATAACAGGCGTTGATGAAAGGAAAGGATCCCAAACTATTTTTAACCATATTCATAATGCAAAACTAGCATTATTCAAAAATGCATTCGACCCTTTAAGTACGATGCGCCGAGATATTTTTAATGAAATGATTATTGATTTTCTAGAGGATAAGCCATTGAAGCAATATAAGGATGTAACTATTATTAGTAAATAAATTAAATGGAAAGGTAGGTTTGTATGTCAATATATATTGCACTACTTAGAGGAATTAATGTAGGCGGGCACAATAAAATAATCATGGCAGAATTAAGAAGTTCTCTTGAGCAACTAGGATTACATAATGTGAAGACATATATCCAAAGTGGAAACATCCTTTTTGAATCAGAGGAAAATGAGGAGCTTTTGCAAACGAAAATTCACGAAAAAATTAAAGAGGATTTTGGGATCTCTAGTGCTGTTGTCATTAGGACAGCAGATGAAATACAACAGATTGTAAATCAATCCCCTTTTTCAAATCAGGAGATTTCAGAAGCGGAGCAATCCTGTAAGGGGGAATGCTTGCATGTTGCTTTGTTACCGGCAGTTCCTTCGAAGGTCAATAGCGACATTTTTTTATCCTATGCAAACGAAAGAGAACTTAGTGTCATTGATGGAAGAAATGTGTATCTATTATTTTATGACAGCATTCGAAACTCCAAACTCGGTAATCATCTGAAAAAGCTTGAAATTCCAGCAACTGTACGTAATTGGAAAACGCTCATAAAACTTTCAAGTATGGTTGAGGAATTCAAACGTAAGAAAAGTGAACAATGATTTTGATAAATAACCAAAAATTTCATGATTTGTTCAGAAATTGTTTAGAATTATGTGGTAAACTAGTAATGTCATGGTTAACAGACGAACACGCATAAAAAAGTCTAGGTATTCACGGCACTGAGTACCATTTTTGAGACAGTAAGAAAACACCTTATTTTACAGCCAGTTGACGGTATTGAACCGGCGACTGGTTGTTTAATTTTGTCAATACATACATGTAAGTTAAGAGGTGATTGTTCGATTAGAACAATCACTTCTTGTGCTAACGGAGCAGATTAATGCAAAAGGAACGATTTTAATGGGTATTATTTCATTAATAAAGCCATACTTTGTGTGATGCTATGTTCTTTTAATGCATGAGCGTATTGAGTATCTGTTTAAAAATTTAAATAAGATTGACAATTGTTGATTACAAATGTAATATTTGTACATGGATTACATTTGTAATACAAGGAGGTGAGTTTTGTATTATGAAAGAATTACCTAAGATATCCGAAGCTGAATTGGAAGTTATGAAAGTTCTTTGGTCAAAATCCCCGCAAACAGCAAATGAAGTAATTAAAGTATTAGAGTCAACAACGGATTGGAAACCGAAGACAATTCGAACACTTATTACTCGATTAGTCCAAAAAGAAGCCATTTCTTACCATCAAGATACAGGGCGTATATATGCATATTTTCCTTTAGTGTCACAAGATAAGTATCTTCAAGTAGAAACAGAATCATTACTTAAACGTTTCTATGGCGCAGCATTTAAACCTTTACTTGTGAACTTCTTAAAAGAAGAAAAGTTGTCTTCAGAAGAAATTAACGAACTTAAACGTATTCTGGATGAGAAGACTGAGGAAAATCAGAGGAAGGAAAGCTAATAATGATGCATATGTTTATGAACGTCTATCTACCTCACTTTTTTAATTGGTTGATAGACACCTCAATTATGGCAAGTATTCTAGTTGTTCTAATCTTATGTGTAAAACTTTTGTTTAGAAATCAGTTAAATCCACGATGGCAATATCTACTTTGGATGATATTAATTGTAAGACTTTTATTGCCATGGTCTTTTAGTAGTACCTACAGTATCTATTCTATCTTTTCAAACAGTAATGGGACTGCTGTTACAACTGTTTCTTCTTCAAAAGAACATATGAAAGAATCGACAGATATAGACTATTCAAAAGTTACTAAAGAAGATTCCTTAGTAGCTGGTTCAACCCAAGTAGCTAAGGAAAATAAGAAACAAAGTCACAATAGTGCAAACCAAAATGATGAGACTTTTTCTTTTTATACAATCCTTATATACATTTGGCTTACTGGGGTTATCATTTTGGGCTTTACTACTATCATTATAAACAGGCGTTTACTTCACTTCATAAAAAAACAGCCTATAATTACAGATCAGAGGATTGTCACAATCTTTGAGAATTGTAAAAAATCTATGTCTGTTCAACAGAAAATCCCACTTTTTTTTGCTGGCAATATTTCAAGTCCAACTGTAGTCGGATTTATTAGGCCAAAGGTGTTATTGTCAGGCGTACACTCGAAAGTATTAAATGAGCAACAGCTACGATACATTTTTCTTCACGAATTAGCCCACATCAAACGAAGAGATGTTGGGGTGAATTGGCTTATGTATGGCTTACTCATTCTAAATTGGTTTAATCCTATTCTTTGGTATGCCTACTCATGTATGAGAGAAGATCAGGAATTAGCCTGTGATTCATTAGCTCTTACATATATAAATTCAGAGGAGCAACTTGCATACGGTCATACTATTATTAGCCTTTTAGAACACTACTCAAATTTTTATCAAATACCAAGTTTAGCAAACTTAAGTAGAAATAAAAAAACTTTAAAAAGGAGGATCCTTATGATAAAAAAATTCAAAAACTCTTATCGTTGGTCTGTATTTGGCGTTGCTACTTTAATCGCTGTCTCATCTATATCTTTAGTAAATGCACGTGTAGATAAACCAACTAACCCGATGAATGAAAATACGGAATTAAAGGAAGAAAAAGGGAAAACAGAGGTGGTCCAATTAAGTGTCAAAAATAGCGAACCAACAAACGGTCCACTTACAGAAATAGGTCAGTGGAAATTTTTGGGTGATGGTTTTAATAAAGCTACATTAGTTAATATAAAAAATGTAGACAAAACCTATGATATGGGTGCTATTAAATTTACTATTAAATCTATCAATTTTGTACAATTGACAAATTTACCTGAGTTTACTGTAAAACGAATCAAAGAGAAACATGGTAAAGATCTCAATGATGAATTAAATTTAATTGATATATCTTATAAAGTTGAAAATACAACCGATAAAGATATAGTTTTCTACCCTGTTGATACACTTACAATTAATAATAAAACTCAAATTAAATCGAAGGATTTTGTGCTTCAAACATCTGATTCGCAAACCTTTATAAATAAAGTAGTCGATGAGAGTTATATTCTTATTCCTACTTTAGAGGTTCCATTTAGTGAAATTAATACGATAAATATTAATACGAGTGATGTATTGAACAAGGAAAACTCTACAATTTTAAACCCGAGTAAAAATATAGGAATTGATTTATAATATAAATAATATACATTGAAACGGCTAGCTAAATTGAACTGTCCTCCAATTGACAATACAATGTTTGTGAAGGATTGTACTTAAATGAACGGGGTGCTTTACTTGAAGAACCTTGAATTGTTTGGACAACTCCTTTTTCTTAATTTAAAAATTGATTATTTATATAAAAGATTGATCATTATACGTTGGACAATGAGGAGATTTTATTTAAAATACAGTTGAAGAATTAAAAGTTCCATATGAGTTTTAAGAAAATGGCAATCAAATGTAAATAAAAAAGGTTAGAAGAACAACGTTGGACGGTTACTCTTTTGAAATATTTTTTAAAGCATCTCTTATTGGACTGCTGTCAAAAAGGAGTAGAGCATTTTCTTCTTAGATTAACGGTGTTGTTTAGAATTCAGATAAATAATACGCTTTAGAATCAACGGTGTAACTTACTTGTCTAAATCAAGAAACTGTTGAGGTACTTGATGAATTTGCGAGATTGATTGAAGATAGAAGAAATTTGCTAAAGCAAGAGGCTGAAAGTCAACTTTTTTAAAGGGAGAATAATGATGCTAGAAAATAAATTGGGTATCAACAACCAGCTTGAATTGAATCGTACAGAAGAACGACTTTCAAAGAAGAAAGCCAAAGATTTATACGAATTTAGGAAAGAGGAATGAAATAGAAGTAGGTACATTCAAGGGTCTAGTGGAGCCATATTTAACATAAATGATCAAAATTTTTATAAAAAACTCATACTTAGTTAGAAAGATTAACTCCATTTTGATCAATCTTTTTTCAAAATGGAGTTTTAAATAAAAGTTGAAGATAATTTTTCAAACAATCCTTATTCTAAAGCTAAACGTCCTCTATCAGATATAGCCCTCAAACTGGCCGCTTCCCACGCATGAATAGTAATCCAAACCTTCTCAATATAGTATTTTAGAGTATCAAATATAAACAATAATCAGCTATTTTTTCTTCCTATAAACTCCACAAAAATGTGACAGGTTCTCAAAAAAGAAAGTGTTATTTATTGTTATTCAATTAAATCTTGATAATATTCCTTATTGTTATATTGATATTTTATTTTTAAGTTATTTTTAGTTGATTTGTATCGGATTAATAAAGCATAATTATTAGGGTTTTTTTCACTACCAAATAAACTTCTTCCTACCAATTTGAAATTTTTAACTTCAATTAAATCAGGATTATTAAAATCCTCTGTGATAACTATTTCATCAGTATATTTAATAATTCTTGTATCTTCATTAATATTTTTATTATCAATGAAAATTTCTTTTATTATTAAATCCTTTGGGCTTTTGTTTTCGATTTTAAATGCTATGACTTCATAATCTCCTGAACCAGCACCAAATTCTTTAATTTGTAGATTGGGCTTTTGCATAAAAAATAGATATATTCCAATAAAGATAAAAACAATAAAGATGGAACCAAAAATAGCAATAAATCTTTTTGACATTCAAAATACCTCCATTTATTTGATTATTTGTAAATATTAGTATATTATGTTTATGAAATAAAAAAAAGGAGATGATGGAGATCATGAAAAAAGCTTTTAGAAATATCTTTGGTTTATTGATTGTAGGTATTGGACTAAGTTTAGGTGTATCTAATGCTTCAGCTGAAGAAAATGTTACTCTCGACCTATCGCAAGTGGAAGCAATTTTCGATGAAAGTTTAGATGCTTATGTGGTACCTCTAAAGACAGAGACAGAAACTTCACCATCAGAAATTAACGTTATTAAAGAAGTAGAACCTCCAATGAATGATTCCCAACTAATAGATATTGCTCCTTTAAGAGATTATTATGAATATTATAAATTTGTAAGGACTGCTCATTCAGTAGTCGATGGACCAGTACAAAAAGTTACAGCTAATATTAGTTGTACTACACCTAAATGTTCTGTTCGTGAAAGTGTTTCAGCAACTGTATCAGCATCATACAGCGTCGGCCTAACAGCTGAAAAAAATGCTATCAAAGCAAATGCAGGGTTCACATGGACAAACAGTGCTACAAGATCTACTACGTTTAGTTTTGAAGGGTTAAAAACTGGCGAAAAAGGTTATGTGGCTTTCAAACCTTATTTGAACCGTGTATGGGGTAAATTATCTAGGTACTCTAACTGGGATGGTTTATTAGATACAAAGAATGCTTCTGCAGACGCACCAAAATTACTTTCAAATGGTGCTGCAGATGGCGAATTCTACTTTGTGTACACTGTGAAGAAATAAATATAATTATTTAAAAAACTGCTATTGAATGATTTTCCATAGCAGTTTTTATTTACCTTAGTTTATAGTATCATTAAATTCTTTTTTTTCAAAAAGCTTTAATCTTAAATGGATTATTTTATATATACCCCTCAAACTTATCCGCTTCCCATTCATGAATAGCATGTTGAGCAGTAGCCAAAATTTTCTCCATCTAAATGATTGTTGTTTCTATTTTTTCTGCCCCAGAGATTTCACTATCCTATAGATATCGGCACCATTAATATGTGAGATAATAGCAAAAGCATGGCGAAAAATATGGGGAGTTATTACTTTATCACTTACTATATTCGAAAATTCGCGCTTAAATATCTGGTCCAAATAACTCGGAAAATAAGCGTTACCAGTTTTCGTTGTGAATAGGGGAGAATCCTTTTCAGCTGTCTCAATCGGTGCCAAACCCCTTATTTTTCGGAACTCCTTAATACTTGCAGCCACCTTAGCTTTTAAAGGTCTACGCCATTTTCCACTTTTCCCTAAGACTTAGCTTAAGTAATATAACTTATTTCAAATAAAAGAAATGGGGAGAATCCATGTATTCTATTTTTAAAGATACTGTTGTAGATATGACTTGGCTTGAAATTGAAGAGGCATTACAAAAAGGTGCAGTGGTACTGTCACCGATTGGTGTGATTGAACAACAGGGGCCTCACCTGCCAACAGGGGTTGATATTTACGAGAGTCATTATATTTGTCGTTCTATAAAAAAAAGGTTAGAAAAAGAGAACATTTCATCTATAATAGCACCTCCTTACTACTTTGGTGTAAATCATATTACTGGTGCATATCCTGGTTCTTTTACGTCAAGAAAGGAGACGGTACAGGCAGTCTTATTCGATATGTGGGAATCTCTTTTCAGATGGGGAGCGAAACGTATATTTGTCATTGATGTACACGGAGATCAACAGCATGGTGATGCGCTGATAGGTGCTATTAGAAAGACAAGGCAAACACTAAATATTGATGTTCGTTCGGTTATTGCTAATTTGTTAGCGAATCAGTTAGGAATTACAAAAGATCAAGAAGAATTTTTGATTTTTGATATCGATTTCTCCTTTGGTTCGTTTGAACCTCCTCCGAGTTATCCTGATTTTCATGCAGGAGCGCAGGGGACAGCACGATTCTTGAAACATTTCCCTGATTTGGTGAGAGGAGAAAAAATCAAGGAACTATCCCCTAAGCTATTGAACAAAGAGGAAATGGAACAATGGCAAGAAGGAGGCGAAAGAGCAAAGGTAATAGTCCCAAAAGGATATGTGGGGAATCCTCAAGGGTATACCCCTTTTTTGGCAGAAGATAAGTTAGATTTTATCAGTGGGTTTGTTGAATTTGCATCAAGGGAGTTACTTCATTATTTAAGAATGCAATCAAAAAATAGAGAGTGAATTGTAGTAAGTAAGTAGCCGAACTTTTTTTAAAAAAAGTGATCATCTAATAATAAATTGAACTCACATTTTGATTAATCTTTTTTCAAAGTGTGAGCTTTTTTTATGTTATAGAACTAATGTTTGTAATTCTATATTAATCAAACTTTATTCCAAACCAACAGCTAAGTTTGTGAATAAATGTACATAAAGTAATGGGGGCTTTCCCTAAAGATCATAGAGTTGCATAAGTAGCTCTTTTCTTTCTTATTGAACTAAGAATGCAGGTAAATAAAAAAAGCAAGATGTAATTGCTTTTCGCAGGAACAAAGTTTTTAACGGATGAAGGAGAGAAGAAAATCGAAGCCATAGAAGTCGGAGATATGGTTCTCGCTAAAGATGAGAATAGCCCTGAAGGAGAATTAGTAACGAACCTTTACCGAAATCAATCTTTTGTGAGCAATAGCTTTTGAATAAAGTTTTATAAAAGCTAGATTGCTGTATCCAACTGGTATGGGTTTTCGTATGGAAGTGTCTTGACAAATTGTGTTTTTTAATTAAAATTAAATATGTTTAAAAATTTAAACATAGGGATGGGAATTATGGAAAATTTTAATTGCAATAACAAAGAACAAGTTTTAGAAAAATTTAAATTATCAACCCCCATTTTCCAAGCACTTGGTGATGAGAATCGTCAACAAATCATCATGCTATTACTCACACATGATAGCCTAAATGTCAATCAATTAACAGAAAGAATGGAGCTTTCTAGACCAGCCGTTTCCCATCATTTAAAAATTTTAAGACAAGCAGGCTTAATTACTTTTAACCGAAATGGGAATGAAAAATATTATTCATTAAGTTCTAATGAGTTTCTAAAACAAATCAAAGAGCTAATTCAAACGATTGAGCAAAGCTATTGATTTGTTCTTTTTTACAAAATAATGTTTGTAAGTTTAAAAATTTAAACATATGAACGTTATTCGAAAGATTAGGAGGGTTTAAATTATGGGAAATAAGAATAGAAATCAATCGAGAAACATGTATTTATTAATGCTGCTCGTTCCTTTGTTTTGGGGTGGAGCCTTTGCGACAGCGAAGCATGTCATTACGGAAGTTCCACCACTTGTTGCAGCTACGCTACGTTTTGGCATAACAGGCATAATACTTGTTACATTCATCACAATTCAGAAAGAATGGCAGTGGCAAGTCATTAGAAATCGATGGAAAGGTTTATTATTTATTGGCTTTATTGGGATTTTCGGTTATAACGCTCTTTTCTTTACAGCATTGAAGTATACTTCAGCAACAAATGGTGCGTTAATTATAGCTGCGATGCCTGTATTCACGATGTTAGGGGCATTCATATTAGGTAAAGAAAAATGGAATAACAAATCTGGAATAGGTTTAGCTTTATCGATGATTGGCGTAATTATTGTTATTGTCAAAGGATCCTTTTCTGATTTGTTTGCTCTTTCTTTTAACTTAGGAGATATTCTTTTTGTCGGGGCACTTTTATGCGGAGTTGTTTATGCATTAATGGGTGAATCCATGCTTAAAGGTATACCAGTAATGCTATCGAATACTATTATGATGTTATCTGGTGCTACTTTCCTAGCGATTAGTACGGTATTTGAAGGCGGTTGGGATCAAGTAGTTAATATGTCGGTTCAAAGTTGGATTGAAATGTTTTATATGGTCGTCTGTGGGACATTGATTGGCTATGTTATTTTTAACAAGGGTGTAGAGAGCTTAGGAGGCAGTAAAGCAAGCTTGTATTTAAACTTGACGCCTATAGTCGCAACATTACTTGCAGTTATTGCGTATGGTAGCTCAATTACATCGATACAAATCGTTGGGATGGTGATGGTGCTGGTAGGTGTTTATATTGCTACTAATATAAACCAACGGAATTCAGTACAAAGTCAAATAAAGGCTTAAATACATAATCATTTTAAATTGGGGAAAGAACGTTAATACTTCTGTCTTAACAAATAGCATGACTCCAAATGTTTTATTTAGAACGTCGTGCTATTCAAAATTTTCTGATGTCATAAGGTAAACCCAAAATACCAGGTACTCTATTAATTTGAGCCTGGTATTTTTTTTAGATATTTTCTCTTACTTTAAAGAACTGCTGATTTAGTCTATTGCAATTAATAATTTTGTAAGGAATGAGTAAGAAAAAAGAGATGATCGATTCGTACAATTAAAGTATAGGAAAGGGGGAAATTCTATTACGGATTAAGAGCGCTAATAAGGTTATCAAGTAATGTAAGCTACGCTTAACAACATAGCTCTTTAGAGGAGTATTTCTTTAATAAACGAACGGAGAGAAAATTCATGCTTAAACTGATAGAACTAGGGTGGAAAAAATATCGAATATCTAATTATTTTATAGAAATAATCATTTGTATTGTGGCGACTGCCTGTCCTATTGAACTTGTGTCGTGGGGATTTAAAAATGGAAGTGGACTAATGCTATTATTAGATATTCTTGTTAAAACGACAGTGACTATTATTATCGTTATTAATTTATTACGTTTAATAATTGATAGATTCAAGAATAGTTATAGGCTGCTATTCAACATATTGAGTGTTGTTTTTATTATCATACAATAACAAACTGAAAAGGAGAATTCGTTCTATGCTGCATTTACTGAAACTGGAATTGAAAAAATGTAACTTAGGTTGGTATGTGAAAGGTGCGATGATCGCAAACATCATGATAACTGCAGTAGTGTGTTGCGTAATTTTTATTGCACAGAGGGAGGGAGATATGCCCATTTCAACGTACGAAGATGTTAATGTACTCATTGGAGCAAGCGTGAGGGCAACGTTTATTGTGTTTGCCTCTGTATTAATGGCGAAACTAGTTGTTGAAGAGTATAAAAATAGAACAATTTTGCTTATGTTTACGTATCCTGTTAGTCGCAAGAAACTGATTGCTAGTAAATTGACCTTGATAGCTTTTTTAACATTCATGACTACGATGATATCGAATATCGTTGTTGCGGGTCTATTTTCGATCATTAATACTTATTTTCCTATCGTCCCTTTTACAATAACTGTAAGCCAGTTCATAGGTGAAGCTATAAACATAGTACCTTTTGCTATTGCTGCAACAGGAACAAGTTTAATTCCATTATATTTTGGAATGCGTAATTATTCTGTCCCGGCTACTATTGGTTCATCTCTTCTCGTGGTAGCAATTGCTTGTGCTTATAACCCAGAAATTTCTTTGGTGACCTTCATTCCACTGCAATTAGGGCTTGGAGCAGTTGGAGTAATCATTGCGTATCTAGGTATTCGTAATATTGAAAACGTAGATGTGGTATAACAGGAAGTAATGTAATAAATGTTTGTACTTACAATAAAAAAACGAAAAGAGAGAAGGCAACTTGGGAATGATTATAGGCATTAAAACAGGTGCAGTGTTGGGAATAATTTTAGTATGAATCAGTATGATATTATTTTGAATAAGCAAGAGAAAACAACAAGAGAATCACTATGCAATATGGTTCCTGGTTGCAGGTTTTATAGCGTTATTTAAGGTATTTCTTATAAAGAACAAAATAAGGATTTGTGCAAGACTTCAACGGTACGTTTGTTCAGTTTGATAAGAAAAACTTATTGATAACCGCATAAATTCATAAATTCCTTTTATGTTATTTGTTTGATAACATAAGAAAAAGGAGGCGAAAAGATGAAAATTTTTGATGCACACTTTCATATTATTGATTTTAATTACCCTATTACTGAAAATCAAGGATATATACCACCTAGTTATGTTGTTGAAGATTACCAAAAAGAAACAGCGACTTATCATATTGTAGGTGGTGCAATTGTATCAGGCTCTTTTCAAGGTTTTGACCAAGATTATTTAGTGAATGCTTTAGAGAAAATGGGTTCTGCATTTTGTGGTGTTACGCAACTACCGTTTTCGGCAACAGATGATAAGATTATGGACTTACATAAAAAAGGTGTACGTGCGCTACGATTCAATGTGAAGCGTGGTGGTTCTGAAGATTTATCCAAGCTCGATTATTTTGCGAGACGTGTGTATGATTTAGCTGGTTGGCATAGTGAATTATATATCGACGCACAAGATTTGCCTGAAATTGCACCGACGATTGAAAAATTACCAGCGATTTCAATTGATCATTTGGGATTATCCGAGGAAGGCTTACCTCATTTGTTACGCCTCGTAGAAAAAGGTGTACGAATAAAAGCGACAGGTTTTGGTCGTGTGGAGCTCGATGTAGGAAATGCTTTGAAATCTATTTATGCTGTCAATCCTGAAGCGTTAATGTTCGGTACAGACCTGCCGTCCACACGAGCAAAAAGACCCTTTGCTTATGCCGATATTGAACTAATTCAAGAATTGTTTGATGCAAGGTCAGCTGAGAAAATTCTTTATCAAAACGCGATGGATTTTTATTACAAGTGAGTAGCTAAATCGCTAATTGCCTTTCACAAATGTGGAGGGCTTTTATTTTGTGCTGTGAGATTATTTAATAATATTAAAAAACAGACAACAGGTTTAGCGTTAACTACACTAATACCTGTTGTCAACAGTCAGTATTGATCTTAGAGCAATTTTGCAATCGAGCCAGTTAGTTTACACTCTGTGCATTGTTATTTTCTTTACGAAAATCTTCTTTCTTTATGTTGGCAATAAATACACCTATTAAAGTAATCAAGCCACCAGTTATGGCAGAAAAATGCGGCACTTCACCAAGCCAAATCCATGCGATAAGAAATGCAAAAACAGTGGTTAAATAAAGCGTACTTGTTGCTTCAGCTGCCCCTGTTCGCGAAGTAACATAAGCTAGCGTAAAATATGGAATGATTGTTGGAAAGATTCCAAGATATAAAATGACTAATGTTGCATTTAACGGGGCATCCATTATTGCTTTACTTAAGCCGGGTGAGAATAGTAGCATAAAAATAGTACCTGACCAAATGGCGTACATCGTAAAGGGAATAGCGCCGTATTTTTCTAGATAACGATGTTGAAAAACAAAGTAAATACTTTCTGAAAGGGATGCTATTAAAACTATGACAATGCCAGTATTAAAAGTAAAACTTTCACTTGAACCTCCTATAGAAATAAATGCTACACCACAAAAACCAACAAGTGAACCAACCCATCCCCATAAACTAAGCTTCTCACGATAAAAGAATACAGCTAATAAAGCCGTTATTATTGGGGTCGTTGAAACAAGTAAACTTGCAACGCCAGCACTAATCGTTTGCTCTCCATAATTTAGTGCTACTTGATACACGGTGAAACCTAAAAAGCCAAGTAATAAAATAATGGGGATATCTTTTAACTCAGGCAAAGGAGTTTTTCTAATAACCGCTATGATTATTAAAACGAATGATCCGATTAATAATCGTAAAAGTGATATATGTTCAGGTGAATAGGCCATTAATGCCACCCGTATTCCTGGAAAAGCCGATGCCCATATTATGATTGTTATGAAATGAGCAGAAATAATCTTAAGATCTAATGTTTTTAACATGAATACACCTCGTTATCCAACCATTTATTTTTATGTTTTCAATATTAATAGGATTTTGGTAAAATTTCTCCAACAGGTTAAAATGAAAAAAACCAACCAGTTCAGAAAAGAGCGTACATATGAAAAAACCAAAATATCAATTGATTATAGATTTTATAAAAGAAAAAATTGCTAAAGGGGAGTGGGCAATCGGAAGTTCCATACCAAGTCAGCGTAATTTAGCAAAACAGTTTGAGGTTAATCGTAGTACAGTCATAACGGCATTAGAGGAACTAATGGCCGATGGGCTACTAGAAGGTAAAGCAGGGAAGGAAACAGTCGTTACCAATAATACTTGGACGTTGATGGGGGCAAAAGCCTCGACTAACTGGAATGAAAATGTCAGATTAGGCATTCATAAACCTAGCGTTTCGATGGTGCAGGAGATTAACGAAGCGGAATCAAATTCGAATCTTATTCAATTAAGTAAAGGGGAGTTATCACCAGAGATGTTCCCGTTAGAAGAAATGAAAACCATCGTTCAAAAGGTTTCGAATCAATTAACCTCATTTGGCTATGAAGAGCCGAAAGGAAATATGAAATTACGGCAAGCCATTAGTGACAATTTAAAGGTAAGAGGGGTCGAAGCGTCTCCGGCGTCCATTCTCGTAGTTTCTGGAGCCCTCCAAGCTTTACATCTAATCTCGATTGGACTTCTAAAAAGAGGTTCGACGGTGTTGTTAGAAATGCCGTCCTATCTATACTCGTTGACTGTTTTTGAGTCAGCAGGGATGGAGTTGCAAGGATTAGCAATGGACAACGAGGGCATTATTATCGATTCAATTTATCCGACAAAGGAAAAAGGAAAAAATATTTTATATTCAATTCCGACCTTCCATAATCCAACAGGCGCCTTAATGCAAGAAGAAAGACGTGCGAAATTAATTGCATACTGTGAAAGAGAGCAGCTGCCAGTTATAGAAGATGATGTGTACCGTGATTTATGGATTGACAATCCACCACCTAAACCATTGAAAGCAATGGATCTATACGGAAATGTATTATATGTTGGAAGTTTATCGAAAACCCTTAGTCCAGGATTACGAATTGGTTGGATCGTTGGCACGGAGTCAGTCATAAATCGATTAGCAGATTTAAAAATGCAATCCGATTATGGATCAAGTACTCTTTCACAACTCGTTGCAGCAGAGTGGCTAGCTAGTAATTTCTATGATGACCATCTTGATAAAGTAAGAGAACAACTTAGCATTCGTAGAAAAATTGCTGTAGATGCACTGGATAAATATTTAAGCGCTTACGCTACGTGGGATATCCCAAAAGGTGGATTGTTCATATGGGTGAAAATAAAGCCTGAATTTAAAGTGAAAAGGCTATTTGAAAAAGCATTAGCCAACAATATTCTTCTAAATCCAGGTAGTATTTATGCTGAAAAATCGGGTCAGTTTATACGAATCTCCTATGGGTATGCCTCACTCGATGACATGAAAGAAGGCATATTCCAATTAAGTGAAATTATAAAAGGAGGGGTTAAATGAAACTATTAACCAAATTGCCAAAAAGTAACCCAAAATCACATGTAGACTTCATTAAACATGGCTGGATTCCAATGAAAGAACCAAAAAATTTAATAAGTGCTATTTTGTTATCTATCCCTTTAATGATTGTCGCTTCAATGATGTCTATTGCGGTAATAAATATTTTTTCTAGTATTTCATTGAGAGATTTTGGATTTACTTCTGCTGGATTATCAATAACTATTAACTTAAGCGTTATTTTGGGGATCGTCTTCCTATTAATCATTCACGAACTACTTCATTTGATATTCATTCCTAATTTTATGAAATCAGAAAAAACTGCTGTAGGGTTTACTCTGTTCGGGGGTTTTGTCATGACGGAAGAAGAAATTTCAAAATCAAGATATGTATTCATTACGATTGCACCTTTTATGATACTTTCAATAATTTCCCCTCTAATTTTCAGTGCATTTGGACTTTTAACAACGACATTAAAGTTCCTGATTATACTTAACTCGCTGGGATCGTCAGTTGATTTACTAAATCTTCTTCTTATAATGAAACAGGTACCGAAAAATGCAACTTTAAAATGTAATGGATCAAACACTTATTGGAAAAATGCTCAGACTGAACAAAAGGGTAAAGATAACGCATAAATAAATAGAATCATTGAATGAGGAAGAAGAAATGAAATCAAACCGCATGTTTAGTATTTTAAATTTATTAGTGAATCATCAAAAAATGATAGCTCAAGAATTGGCTGAAAGCTTGAAGTGTCGGAACGAACTATTTATCGCGATATTGAAGCACTGAATTTAGCGGGAATTCCTATAGTGAGTTATCCAGGTCAAGGTGGGGGATTCTAGCCAACTATAAACTTGATAAAAAGTTTCTCTCTATTGAAGAATTACAAACTATACTAATTGGTTTGTATGAATAGTAAACAGACAGAAAATAATATTAATCAGCTAATTACTAAAATTGGGGAAAAGATGAGTAAACGATACTTAAAAATGCCGATATTGTCATCGACTTATCATCATGGTTTGCGGATAACAGCTTTCAAGATTATGCTACACTTTAGAAAAGCAATTAGAAAACAGTTATTAATGGCAATTGAATATCGATTAAAATCTGGTTATAGCAAAAGAACAGTAGAACCATCTAAACTACTATTCAAATACTCATCGTGGTATCTATATGCTTTTTGTTTGGAGAGGAATCAGTTTCGTTTGTTTTCGGATGTCTTGTATATAAGTTGATTGTAGTGAAGACTGGGCAACTCCTTGGGGATTAGCGGTAGAGGGACGAAGGTAAAAACATCACATCCTGTGATAACGCCTTCGTGGCCAACATCGTGCTGGCCCGAGACCATGGAGCGAGCATCGCGAGTGAAGCAGCTCATCGGACGCCCCTAGGAAGCTTTGCTCTGTGCGAAAGCGAAGCGTCAGCTACAAAGCAAAAGCACCTAGTTAGAACGGAAATCAATTATACGTTATGATGATGGGCTATATTTTTCATTAGGCTAGACCTTTTATATATTTCGTAACATTCCCTAAACAACAACTACCTTGAGGGTTATTTACCTCACAGCCACAACGTTGTTCTTTTATATTTGCTCGAATATGTTCTAATGGATTATGAGCAAGTTCATTTTCAACATGTTGTTTAATTTTTTCTTTAGTCCAATCAAAACAATAACAAACCGGTGTACTTAATGAATCATTCTTTTGATGTACATCTATCTTAATATCAGATAGAAGATACTCTTTATTGCTCGCATCAAAATAAACGACATGGCAATCTTTAGTAGCACAAAAATAATGATCATTCATAGCGTTTATAGATCCTAATACAGATGGTTTCATCATTGATTTAATAGTTATTAGTTGTACATTTTTAGCTTTATTTTTACAAGAGGGACAACTAATAATCTTTTCATTTTTAAGGCCACTACAACAATGTTCCATCGTCATTCCACCTCGAATATTTTATTTTTCAGCCGTTATAGTTCAATACCCAGCATTAGTACTTAATACACTTTATTCAGAGTATAAACCATGTACGAAGGCAGAGGGGAAAGGAATTCTATTTGCCACATAAATTGAAGCATAATCTTGACAAGACAGTGAACACACGACGAGCTTAGTGTTAGAATTCTTTTTGAAAATCATTAACGCTTATTTTACAATGAAATTAATGCCAAAAGAAAAAAGAGCATTATTTAGCGCGAACTACATTCTGATTTGTTAGCAGGTCTAACAATTGTGATGCAGTTTAAATTGTCGTCTAGGTTTTATAAAATAAAATACTTTTAAGGTGATAAATAGTATGTTTTTAGGATTTGAATGGCTCCCTAAAAAATGGGGGAAAAGAAAAGTTTCGGAACGGTTTCTTCAAGCGAAATTTACTGAAGAAGGTAAAGGGATTACGATTACTACATATGCTATTGATTTATATATAATATCGATTCCTTTAGAAGTGAAAAAATATAATTCACTTTAATTTATTTTAGCTGGTGTCCAAGCCTAGCTAAAATAAAGGAGGTCGGACTAAGAACGAACGATTTTCTTCACCATGAAGTGAAGGAAACCGTTGATACATCAATGTTTATAGAGGAAGGTTGTTGCAGTAAGGGTCTCTTCATAATAATGCGTTTTTACAAGTTAAGAAATGGTATATTTTTATTTAGAAAGCGCACTAGCAGCGTTTTTCTGCAAAATTCCAAAAAACCTTGTATTAACTACGTTCTACGCCTTTATATGAGTTTGGATCGTTAGAAATCTTAATTTTGATTATTATATTTTATTTTTAACTTTATCATGAATAGATTTATTACTAAAATCATCAGAAATACACCTAGATTGAGTAGCCCATGTCCTAAGGGATAGTTTATTGCATATTCTTTTTGAAATTCCAATAGCTCTTGACTACTTATAGAATTAATATCTTGTAAAGGGAAAAGGATTATTTGTAATAAAGATCCAATTACTATTAAACAAAATGATAAAAAAATTATGCTAAAAAGTGTTATCTTATTAAAAATAAATCGCATAATGTCACCTCAGTTTTATCTCTATTTTTTAGAATAGACGTTTTTACTCAATAAAGGTTGTTCGATACAAAAAAGCTCCCAAAACAGATTCGGGAACTTTTTATACTTAACTTTGTATTACTTATGACGCGACCCTTATGAGAAATCAGCCTACCTTAAGTGAAGCATTTTACTCTAAGATTAGTTAATGGGTTTTATTGACCTAGATTTGAAGAAGAATTTCTTTAATTGATTCGTTTTTGCTTTAAAATGCGAAAATAAAAAACATCCAATAATAACTATAAATCCCCCAATTCCTTGCGTCCAAGAGATGCTCTCTCCTAAAAATAAAAACGCTAGAAGTGCAGTGAAAATGGGATTGAAATTAAGAAAAACACCGGATGTGGTAGCCCCTAATTTTTGAATACCAATGCCCCAAAGTACCATACAAACGACAGTGGAGATAAACCCAGTATATAAAAGTGATAGTATAAAAGAATGATCAACATTAGAAATAGTAAAATCTCTAAGGTTAAACGGCAATAGGATTAAAAGTCCAAATATTCCTGAATACAATGTTGCCATTAGTGGCGAGGTCGTTTTCATTGCCCATTTATTACACACAGAATAAATTCCCCATACACATACAGCTGCAAGCATCCATAAATCACCCAAATTAAAATGAAAAGACAATAATAGGTTGAAATTCCCCTTTGAGAGGACGAGAAGAACACCGAACAGTGACAGTAGCATTGCAATTGCTTGAAGTACATTAATCTTTTCCTTTAGGAAAACAGTTGAAAAAATCGCAATTGAAATTGTATTTAATGTAGAAATGAAGCCAACATTCGTCGACGTAGTTCTTTCTAAGGCTAAAAATTGAAAGATATTGAACAATACCACACCTGTAACGCCCATTAACAATAAAGGGAGGAGGGCATCTCGAGAGGGAAGTAATCTTTTTTCTTTCCACCACACCATTGGCAGAAGCACAGCGATGGCAATGAGCCATCTTAAGCTCGTCAATGTTAACGGAGAGGCATGATCAACAAGAGATTTGGCAACTACAAAATTGCCCCCCCAAAGTAAACTAGTTAAAAGCATTAATAAAACATAGACATTCTTCAAATCACGATCTCTCCTTTTATTTCCGTATGTATAATTGAGATTTTAGATAAAAGAATAATAACATTTTTAACTATTTAACTGTATAATATTTTGTATGATGAATGAAAAACAAAATAACAATAAGAATAACTGGGTTTTTCAAAATAAAATTAAAAAAAGTCGCCGAATGTAGCTGGAATTTCGAATATAAAAAAGGGAGAAAAATGCATGAAAGATGTCGAAGGAAAATTATTAGATAGTGTTGATACTCAAATACTGGATATTTTACAGAGAGATGTTCAGATAAGTAATGTGGAGATAGCGAGACGGGTGAATTTGTCCCCACCAGCAACCCATACGAGAATAAAACGTTTAGAAAGTGAAGGGTTTATTGACAAACAAGTTGCTATTTTAAATCAAGAGAAACTGGGATTCGATTTACTGTGCTACGTATTCATGAGTACAAATATTCATCAAGCTAAGGAATTAGAAGCTTTGGAGAATACCTTAAAAACAATGACAGAAATATTAGAATGCCATTGTTTAACTGGAGAGTATGATTATCTTTTAAAGGTTGTTATTAAGGATCGAAAAGAATTAGATCGCTTTATTAGAAAATTAAATAGGCTGGGCATATCCCGCATTCAAACGAACTTATCTTTACGAGAAATTAAATATTCAACAGTCTTACCGATATCAGAAGTTGAACAGTAGAGGTTCTTTGGATTTTTAGCATGGTCGCCAAAGTGTTTAGGTCAAAAAAAGAATCAATACATTGGGCATTTATGAAAACATTTATTTATATGGTACGACACGGTGATTCACCAAAAGACGGAAATGAGAGAACGAGAGAATTAACTGAAAAAGGTAGATTAGACGCTCAAAGAATAACAGATATTCTACAAAAAGAGGGTATTGATACTGTTATCTCAAGTCCGTATAGTCGTTCAATCTTAACTGTTCAGAAAGTAGCTGAACAAATAGCAAAAGAGGTAATTGTGTTTGAAAATCTTAAAGAGAAAATTTTTAGTGCAGGGGATAAGCGAATCTCTGACAAGGAATTATACCCTTTATTAGAAAAGTCGTTTTCTGACCCAATCTATGCTTTAGAAGGAGGCGAGTCAAATGCTGCCTGCCAACAACGTGCTATTAAAGTTTTAAAAGAATTATTAAAGACCTATCAAGGACAGAAAGTAGTAATCGGCACACATGGGGCTGTTATGACTTTAATGATGGGCTTTTATGATAGTAGATACGATCTGAACTTTTTACTACATACAACAAAGCCAGACATATACAGAATGGAATTCGATGGGCAAGAATTGGTCGATGTAAAAAGATTGTGGAAGGTTTAAGCAACGGCACTGACAAACTTATGAATCGCTAAAATATTGAACATTTATAGTCAATTTATACGAAAAGGTGTTGGTGTAAATTGACTTTTTAAGTAGCTGTTTAGTTATTTCCAGATGTTTCTAGATAGCAGTGTTAACTAAAAGAACGAGGGGGGGTAGTAAGGGAGATAGATAAACGAAACAGATTAAGCGAAGAACCGTTTGATTATCTAATAACGAAGAAAGGAATTATCGTATATTACGAAGATAAACAAGGGATAAGCAGCTGAGCCCCTTATAGCAAGGATCTAAACAGGGTAACGGAAAATTTGGAAAAAATAAAAGAAAGTAAAACAAAGACTCACTCTGAAAATTTCCGAAGTTGGGCAAGTGAATATTTGAAAGAAAATGTTCAGCAAGGCGTAATCTTGCTGAACATTTCTTTAAATATAATGAATAATAATTTTACAAATCCAAGCAGCAAAGATAATCCAGATAATAATAAAAAGTATCCCAACAAACCAATTCTTTGGTTTTTTAGATAGTTTTAACTTTTCTGCAGCTTCTTTATTATCCTCTACTATATATGGTGGAATTAGTTTTAAAGCGAAGATAATTCCTAAAGGTACTATTATTAAATCATCAAGATACCCTAGAACAGGAATGAAATCTGGAATTAAATCTATAGGGCTAAAAGCATAAGCAACTACGAGCATTGCCACAAGCTTGGCATACCAAGGTGATCTGGGATCTTTATAGGACAAATAAAGTATAAATAAATTTTGTTGTAGTTTTTTAGCTAAGGCTTTTAATTTTGATATTGAACTATTGTTCATGGATGATCGTCCCTTTTTTACTATGAAGTATAAGTTATCTAAGTAAAAAGGGAAATAAAAACTAATGAACATATGGGAAGAATTTTAAGGTGGAGCCTTCATTATTTTTAAGGTTTTTCTATAAATTCCCAATTTCAGTCAATATCAAAGTTCTGTTCTATATATAACACTTCATCATCTGACAAGTTAATTTTATTAATTAATGAAATCTTGAGGTACACATTCACGAACACCAGAATTTCTCAATGAGTTAAATAAAGCTGCACCGATTCTTAATAAAACATTGTTATCTGTTCCATTTTCTAAATCATAAATTACGTAGTATGCATTATCAACTGTAAAAATACATTTTCGTTCTAATTTAAATCCAGGTGGTACAGTTGGAAGTTTAATAACTGGTCGAATCACAGGTGTATCCCCTTCATCTCTGATAAAATTGAATGTTTGTTGGTCAATCTCATAAATATTAACGGGATCAATCTCCACACCTTGATCTGGAATTGTAATTTCATCTTCAACTAATAAGAAAAAGCGTTCGTTTCGAAAATTGAAAAGGCTTCTCGCTCCAATTTCAAATGATGCCATTTATATTCACCTCCTTTCTATTCAATATTTTATTCATATCAAATACAGTTGTTTGGACAAAAAGGAAGGTAGAATGAAGAATAGTAATTATTTAATTTTCAATCTTATAATTAGCCATCCTGTTTTTAGACCGAAGTCTATCCGATAGGATGCTTATGAGTAAAGTAACTATAAAAGGGCCACCAGGCTAAGGCGACCCTTAAATCGGAAATTTTAATACTCTCTATTCAAAAAAGTAGCGCCGATAATAATTAGAAGTATAAATAGAACAACAATTAAGGCAAATGAAGAACCACTACCATATCCGCCACCATAGTAGCATCCACTATTTATACCACCAACGTTGCCGTAGTATCCCATATATATCCCTCCTTTCTACAATTTATTATATGTAAGCTGTAGAGACGGAGTGGGGTGTTAAACCATATAGCTATTGGCATTAAAAAATATTTTTTTGAGAGATAAGAAAATAAAAAAGGGTCACTTGGGATAGGAGTGACCCTCAGTAAAACCTTCGGAGGTGTAAGGCTAAATTAGCTTTACCTTACTATTATTATGATGTGATAGTTATGTTTGTATAGTGAATAGCCTGTGACATAGTGCAAAAGTACAAAGCCGTGTTGATGCAATGAATTATCGTATTAAGGAATACAAGCAAAAGATTGTAGAAGTGCAGAAAACGCATTACATACGTGATTGGGATTGCGATGTTGAAGCTCTTCATAGACTGCTAGATGGTAATAGCATGTGAGCAATTTTCAAGACATAAAACTATATCTAATTTTTAGAGTAAGGAATAGTATTTTGGGATAGATGTTGAAGTAGCCGGAAGGTTGCTTCTTTTTATTGCATTTTTATATAACCAACTAACAGCACAGGTTAGTTAAACAAGGAGATTTATTGGTAATTGTAGAATAATTAAATATAATCTTTTGTTACTAAATTTGATAGGAGTGACTACAACAATTGCGTATTGAAAATAACGAAATATACCCACATTGCTCATTTATCACTAGAACGGTGGAAGTTGGGGGCCTTACTAAATCACAGCTTATTCAGAAATTGCACCAGTACTCTATCCTGATGAATGAGTATGGAGAGAAGTTATTTACTGCTGATAAATTTACCACCTCTGATAAGAAGTACAGCCTTCAGACGGTTGAACTAACTGTTGGAGACCTTGGATTTCCTGATGGAGCTAATACGGATCGAATCTTTAAAAGAGCTGAGGAACTTGGTTTGAAATTGTGTCCGCTTGAGCTAGGACCTTATCTAAGAATGGAGTATCTGGATCAAACTGAAGGTTATTCAGAGGATTCTTTACAGCAACAACAAGCTCCATCTGGCTCTATAACAATAGCATCCGAAAAACTAACTGAAGACGATAATTTTCCGAAAGGTTTTTATCTTAGACGAATTAACGGTGTTTTATGGCTTCGTGGATACCGTGCTGATCATCTACATATTTGGAACCCTAACGATCATTTTATCTTTTGTCAAAAAAACACGACAGAAGAAATGTGAATAAGGTAAATGCGTTGTGATTTGAGGAATTTATAATTCCATCATTTCTATTTCTGATATGGTTCAAAGGCTGACAATGATTGTCAGCCCCTTGCTAGAAAAATAATAAGTAATAGCTCATAAAATAAAAAGGATTAGATTGTACTCAGCCCTTAGCTATATAACGGGGAATAACCGAGCTTACTTAGAGCTAATGCCATTTGATAGTATCCCCTACTATTAGGATGAATGCCTCCTGATGATAGTAAAGCTTTTTCATTCCCCTTAAATACATTATAGATATCAGCTACTTTAACATTCAATTCCCGACCAAAACGGTTAATTAATGAATTAAACGCTCGAATGCCCTCATCTGCTATAGGAATATCGCTAAATGGATTGTATAAATTCTGTAACCGTAAAATAAATCTTTCTTGTTTGTCTAGATGATGAATTTTTTCTAATATTTTTGAGATGTTTTTCCCTGATTGCTTAATAGCATGAGTTATACATTCTTCGTTTTTATTTATGAGAAATTCTTTAGCAGCGTTTATTAAATCATTCCCTCCAGCTGTTAGCGTGATAATATTTGCACACTTTACAGCTTCACTCACAATCGGCACATTAAGCATAGCTAAAACATCCTCAGTCGTTGCCCCTGACCTTGCATGTTTTTGATAAGAAATACGCTTTGTTAAACTTTGCTGGCTTAGATATCTATAATATTCAACATATCCAGGGTCTAAAAACGGGACCCCGATACCTACAGTAAGGGAATCGCCTATCGCAAGATAACGTAAATGATTGAAATCCATATTTCACCTCAACTTATTAGTTATGTTCTTATAATATTCAGTAAAAGATGAATGTGGAAACGATGCCTAAACAAAGTAAGTAATCGGGGACAAACAGTAAAATGTAATTGAATCGATAAAAGTTGCGGAAAAGCCCGAAAAGAACATGAAATACTTGTGATTTTTATTCCATTTCTCCTTGCTTCATATAAAACTCTAGTGCTTGATTAAACCATTTTTGTTCATCCTCAGTGAAAGGAGAAGTTGTCATATTTTCAAGTTCTTGAATATCCAGTTCTTCCAAATTAGTATTAGCTAACTTTTGTATTAAATCGTCACCTAGAAATGAAAAAATGGAATCTAAATAGTTTTTGACCATCTCTTGTACTTTGAAGTCATCTATAGGTTTATCATATAATTGTTTCATTTCTTTAGAAAATTGAATAAATTTTTTATCCAACATAATTTTATCTTCCTCTGATTTGATTGAAAGTTCTTCTGAGATGTCTGTTAAACGATGTCGTTCCATCCATTCTTCATGTTTATGTTCTACTTTCATATTGTAAATAAGGCTAAATAATATCGTACTATCTACTTCTCCTTCTTCTTTGAGTAACTTTATTACTCTTTTAATTGCTTGTATTGATTGTTCAACTTTTTCCTTTTCACTTACTAAAGCATTTAAATGAAGTGATAAACTTTCATTCAAATCAACGTTAAAACGCGACTCATTTAACAAAATTGCTATTTTATCTAGACGATACCCTAGAAATTTTAGGCTTATAATTTTTTGTAAAGTAATAATATCTTGAAAATAGTAAGTGCGATGCCCAGAAGAAGGATTCTTTTCGGGTTGTAATAAACCAATTTCATCATAGTAATGCAAAGTAGGTATTGGCAATCCTGTCTTTTCTGAAAATTCACCAATAGAAAACTTTCTATACTTATTCATCAAAATTCCTCCTATCAAAAGTATAGCTTTATCATACAACCTAAAGTAACTTGAGGTTCAAGGGAAAATTTTAAAAAATTCTTGAATAATTGTTGTAAAAGTACAAACGGTTTATATGTTACATACGTTTACTTCGTGCATTAAGTAAACAAATGAGAGATAATTGGGGGTAGGAGGTGATGTAAATATTTACCTTACTTGGTATTTGTCATATCCTTTATATAGGGGGTAGACAGACTGACGACCGACCTGCGCTTGGCAGACTAGTTTGGAGCGTGACAAACTTGGCCGGCTCATATTTATGTGACTTTAACTAGAAACTATTAAACATGAGGTGAAAAAATGACAGTATTAAATACAGTAAACGAAGCTTTAAAATTCTTTAACGAACAATTTCCAGAAGGTTCTTCTTATAGAGGAGCTGAAGAAGCACAAATTGCACAGGGGCGAGTTTTCGCAGGGCGAGCAGTTCCGGGAGTTGGTTTACAACGCGTAGGATGGCAAATTCAATTCTTGACAATGCTTTACGACAAAATTGGTCCAAATCATTCAGATTCTTGCCGAGTGATGAGTGCAATCGTTCATAACTTAAATATCTTCTATACAACACCTATTCACACTAAAACGGAGGCCACAATTGAAATTCCGAGTGGTAGTACAGCTTGGGAAGCTGGGGTTGTTGAAATTGATCCAGGTTATCCAATTATGTTAGTAGCATTATCTATGCTTCGTAAATCAACTCATGCGTATAATAATTTAGGTGTAAATGGTTCAGGAGATTCACAAGCGTACTTGAATACAGCACTTACTCGACACTATCAAAAAATATTATATCACTGCCAAAATTCGGGTCACGGAAAAACTCTTATGACTGATCCGGGTTCATTTGGTACAACAAGTCCAACTGTTCGTTCATTCACAACAGCTGATGGATCAACTTTTAAAGTGGCTAATGGTGTTGTTAATACTACATATATGATGTTAGGGTCTTTAGCTTACTATCATGACGTTGTACTTAACCATTCTCAAACTGAAGTTGAAAATGATCCTCTTTATACAAATATTTTTAATGCTGGAGTTAACTTGATTAACGCTTTTGGTAACGCTGTTGATTCGGATTCTGTTTCGATTGCAATTGGTGGTGGTGCTAAAGGTACTACATGGGCACAATTACGAGCACCGTATGTTTCATCAGGATATGATTCATATGTAGGTGCATCGCTTGTTTGGTTAGGTCATGGCATTGTTCCAACAAATAATATTTATGCACTTACAGAATCGACTCTAGTTACTTCTTCTATACAGCTAAGCAATTATTACAAAAATTATGTGCTTACTAACAGATCAAATGCTCCGATGGCTATGGTCCCATTAACTAATGGCTCACCAGCCACTTTATCTGGATCTACTTTCACAGCTGCAAAAACATTCTTTGGGACTCAGACGCCAACTAGTGACGAGATTTTAAACCTTACAGGGCTAATTAATGATCATCCGTATTCAACAGGATATTTATATACATTCGCTAATAACGGAGATTCAGATTTTATTAACAAAGTCGATAAAGCGGTACGAGAATCTGGCGAAGGTTTGTGGAGAAGTACAGCTGAAATGGGGACAACTTCTTCAATCGTTGCTTATGGTCGACGAGGGGAAGCGGCAGGTCATCGTACATTATCAGGTTTAGCCGGACTTCTTCAACGTGGTATCCCAACAGTGACAAACGGTCAGTAATATTGAAGGTACCACTGGTGGAACTTGGAGTAACGGTTCAGGATATAGTTGCGCAAAAGGGGTTACAGTGTATGCTGGAACGCTTATACCTTCTGTAGATCTGAGATTTAAGGCAGATTTTTGTAGCCATCAAGGAGCTTATGACGAACTCTCTAGAGTTTATTCGGCATCTGTAAGTGCTTATGAATGGGATTTTATAGGTACACCAGGTGTATATCGTGCAAAGGAAACATTAGAATATTCGGCATATGGTGGAATAAAGGCGAAGGTAAGACCTAAAGAAGGAGCAAATCAGCGCACAGATTATGTATATTTAAGAGTAGCCAAAGACACTTACAGGGTTGATTCTTCATTTTAATTATCTTAACTAACGAAAGAGGGTTATTTTAGTGGCAATAGAAGGTTTATTTGGTTTAATCATTGAACCACTCTTATGGTCATTAGTTGTTTTTTTAGCTTACAGACAATTATTGTTACCTTCAACAATGTTAACCCTTAAATTAACATCATAGTAGTCATTTTGTCTATTTCTTTCAATTTATTCGATTCTTCCATAATCGAATAATTGATTATCACCGTATGAAGACATTGTTTCAAGAATTGGTAGACCTAATTCACGTAAAAATGCTAACTCTATAACACTCGGTGGTTGATCTTGAGGGAAATATTCAGTATCTGATTTAGCAAAAGCAAAATTTATGGCTAGGAAACTCATTAAAAGTAACGAGATGATTATTTTTTTCATCATAAAAAAATTCCTTTCTGTATTTGTTTGTTGTTATTTGCAAATACGAGTGATTTTATGTATCTAAATTTGGACTAATCTCAAATTAATTTTACTGAACAATATGATAATTAAACGTAAATAGAGCGATTATAATAGCGCTCTAAAAAATTCAAAAAATCCCATGTCCATCGGAATAGCCTAAATAAAGAATCCAAGTATGGCAATAGGGACAAGTAATAAATGGTAAATCTTAATAGGTAATATTTTTTCGGGTAAGGTTTTATAAATTGCTACACAAACCACCATTAATAGCAGGTAGTAATAATATAGGCGAATTAAAACAAAGTAGTCTTTCAATCTTAAATAGGCAATAAAAAGTGAAGTTGTAAGTACATTGATATTATAGTTTTACTAAAATATTTTACTTCCGAAATTCAGAATTATGTTACATGAAAATTAATGTGATATTCAATTTCTGCATAAAAAAGAGCACTCTATTAAAAAAGGATGCAACGTTTCAAGAATACAAAGAACATGTGTAAGAGTTAAAGGAGCTTACTTTCAAGAAAGACCCAAAGAAAAATGAAATCATTGAAGAAGAATTTAACAAAAAATTAGTAGAGGGGGTAAAAAGCAAAAGGTGTTAATCTTCCTTTTGCTTAATTTCTAAAAATATTGAGAAACTAATTGCAATAAACATTACTATAGAAAAAATAATGGTAGAAGTGGATTTAAAAGAGACTGATGTAATCAATAAAGCAAGAGAACAAATGATAATGGCTATACGTAATAAAATATTTGTTCTTTTACTAGGTTTGAAAAAGTCTTCTAATACACCAAGTAAAATACAAAATCCTATAAATGCAAGATACTCATATAAAAGTATGGGTTCTAAATATTCTGGACTGAACCACATTAACTGAAACGAAGAAATGAGAATAAGAATGTATTTTGTAAATTTAAAAATGCCTGACAAAGAATCACCTCATTTTAATAATAGGTAACTAAATAATGTAAGTCTAGATGAAATTAGGAATAAATTTGTCGGAAGTCACTTCTTTTGAGTGAACCCCAATTAAGTGGGGTACATAGGGTAAAAACGGATACTTTTTTACCAAATTAATTATTAAAATGAAGCTTCTAAATTTTGTAAAAATCAAAAATTTTAATTTTCTCTTGTTCAAAAACAAAAACCCAACAATTCTAACGGGTTCTGTTTTGAAGTACAAAAAGCAAAATCGCAGGTTAAAAGACAATTAATTAGCATATTAAAAGGTACTGCAATTGCAGTACCTTTTTTGTACAACTTGGTTTGATATTTCGTGAATCAAAAGTTAACTAAAGCAACCCGTTCGTCAAATATTGTTACCGAACATCATCTGTACTATGTGTATTTCCCTTATTCTATTACTATACTAAATGAGATATTAAGCTTATCCCAAACCCAAGCCTGAAAAATTCTATCTATTTCTATTTTTAGTGCTTTATCATCCAAATCATCATCAATACCTAATTCTTTAAAAGTAAATGTTTCTGTCGCCTCTGTACCTTCATATTTTGTACTACTGAATGAAAAAGTAACTGTCTTATCCATTGTTGGTTCACCCTCCTATTTTAACCCTGCATAAATCCGCCTTTTATTACAGTTTACATTATTCCTTCATAATGCACTAAACTACACCGTTGGTTGAATATAGTTCCTTGCCATATAACTTATCACGCCAACTAATTCGTGCGGAAAAAGATTATGTATTCGCATCGTTATAGAACGTTTTATAATGTAACTTTATTTATACGATTTGATATACCATTTCGTATGAAAATTGTTAAAAAGTCGCTTTATATCAATAAAAAAAGGATATCCAAATCCAAATATCCGAAATCGCAAAGTTAAATAACATTAGTAATCCGAATGTTATAAAGATTGGGCAGGTGATTAAACTTGGCTAAATCAAAGCTTTTTATTATGAGTAGAGGTCGTATTTTTGAGTGTGCAGTTGAAGAAGGTGTTGAGTGGGAAACGCATCGAAAAGGTACACCAGGAAAGTTGACATTCAACATTGTTAAAGATGAAGTACTGGGATTTTACGAGGGTGATGCGGTTCGTTTTGATTACGACGGCCATAAGATATTTTTTGGCTTTGTTTTTACCAAGAAACGTAATAATAATCGTATTATCAGTGTTACTTGCTACGATCAACTTCGATATTTTAAAAACAAAGATACTTATGTGTATGCTAATAAAACGGCTGCTCAAGTGCTTCAAATGATTACAGAGGACTTTAGGTTAAAGACAGGTATTGTCGCTAATACAAAGCATGTGATTGCTTCTAGAGTAGAGGATAATCAAGAGTTGTTTACTATCATGGAAAATGCCTTGTCAGATACAACTCTAAATACAGGTGATTTATATGTAATGTATGACGACTATGGATCATTAAATCTACGTAATATCAAGATGCTTAAATCAAACTTGCTCATAGATGAGGATTCAGGTGAAACATTTGAATATACGACATCTATAGACGAAAACACATATAACAAAATCAAATTAATTCGCGAAAATAAGGAGACTGGAAAACGCGAAATTTTTATAGCTCAAGATAGCTTCAAAATTAATGAGTGGGGCGTCCTACAGATGACAGAAAAACTCGATGAAAATGGGAATGGTAAAGCTAAAGCTGATGGCATGTTGAAGCTTTATAATCAAAAGTCTCGAAAGTTGCACATTAATAAAGTGTTTGGAGATCCAACAATCCGTGGAGGAAGCCAAGTTGCTGTGAAGATGTATCTTGGTGATATTACTGTTGCTAATTTCATGATGGTAGAGACAGTGAAACATACTTTTAATGATTCAGACCATCGAATGGATTTGAATTTGATTGGCGGTGATTTCATTGCGTGATATGACAGATATTTTAAAGCTTATTAAAAGGATTACTTTAGATGCGGTAAACTCACAAAAACTCTCTGATATCGTTTATGGTACCGTTATAAGCGAAAATCCTCTAAAGGTGCAAATTGACCAAAAGTTAACATTAGATGAAGCGCATTTGAAACTAACGAAAGCAGTAAAAGATCATGAAGTAGAAATGAGTATTGGTAGTGGGTCAATGCAGATTTATACAGTTTATAATGGCTTACTTAAGGGTGACAAAGTTACTATGATCCGTGCACAAGGTGGCCAACAATATTTAATTATCAATAAAGAGGTGGTGTGATGATTCCGCGTATTGAAAATGATGGTCTTACGCTCGATTTCGAGGAAGTCATCGAGCCATCAAAAAACTATAAATTAATACCTGACAAGAATCGCTGTTTTGGCTTTGTAGATGAAATAGAAGCCATGAAACAGGCGATTTTTTTAATGCTTTCAGTTGAACGATACGATCACATTATCTACTCATGGAATTTTGGTGCTGAGTTTAAAGATTTATTTGGTAAGCCAGTGTCTTTTGTGGCAAGCGAGGCAAAGCGAAGAATTAGAGAAGCATTGATACAAGATGATCGTATAAATGAAGTTGATTCTTTCGTTGTAACCACCCACAAAAATAAAGTACACATTCAATACACAGCTCACACTATTTATGGTGAAATCACAGCGGAGAAAGGGGTTGAATACTAATGACCGAACCACTTAACTTAGATACAACCTACGAGGATTTAATGGCGCAAAAACTCGCTGGCGTTGATAATTCTCTTGATAAACGGGAAGGTACATCAATGATTTATAACGCAACGGCAGCCAATAGTGTGGAAACCATACAAATGTTAACTACTGTTAAGAACTTCATTGATATGGTATTTGCTGATACTGCACCAAGAGAGTACTTAATCCGTCGTGCTGCTGAACGTGGCATAAAACCACATGAAGCTACGTATGCCAAGAGAAGAGGTGCATTTAATATTGATGTACCTATCGGCAGTCGTTTCAGCTTAGATGACTTAAATTTCGAGGTTATTGAGCGTATATCAAAAGGACAATTCATTCTACAGTGCGAAACAGCTGGTAATGTCGGTAATTTATTCACTAGTCAATTGATACCAATTAAATATATCGATGGATTACAAACTGCTGTATTAACTGATGTACTGGTACCAGGTGATGATGAGGAGTCTACAGAAGACTTCAGAAAACGTTATTTCAATAGCTTCGAATCAAATGCTTTCGGAGGAAATCGAGCTGACTATAAAGAGAAAGTTGGTGAAATGCCTGGTATTGGCGGTGTGCGTGTTTATCGCGCTTGGAATGGAGGTGGTACGGTTAAGTTAGTTATTATCAACTCTCAGTATGAAAAGCCAACACAATCACTTATCGATGAAGTTCAAACAGCTGTTGATCCATTGGACCATCAAGGAGAAGGGTTTGGCACAGCTCCAATCGATCATATAGTGACTGTTTTCGGAGTAAATGAAACAAAAGTTGATATATCACTAAATATAACTTATCAGTCTGGATGGGCATGGGATGATATTAAGGAACAAGTACAAAAAGTTATTTACGATTACTTTAAGGAACTTGCTGAAGAATGGGCCAAAGCAAATAGTTATGAGGAAGATAACTCAGGAGTTGTAGTCCGTGTCTCGCAAATTGAGTATCGGTTGCTAGGCGTGGCAGGAGTACTTGATATAGCAGATACAAAACTAAATGGTTTGCAGGCAAACATAGCACTTGATCCTGAATCAATACCGAAACGAGGCGTTGTAAGTGGCTAGAAATGTCGATATTATTGGCTATTTACCTCCCATTCTACATGAGATAAAAGAGGTAGTTGCAATTGCAAATATTGAAAATCCATTACTCGAGAGTTTATGGCAACAAATCGAAGATACACTTAACAATCAATTCGTAGTAACAGCAAATGAACAAGGTACTGAACGATATGAAAAAATGTTGAAGTTAAATGTTCCTGCAACAGACACCGTAGAAACGCGAAGATTCAGGATTCTAACTCGATATCAGGAACAGGCCCCTTACTCTTTTAGAGTTCTTAAACAATTACTAGATAGTCTCTTAGGAGTAGGACAATATGAGTTAAAACGTGATGTTACAGCTAAGATATTAAGTGTAAAAATCGAATTGACTGTTAAGGGCATGTTTGATGCAGTTGTTGTCATGCTAGAGCGTATAACACCACAAAACATGGATTTAACTGTCCAATTGCGGTACAACCAACATAGTACTCTATTGCGTTTTACACATGTTCAATTGGCTGCATTTACACATAAACAATTAAGAGAGGAGGTGATGCCGTAATGTCTACAAATACATCTAATTACAATTTAGAAAAACCTAGTTAAGATGATTTTTACAATGTTGAGGCACAAAACAGAAACATGGATAAAATTGATAAAACTTTAAAAACCATGGACAACAAAATAGCAGATGGAGTTACTCACGAAGATATAAACGTTATCAATGGCAAGTTGGGTGAAATTGATCAAGGTGTTGACGAAATCAATATAAAATTAGACCAAATTAAGAAAAATACCGAAACAATTAAAACTACTACCAATGCAACTAAAACAGCAATAGATGACGTAAATACAAACCTTGCTATTGCAAAAAACGATGTTGCCTCTATTAAAACAGCAACTAATACAATAAACACTAATGTAAACACGGTTAATTCAAATTTAGGAACTCCAACAAGTTCAGCAAGTAATTCAACTCCCATGAAAATAAAATCTCTGGCACTAAAAAAGTCCATGCTCAAATAAACGCGACCTTTATATTCAAAAAAATGGTAGCGCCTAAATAGAG
>NZ_JBIWGL010000044.1:0-33114 GCF_044763535.1 Lysinibacillus sp. NPDC095746
TACTATTAACCACCGCTCGTTTTTTCTTCATTATAAACAAAAATACCCTATAAGATGACCTTTTTGAAAGTGTCTATCTTATAGGGTACATTTTACTGACGCAGAATCCCTTTTTATTACCCTGAATATAGTATCGGAATTTTCCCCCAATTCAATTGAATGGAGGGGTTTTTTTATGACCAAAAAATAGGGATTATATTGGTACTGATTCTAGCACTAAATATAATGAACGACTCTGTTTCCATAATTATAAAACCCGAAGCTTGATCGCTGTCGACAAAAGGAATTGAGAATGAACTTTGCAATTCTAAAATACGATGTAGAACCTATTCAGCGGGAGTCTAACCACTCGCTGAAATAGGGGAAGAACTCAGGCTAAAAACGTAACATAGTGCTGTTGCAGCTACCGCTTCGCTTTCGCGCAGACAAAACCACGCCGTTGCCGCTTCGCTTTCGCCCCAAAAGACATTTGTTGGCCAAAAGCCCCAGTGGGAATAGAAGTAAAAATAGAAGTAAACTACTAATTTTTGGGATAATTCTTGATTTATTATTCATCTTCCTAAAAGTTGGTAGTATAATTGTAGAAGCATGCATTCATAAAGGGGAGAAATTGATGACAGCTCAACAACAAGCAGCTATGCAATCCATGATCGACTGGCTAGCAGATGAACACGAACTTGGGCAAAAACCTAAGAAAATAGAAATTGCAGCAGAATTTGATTTATATGATATGCACTACTATATATTCAAGTATAAAAAAACAATACTCGGCAAATGGCTCCTTGGCGTATGTGGAGGCTATGAGGACCCTTCTGACACTGAGCATTGCGGCCATATATTCAGC
This sequence comes from Lysinibacillus sp. NPDC095746, assembly GCF_044763535.1. Classification (NCBI taxonomy): domain Bacteria; kingdom Bacillati; phylum Bacillota; class Bacilli; order Caryophanales; family Bacillaceae; genus Lysinibacillus; species Lysinibacillus sp. NPDC095746. Next base: position 845 of record NZ_JBIWGL010000044.1, read on the forward strand.
GAGATGCAACCTTATGACCCTGCGACTGCAGAGCAAGAAGCTGTAAAGATGGTAGAATTAATCCGAGAATACTGGATGCAGCGGGCTGCAGCATATGAAGCTACCCAATCCATGGAGGACGAGACGGACACGCAAGAGAATGGATCTGGTATTTTTAACGGGTTCGTTCTGCTTAACTCTGCAGAATGTGATATGGATCAGATAAAGGCCAACCTTTTGAATGATTGGAACATCACCTGCTCGTTAGTAGAGGATGAGGAGAACGCCGAAGAAACAGAGGATGGAACCTTAGTCTTTGAAGTGGACGACTGTATGTTAGCGGTTAGTTTTGTTGAAGCTCCCGTACCAGATGGTGAGGCTGAGTATTATGCCCAGGGCAATTATATGTGGAAGGAAGCCGTGGAGGTTACGCAAACCCATGTAGCTCAAATCATCCTGGCTGCATTTACTCGCTCCGGCTCCCCGCTGGACAGTGGCAGGCTATACACTAAGTTGGCGGCCAGTTGTTTAAAGCTTCCTAACGCAATAGGGATCTATACATCTGGCACCGTATTCCAACCTGAAATTTTCCAGGATATGGCTGAAATCATGAAAAATGACGATATGTTTCCTTTACTGAATCTTGTTTATTTCGGCCTGGTCGGAACGGAAACAGGGGTAGATGGATATACTTATGGGCTTAAGTCCTTTGGCAAGGATGAAATTGAAATCTTGGACAGTCAAGCATCTCCAGCCGAACTGCGTGATTTTTTGATTACGATTTCCGGGTATATTGTAGAAGAGAATGTCACTTTAAGGGATGGAGAAACGATCGGCTTCTCAGCAGAGCAAAAGCTGCCGATTTCCCGTTCCGAGGGAGTTTATGTCGATGGGGATACTCTCAAAATCAAATACTAGTCGCATATCTAAAAGACACCGTAGTAGGTGTCTTTTTTGCTGCAAAATCAAATTAACTAATCGCGATATTTTCTAGTGTCATGAATGATATACTTACTCGTGGCCATTTTGCACGGTCTCCGAACTTTCCTTTAGCATACAGAACCTCCAAACTCATTTAAAATAATGGGGATATAATTCTTTATGCTGCCATATCCAGTTTTTCATCTCAAAAACCATTTCTTCATAGCTAGGTACAGTAAATGAAAAATCTTTTCGAGTGTTGACAAGGGTTTTATTTATGTTTACGAGCTCATATGGTCGTATGATGACTTTATTTTCCTTGAAATGTTTATTGAATAATTGCAGAAGGTCAAACTTTGAAATACTGCTATTGTTGACGAGGTGATAGAGGCCTGTTGTCCCTTCAATTGCTGCTCGTTCAATTGCTTTTGCTAACGTTAGGGTAGTAACTCCGGTCCATATTGCACCAGTATAGCCGCGAATAGTATCATGCTGCTTCATAAACCAATTGAAGAGACCAATACCATCTTCCTTCAAATCCGGACCGATGATAGAGTTGCGAAACGTTAGGTGTTGAGTGCTTTCAATTTCTCCTAAGCCCTTCGTACGATCGTAAAAGGTTTCTCCGTCGAGAAGGCTTTTTTCATGATAGGGAGCTGTTTTTCCTGAGAACACACAATCCGTACTCAAATGAATAAGCTTGGTTTTCCTGTTTTTTAATAAAGATACAATGGCATGAGGCAAATAACTATTGAGATAAATGCTTTTCTCACGGTCCGTTTCACAGGCATCATTTAAAACGCCGATACAATTGACTACAACATCGTAGTCGTCTTCTAGTAATAGTGACCTTAAAAAATCTGCATCAGAAATATCTCCCGTAATATTATTTCCATATGAAAAGGCTGTTCGTGAATAGGTAGTTACATCATGCCCTTTTGAGCATAAATAGAGTGAAATCGTGTGGCCAGCCATTCCTGTAGCTCCAAGAACTAAAAATTTCAAGGTTTTCCTCCCATCCAATTATGTAATTCTTCTTGAACAAGAGGGAGCGTTAATAATTTTTCTTTTATTTCAGCGACGGACAGTATTTTCGTATTAGTAGAGTTATATTCATCGGTTAGCGTAATTTTAGGAGAACCCTCATCAAGATATTTCCCATAATTTAAATCTCGATTATCTGCAGGGATTCTATAAAAATTCCCCATATCGAGTGCCTTTGCGGCTTCTTCCTTCGTTAATAACACTTCGTAAATCTTTTCACCATGCCGTGTTCCGATTATTTGTATCTTATTTTGTGCCTGAAATATTTCTAGTAAAGCCTGTGCTAAATCCTCAATATATGCAGCTGGTGATTTTTGTACCATAATGTCTCCGTTATCTGCGTGTGAAAAGGCATATAAAACTAGTTCTACTGCTTCATCAAGACTCATCATAAAGCGTGTCATTTTTGGATCTGTAATCGTTAAAGGATTGCCAGCTTTAATTTGTTCGATAAATAAAGGAATAACAGAGCCGCGTGAAGCCATGACATTGCCATACCGTGTACCGCAAATCAATGTTTGATCTGGATGGACCATTCTTGACTTAGCAATAAACGTTTTTTCCATCATGGCCTTTGATATGCCCATTGCATTTACTGGATAAGCAGCCTTATCAGTAGATAGGCAAATAATTTTTTTAACACCGGTTTGAATAGCAGCCGTTAAAACATTGTCGGTGCCGATGATGTTTGTTTTAACTGCCTCCAGTGGGAAAAATTCACAAGAGGGGACTTGCTTTAGAGCTGCAGCATGAAAAATAAAATCGACGTCATACATCGCATTGTAAATGCTTTGGATGTCACGTACATCGCCGATAAAAAATTTGATTTTCGGATGTTGATAGAGTTTACGCATATCATCTTGCTTTTTTTCATCTCTTGAAAAGATGCGTATTTCTTTAATGTCGGTATTCAAAAATCTCCTTAATACCGCATTACCAAAAGAGCCTGTGCCTCCAGTTATGAGAAGAACTTTATCTTTAAACATTGTATTGTTTCACACCTCTTACATGTATGGAGTACTATTTTATTTTAATCCTCTTCGATGTAAATCATATTCAGAATTTTCTCTCGGGAAGTTATACCAATATGCCAATTCATTTGTATATTTGCTGGTCGGATTTTTATCCATTAAGGCACAATTAAAATCCCAATCCCCGGCAATATCTTTTCTTATGGTAAAGGTTGCATCACCTACAAAACTTCTTCGAATAATTTTAAATTGTCCAGGTAAAGTATATCGATTAGATTCATCTTTTATAAATGTGTAGCCAGCCTTTGTTAACATGTTGTAGTAGTAAATATCAAACTGACCATCTACTTGTGCTAAGACGTTTCCAATAGCGGGTAAATAGTGATCATCACTATCAATGATAGCTATATAATCACCTGTAGCTTCGGCAATACAACGATTATAGGCTACACTAGCACCCAAATTAGTTGGATGGTTAATGATTTTCAAGGCAGGGCAGTTTTTTTGATAGTCCTTTAATAGGGCTACAGTATTGTCGGTGGAGCCATCATCGCAAACGATAATTTCATAGGCGTATTCTTTCGGGATACTTTCCAACATTGTTAAAATCCACTCTTCACTATTATAGGCAGGTGATAAAAAGCTGATTTTCATGTATAACCCTCGATTCTTTTATTGTTAGTAAAAAATGTTCGATAGGCGTAAGCAAAGTTTTAATGCTGTTAGCTTTGATTGACATAAAGGATTCTTTATTACAATATGCGTTGCAAGTGCTGTTCTATAGGCAATTGTTTAGATTCGTTGTTATTTAAAAGAGAGAAAGCACATTGAAAATAAGGTGATTTTACTAGTGTATTCACGGTGCTTATACTATTCTTTTCACGTTATTCAACGAAAAATCATAATTTAAGGAAACCACTTCATTTTAAAAAGGGGGATGTTATGTCAAAAAAGATAGCCTTCATATGTAGCGTGGAATCGTATAAGCTTTCCGACGCACATATTTTCAAAGATTTGTGCCTTGTTCCGATTTTGTTAGGTGAATATTTAGGTTATGATGTTAGTATTTTGACGACGGAAATGAATGAGATATTATTGAAACAAAATTTTCCTGCTGTTACTTTTCAACATATTCCGTTTGAGGATGACTATGTTGATAATATGAATACCTATTTAATAGAGCATGCAAAGGACATCGATATTGCATTTGCAATAGGACCGTATCCATCGTATTTGTCGATATTAAAAACCTATAAAAAATTTAATCCGAACGGAAAAATTTATATGAAACTAGATGTTAATCGTTTTTGGTTAAATCGATTAAAAACCTATCCTTATTTTTCAGAGTTACTCCAGCTTTGTGATGTACTTTCCTCTGAGTGTGAATCCATTCAAAACGCTATTCATGAATTTTTAAATTTAGATATTAAACGTATTCCTAATGGTTTTTATGAGCTATTTCAAACAGAGCCGGTTTCATATAAAGAAAAAGAAAATAGAATACTAACGGTTGGCCGATTAGATGCTCCTGAAAAACAAATTCTTTTAGCAGTCAAAGCATTTTTAGCTGCACAACTTTCAGATTGGGAATTTCGGTTAGTAGGTCCCATGTCAGAGGCGTTTAGACAGGAGCTGCTGAACGTACTTGATGGAAACCCATTTGCGGCACGGGTCATTATTTTGGGACCGATTTATGATAAGGTGCAATTGGAGGAGGAGTATAGAAAGGCTAAAATTTTTTGCCTTACCTCTTTAGTAGAATGCTATGCTCATGTATTTGCTGAGGCTGCAAAGAATGGTTGTTACATTGTTTCGACTGATGTAGATGGGGCTTTGGATATTACTCATAATCAACGCTATGGAACAATTCATCCGACACATGATTGGGAAGGTGTTGGGCAGACATTGCAGCAAGTAACGAAACAGGAAGCTTTACTAGGGGATACGTGTGAACATCTCCAAGCATTCGCAAGGGCGGAATTAAATTGGAAGCATATTGTGCAAAAGGTGGCACAATATTTAGGGGAAAAGCCAAGTTTAAATTAGGTCGAATAGAAAGGGTAGATCATCTCTATATAAAAAATCCCCTAGATTTTTCATCATCTAGGGGATAAACCTTCATTTTTTTGAAAACTTAAATCTTGCAGCTATTACACTACCTTCAACTGAAAAGTCTATTGTTCTTAAAAGTTCGTTTTTCAGCCCAAGGGTATATCTTATTTTATTTCAAGTGTATATGGTTGAGTACTAGCTTTGCCGTAATATTCACTTACTTCAATATAGTAAGTGCCTTTATCCAGTTCGACTGTACCTACTTCAGCATCTCCAGCTCCGTAAAGATCTAAAGTTTCAACTGTTTTTCCTTTTGCATCAATAATACGGATGACACCATCTAGTGCTTTTTCTGTTTGAAGAGAGAAGGACACATTGCGTTTGCTGTCGTTATTAAATTCAAAATAGTCCTTATCACCAAATGGAACACCAGCATTTAAATATTGAGTAGCTACCCATTTATCATCTTTTTTCGTAAGTACAGTTGGTTTTGTCGGTATACCATTAACTAACTTAGAATCTGCATCCTCATCTTGTTTTTTATGATCAAACAAAGTTAAAGTATATGGCTGGATTGATACTTGTCCTACATTGCTTCCGTTAAGAACAATAAAATAACCGTGATCTTTTTTGGCTTTAAAAGAAGTATTTACATCTGTTGTTCCTCCAAGACCAAGTAGCATTTGAAGTAGGTCTTCACCTTGTCCAAATGGTATTTCAGTAGCCATTTCATGTGGATCGATTTCCATATTACCATTTGTATCTTCTATAATAGAGCCTGAAAATTTCAAGTCATTTTGAAGTTCATTAGGTAATTGAGCTAGCTGTTCTTTAGTATATGGTACAGAAGAAATAAGAAGACTCATGACTTCATCTTTCCCCTGTTGTTTATAGTAGTAGAAATCAGTATCATCTTGATAAATGAGATGATCTTTATAAGTAATACCAGGTTTTATCGTTGTTGCAGTGGTTGGTGTGTTATTACTTCTATTATCGTCTTCTGGAATTGCTGCCATTTTACTAGTTTTAAGTGTATATGGTTCAGCAGAACGATCACCAAAATTCATCACTTGTACTACATATGTTTTGTCCTTTTTCAATGCAATTGCCTTTGCATCGTTTGGATCACTTGCTGATCCAAAAAGTAGACTGAGTAACCCCATATCATTCGTTAATGAAGAAACTGGGATTAATTCATTTGTTTCCTCATCATATTCGAATACAGTACCGGCTGGAGATTGGTTTAAACCCTTTTGAATTTGGAAACCATATACGGCATCTTCTTTAGCTGTAAATGCGAAGTAATCTTGATCATCTTCTGTTTGGAAGTATGCTTTTTGATCTTTACCAATATCAAAACGAATTGCTTGGCTCATGATTTGGTCAACATTTTCCGGTTGTCCCATAGCATCTGGATTCATGAATATATTCATGAAATCATTTAGTTGATTACGTTTCTTTGCTTTATACTCCGTTAAAGGTAAAATTTCCTTTTGTACGTTGTCTTCTTGCATTCCGCCATTTGATGAAAGTCCGTCTTCATCCTTAGGAAGGGTAACGACTTCACCTTTTAATGTGTAAGGAATGATGGATTCACTAACAGTTTGCTCAGTTTCAATACCGCCGCCAAAGAACATATCAAGTGAAAAATTCATACCGTTTTCATTAGATACGCTTATTACATACTCTTCCTCAGGTACAGCATCGACAACTAAGTTGACGCCATCGCCTTTATCCGTGCCGTAAGATGCTCGGATTGGGTAGGCCTCATTTAATCCTTCATCATCTTCCTCCTCTGACGGAACATTAACTAAATCTTCTTTTAGATAAAGCTCCATAGAAGCAGAAACACCTGGAATCCCAGCTAAATCAAATTTCAGTGTCGTTGGTTCATTCACTGAAAATGTAAAATAATCTTTATCACCTAGATGATCTTCAGAAAGTAGGGTATAGTTTTTCCCGGCTGTACTGAATGGGAATTTTTCAATCTTCGCCATATGTTCCATATCTAAAGCATCAATTGGTAATTTTTTAGTTGTTTGAGCCGTGAATACGTAGTTTGAATTACCTTTCGAGCTATAGCTGCCATTATGATCTTTAACGCCAATAAGAAGGGTTCCTTTTTGATCTGCTTTATATAGGTATCCTTCTTGCTTGCCTACACGTACATCATTGACGTTAATTGGTTCTACTTCTTTTTTATTACCTTCAGGGTAGAAGTATAAATCAAATGCATAATCATATTTGTCTGCACCTTTTAATGTCAGTTGAGCATACTCATTTGCATCTAGCTCCACCTTGTACCATTTCTTTTCGTCTGGTAACTTGAATTCACCTTTTTCAGTATTTACTATATCTTTTTTAAGGACTTTTGCGTTTTTCAAGCGCTCTTCTTTTGTTTCAGAATACTGTTTTGGTAGATTATTAATATTAAACTGTAATGCTTTCACAGGATCTACAAGGCCATGTCCATATGTCAGATCATAGCCCTTTTCACCTAAATCCTTTGCGGTCATTTCGAGAATAGCTTCTATTTCATAAGGCTTTAAATTTGGATATTTTGATTTTAGTAGGGATGCCACACCTGCAACAACAGGAGAAGCCATCGATGTTCCACTAAATTTTACAAAGGATGATCCTTTTTTCTCATCATGAACTGTACTGTAAATGTCTTCACCTGGAGCTACAAGGTCAACTGATGGACCATAGTTTGAATAGCTTGATAGTTTGTTTCTTTCATTCGTAGATCCTACACTAATAACGCCTTCGAATGAAGCAGGGAAGAAGTATTCATCTGTCGATTCATTTCCAGCAGCTGCTACAACGGTAATGCCTTTATCAATCGCTTTTTGAACAGCTTCCTTCACTAATGGAGATTCTCCATAGCCGCCAAGGCTCATATTGATAACATCTGCGTTTTGCTCAATCGCGTAAAGGATTCCTTGTGCTATGAAGTAATCGGTAGTACCTTCTTTTCCGTTAAATACATCAATTGGAAGAATCTTAGCGTTTGGATTAATCCCATGGCCTCCAATCCCATTATCTTTTGCTGCACCAACAATTCCAGCCACATGTGTTCCGTGGTCGTTTGGATAAGGATTATTGGCTGGGGCTGCTGCATTATATGGCGGTAACACTTGAGATTTTAAATCTGGATGCTTAAAATCCACACCACCATCGATAACGGCTACTTTTACATCATTGTTGCCTGCTAATTCTAGAGCTTTATCAATTTGAAGTAGACTCAAATGGTACATATCCTGTTTCTTTGGATCTACTTCTGTGCCAAAGGAATGATACACGTAGCTTGGAGATACTTTTTTAACTCCTTTTTGTTTCACATAGTATGAAACTGCTTTTTCCAAATCTGTTCCTTTGTTCAGTTGGATAACATCGTATCCTAATGAAGGAATAGAGCGGATCACTTTTGCGCCAATTTTTTTGTGCACATTCTTATCAAGACCGGAATGTTTGACGATAATCGTATCCTGACTAATCCATTCTTTTTGATTCTTAGATGTTTGATCCTTATTGCTAGCTACTTTCACTAACTCTTGGTTCTTCGCTGTTTTTTGTGGCGCTTCAGCAAAGGCAGAAGTAGCAGGAACCATTAGTGCTGCAGATGCTACTAAAGCAACTGATTTTTTCTTCCAGTTTTTCAACTGTTTTCCCTCCTTGAGTGTGCCAAATATTTGTGACATCTATACTAATACGGATGACTGATAGAAAAGTTTCGTAATAAGTATATATTTTTCCAAAATCACCACTCTTCTCATATTTATCCCATTATAAAAATATGAGAAGAGTGGTCGAAACATTCTACTCGATTTGTGAGATGGGAGTAGGAGCACAGATTCAATTAACTATGAACAAATTATCTTAAAGCTGCTCAAGAAGTCTGTGCAAATCTTCCTTCGAACGAGGCATTTTAATGTTTTTTTTAAATAACTTTTTCTTTTGCAAGGCAATGGCCATTTCAAAGACCCATGGTCGTTCAAGATGGGCTCTTTCAAGCAAATCTTCTTGGAAGAACATTGCAACTGGATCTCCATTATAAATAATTGTCCCAGCTTCCATCACGATTATTTGATCTGCCCATTCATAAGCTAATGAAATATCATGTGTTGCCAGTAAAATTGTTCGTTCACCGTTCTCTAATGTTTCTAAATACTGTAAAACTTGTGCACTATAATAATTATCTAGTCCAGCTGTTGGTTCATCTAATAATAAAACGGATGGTTCCATTGCAAGTACTCCTGCCATTGCGACACGTTTTTTCTGTCCAACACTTAAAAAATGGATCGGTTTATCTAGCAATGCTTCGACTTCGGTTTGAGCGACGGCCCACGCAATTTTCTTTTCAATTTTTTCAGTTGTCCAGCCAAGATTCAAAGGACCAAATGCAATATCTTGCTTAACTGTGCCAGAAAAAAGCTGATTGTCGGCATCCTGAAAAACAATACCAACCTGTTGGCGTAATTGTTTTAATGCTTTTCTACTATAGTTCAGGTCATTGCCACAAAAGGATATACTTCCAGCGGTAGGCTTCAAAATACCATTTAAATGCTGAAATAACGTTGATTTTCCAGCTCCATTATGACCAAGTAAAGCGATTTTTTTCCCCTTTGGAATTTGAAGTGTAATATCTGTTAGTGCATAAGTTCCATCTGCATAAGCGTAGGATAAATGTGTTAAATCAAAGTATAAATCTGTCATCAGAAAAAACCTCCATAAATGATGAGGAGTATAAAAATAGTAGCAATACCTATCCAATTTTTCGTGTTATAGATAACATCGTTTTGCCAATAAACAGTTTCGCCTCCACGGGCTTCCATCGCATTGTTTAGTTCACGACTGCGTTGGAACATCTCGACAAATAAAGCTGCAATTAACATTGATACCGAACGAAGCCACTGTATAGGGGAGCTGTATCCTAGACGAGCCTGCTGGGCAAGATGAATTTTTTGCATACTATCTAAAAAGATAAAAATAAAACGATACGTTAGCTCTACTAGCTCTACAAATAGAGTTGGAATTCGCCATTGTCGAAGCACGTAACAAATAGATTGGACTGATGTTGTGAGAATTAAAAAATACAAACAGCTAATGCTGCCAAGGACGATGAAAAAAAGCTGTTGCGCTGTTCCGAGGCTCGCTCTGCCGATAAAAATCGTCCAATTATTAAGTGAAAATGACCAAATATACGTTGGTAACGTGCTAGTTGTTGGCGCTATAGAAATTAAAATTGACACTAAACTTGATAGTAAAAAAAATCCGGGTAGCAATAGCAATTTAGCGTAATATTTTGCAGGGATTTTTGCACCTAAAATGATAAAAGCACTCATCACAAAAAATGTAATGAGTGAAATTCGTTCATCTCTCATGATAAGCGACAATATAAGTAGTCCAAGGGATAACGTCATTTTTTCTAACGGATGAACAGACGCTAATTTATTCAAATAAGCATACTTATCAATGAGTAACATCGCTTAACCCTCTTTATGTTTGCCGCGCATTAAGCCAATAAAATAGCCGATAAATCCAGCGCCAATAGCAGCTTGTAATGCGAATAATAAGCTTTCAATTTCACCACTTGGTGGCTCCCATAAGCTTTCAAACCATGGCTCGTAGTTAGCATCAATTTCACTAATTGCTGCTTCCGCTTCGCCATCAGCCCCTTCGAACTCTGCACCTTTTTGAATAAATAGGGGGATAATTGCTAGAAACACAACAATGGCTAAGAGCAGTAGGTTTTTTTTCATGTTAGTGTGCCTCCTTTGTTGAGAAAACACGTAGAGTTTTTAATTCACTCACATTGTATTTTTTCAGGAAGTTCATAACAATCACTGTTAAAATTCCTTCACTAACAGCAAGAGGAATTTGTGTTAGCGCAAAAATACCAGCAAATTTTGTGAATGAAGCCATAAAGCCTCCGACCTCAGAAGGGAAGGCAAGAGCTAGTTGCACTGAAGTGACAACATATGTACCTAAGTCACCAAGCATTGCTGCTAAAAAGACGGCTACTGAAAATGATAATCCCATTTTTTGTGAGCCCTTAAATACATAGTAAGCGATAATAGGGCCCATAATTGCCATAGAAAAGGTATTTGCCCCTAATGTTGTAAGCCCACCGTGTGCTAACAGTAAAGATTGGAATAATAATATGATTGTCCCGATAACACTCATCGCTAATGGTCCAAAAAGAACTGTTCCAAGTCCAACTCCAGTTGGATGTGAGCAACTCCCTGTTACAGAAGGGATTTTTAAGGCAGATAGTACAAAGGCAAAGGCACCCGATAGCCCTAATATCATTTTTGTTTCAGGATTTTCTTCAATGGTTTTTCGAATAGAACGTAATCCTAAAATAATAAATGGAATCGATATGACCCACCAAAAAATCGCCCATTCAATTGGCAAAAAACCCTCCATAATATGCATCGCAAATGCACGATTTGGCACGAATAAAAATGCCAATAAGAAATAACTAAGCTTCCAACCTGAAAATTTCAAGAATCTCTCCTCCTAGCTTTTAACTTTTTCGAATTAGTATGCGATCGATCCAATTTGGCCTTGGCGTAATTGTAGCTGCCGCTTCGCTTTCGCTACAGAAAACATTTGTAGCTGCCGCTTCGCTTTCGCTACAGAAAACATTTGTAGCTGCCGCTTCGCTTTCGCACAGATAAACAATGCGTCCGGATTTTGAATTGTGCATTCCTTTCAAAGTCCGTGACATCCGCCAGAGGCTTTTTTTCATTCAGTAGGTGTTTTGACCCGGTTGGAACCATATCTGTACTCATCTACCTGGAGACGGATTCTCTTCTGAATGAAAAAAGCACTTCTCCGATAGTGGAAAAGTGCATAGCTAAAAAAGCAAATAAAATTCTAATCTGCTAAGCCGCACACCCATCCTCGTAGGTTGAAACGATCACATATTTTTCGGCAGGTCTCCTGGCTTTAGTTCAACGTTTTATAGGTCTTCCCATCCTTTGGACAGTGACATTCTCCATAAAACTCCCTAGTACAGTGGCGGGACCGCGCCGGATTTGAACCGGCTTCCCTTTTAAGCGAAAAGCTGAACAATTCGCACCGAAAAAAGATGAAGTTGTGAGATTTCACGACAAAGTGTAACATGAATTTCCATATATATGCTATCATTTTTATGAAAAAATTTAAAATTGATAGTCTATATCGAAAATTTAGATAAAACAAAAAAGAATGTCGCGTTTTTCTATAGAATTTTAAAAAAATTGTCACAAATTAAGAAAGTAATGTTGAAATTTTAAAAAAATAAGCTATGATAGAAACAGTTTTAAATTACATGAAAATTCTTTCAGCAAACGCCTTTGTAGCGAAAGTGAAGTGTTAGCTATAGAAGGAATGCTGATTTAAGTTCTTTTCAGTGGGTGTCAAAACACCTGAACCTGCTGAAAGAAGTTAAAGCCTCCACGGCTGTCACGGAATTATGCCGAGGCATACTTGATATATTAAAAATTCATATAAAACATCCATAAGTGCTTGAATTTTTTCAAGATAATAGGGAAATCGGTGAAAGTCCGATACAGCCCCCGCTACTGTAATAGCTGATGAAATCGCGGATGCCACTAGTGAAAACTAGGAAGGTGCGAAAGTAAAAGGAAGCTTAAGTCAGGAAACCTGCTTATGTGATGATGCATGCAAACTTTTCGGAGGGAGAAGTTGAAGCAAGAGCGAGTACCTGTATATATTCGTTTTTATTTGGCTTCTACAAACCTTTACTCTTCGTCTAGAGTAAAGGTTTTTCTTTTCCTAAAAGCAAATGAGAGGAGAACAACTATGACAACTTGGAATTTAGAGGGGATGAAAACGCATCTTTTTATTTGCAATGGTAGTAGCTGTATGAAAAAAGATGCTGAGGATATTACTCAGGCAATTCGTGATGAAATACAGTTACTAGCTCTTGATCAGGAAATACATACGACAAGAACCCGCTGTAATGGCAGGTGTAAGGATGCTTGTGTTGTCATTGCTTATCCTCAGGGAAATTGGTACCGTGTGCCAACAACGGAGCATGCGAGAGCGCTCGTACAAGATTTAAATCATGAGTCGTTACATAATGAACATGTCTTTACATTACAGGAAGGTTCGTTACAGCGTACAGCACAAACAACAGCCATTAAAGGTATTGAAAAGGTGAAAGAGGGGTAACAAAATGGCGCAAAAAGGTAAGATTTTCGTAGTTGGCTTTGGCCCTGGAGACTTTAAACATATTACGACTCGTGCTGTAGAGGCACTGCAACAAAGTCATATGATCATTGGTTATAAAACCTATGTTGAACTTATTCAGGATTTAGTTAGTGCAAAGTCGATTATTAGTACTGGTATGACGGAGGAAGTTTCACGTGCACAGGAAGCGGTACGTCAAGCAGAGGCTGGAAGTATCGTATCGGTTATTTCCAGTGGAGATGCCGGCGTTTATGGAATGGCAGGATTAGTGTATGAGGTATTAATCGAGCTAGGCTGGACAGAAGCCACTGGTATCGAGGTAGAAATTGTTCCAGGTATTTCAGCTATTAATTCGTGTGCGAGTTTACTAGGTGCTCCAATTATGCATGACGCCTGTACCATTAGTTTAAGTGACCATTTAACACCTTGGAATTTAATTGCAAAAAGAGTAGAAGCAGCAGCGATGGCGGATTTTGTTATTGCTCTTTATAACCCGAAAAGTGGGCGTCGTACTAGACAAATCGTAGAGGCGCAACGAATTTTATTGGAATATCGTTCGCCAGAGACACCGGTTGGACTTGTGAAAAGTGCATATCGTGATCGTCAGGAAATAACGATGACGACTTTAGCAGAAATGCTTGAACATGATATCGGCATGTTAACGACAGTTATTATTGGGAATTCAACAACATTCTTCTACGACAATAAGATGATTACGCCACGTGGTTATCAGCGGAAATATACACTTGGTGATGAAAAACAACCGTTACGACCACATCAACGACTCAAGGAAGAAAATGAACCATGGGCGATGAATCAAGAAACAGGAGCAGCGCGTAATGATTTTGCGACAGATCCTAACGCCAATCGTATAAAGCCCAGTTTAGCCATTAGACCACAACTAAAGCCTAAAAAATCGTCACTTGAAATGGCAACAGCAGCTCTTGCTTTGGTGAAGGGTACGAGCGCTGTGAAAGTAACACCCAAGCTCGTTCAACAAAAAATCGAATCTGTTTTTGAATTAGCGGTTAGTCCTGGGGTAGCCAATAAGTTCTTTACGCCGCAACAAATGATGACATTAGCTGAAGTAGTTGGTGAGGAAGGGACGATGGAGTATACACCAGACCATCAAATTCATTTGAAAATTCCAACGTCTGAGCCTGAAAAAATTACAACAAAGCTCCGTGAAGTTGGCTTTTTACTTGCACCACTTGGTGACGTACTTTCGTTAAAGGCTTGTGACTTCTGTTACGGAGAAAAGGTCGATTCGATTCCTTATGCAGAAGAGATTCAAGAAAAGCTTGGGGGTATGGCGTTACCGAAAACATTAAATATTGGCTTTAACGGCTGCGGTATGGCATGTTATCGAGCCGTATTTGATGATATTGGCATTGTTTATCGTAAAAGTAAATTTGATGTTTTTATTGGTGCCAAGCCGGTTGGTCGTACAGCACATGCGGCCCAGCCTGTTGTTGAGGGATTAGAGCCTGAACAGCTCATACCACTTATCACCGACATTATCGATGAATATAAAGCAAATGCACATCCAAATGAACGTTTGTTTAAATACTTCAAGCGTGTGAAAAAGATCCTACATTTTACGTATCAGGATATGTCTTCAAAAATAAAAGTAGAGCCAGCTCCATGCGGCGACTAGTGAGGGGTAATGAGATGAAAGCAATTTTATTTGTCGGCCACGGGAGCCGTTTAGAAGCAGGAAATGAAGAGGTACGCACATTTATCAAGCAAATGACGCCTCGTATTGATGAACGTTTTTTAGTTGAAACATGTTTTTTAGAATTCGCTTCGCCGAATATTGAGGAAGGTATTACGAACTGTGTGAAAAAGGGTGCTACAGAGGTGCATGTTATTCCGATTATTCTTCTTCATGCTGGACATTCAAAACTACATATTCCAGCAGAAATCGAACATGCACGCGAGCATTATCCAAATATAACGTTCACATATGGTCAAACAATCGGTATCCATGAAGAAATATTTGCTATTTTAGAAGACCGTTTAGCTGAAATCGGCTTCAATGCTGAAGAACAACATGAAGATACTGCTATTTTATTAATTGCACGTGGTGGTAGTGATCCTGCAGCAAATGGTGATTTTTATAAAATTACACGCTTGTTATGGGAAAAACTACCGGTTAAGTATGTGGAAAGTGCCTTTATGGGTGTCACTGATCCGCGTGTTGAAGAAGGAATTGAGCGTTGTGTGAAGCTCGGTGCTAAAAAAATTATTATGCTACCGTATTTTTTATTCACAGGTATCCTAATGGAACGTATGAACGGTATGTGTAAGCAATTTAACGAAAAATATCCGGACTGTGCTATTCAAATTGCTAACTATTTTGGCTATCATGAGCGTTTACAAAATGTACTATTAGAACGTATTGAGCAAGCTGTAAATGGCACGTCAACTGGTATGCAAGATTTAGAAAATTATCGTGCTTATGCAGCAGTACATGGACATGCGCATCATCATCACCATCATGACCACGATCATGACCATGATCATCACGACCATGATCACCATCATCACCACCATGAAGAGGAGCCAGTGAAATGATTTTTATGTTAGCAGGGACGAGCGATGCTAGAAATCTAGCACTTGAAATCCAGTCAGCGGGTTACGCTGTAACAGCAACGGTCGTTACTGAATCAGCTGCTTCTAGCCTTGCTGAAGTAGGCCTTTCTTATTTAGTCGGTCGTTTAACGGCGGACGAAATGGCAACGATTATTACAGAGCGAGGATACCGTTTAGTGGTAGATGCCTCTCATCCATTTGCTGAAGAAGCTTCAAAAAATGCTATGGTGGCAGCTGAGCAAGCAAATGTTCCGTATATTCGCTATGAACGTGCTCATGAGCATTATGCACATCCACTAATTACGATTGTGAAGGATTACGACGAGGCAGCCCATTTAGCAGCAGAAAAACGTGGTGTCATAATGCTAACGACGGGCAGTAAAACACTAGCAACCTTTACAAAGGTATTACATGGTTTAGAAAATACACGAGTAATTGCGCGTATGCTTCCTCGACTCGATAACATGGAAAAATGCGAAGCACTTGGTGTGGCACAAAGAGATATTGTTGCCATACAGGGCCCTTTTTCAAAGGAATTAAATGAAGCACTTTTTCGTCAATATGATGTGACGTTGATGATTACGAAAGAAAGCGGCAAGGTTGGCTCGGTGGATGAAAAGCTAGAGGCAGCCCTTGCATGTGGCATCGAAACGATTTTAATTGCAAGACCAAATATAAAATACGGACAGCAATATTCTACATTTGAAGACGTACTTCAAGCTGTACAAAACACACTTTAGGAGGCAATCCAAATGGACTTTAAAACAGATTTCAAACCATTAACAGTAGACCCAGATAAAATTTACGATTACAGTTTCTCTATTATTGCAGAGGAAATGGGCGAGCATAATTTCTCAGAGGATGAGTGGAAAGTTGTACGTCGCATCATTCATGCTTCTGCAGACTTTGAATTAGGGCGTAGCGTAATTATTACACCGGGAGCACTTGAGGCCGGTATTCAATCAATCCTTGCTGGCCGCCATGTTATTGCAGATGTGCAAATGATTGAAAGTGGTTCAGGGAAAAAACGCTTCCAAAAGCATGGTGGCGATTTACACTGTTATATCGCTGATGAAGACGTATCAATTGAGGCGAAAAAACAAAACACAACACGTGCAATTATTTCTATGCAAAAGGCAGCTAAATTACACGAAGGTGGCATTTATGCAATTGGGAATGCCCCAACAGCATTGCTAGAATTAATTCGTTTAATCAAAGAAGGCTTAGCGAAACCAGATTTAATTATCGGTATGCCAGTTGGCTTCGTATCAGCTGCTGAATCGAAGGAAGAGTTATTAAAACTAGAAGGTATTCCGTATATTACAAATGTTGGTCGTAAAGGCGGTAGTACAGTGACGGTTGCCGCATTGAATGCTGTCTCACTTTTAGCGGATGAACAGGCGAAAAAATAATGGAGCGGAAGCCTAAAAAGGATCCTAAAGACATGCGTCACGGTTATACAACGGGGTCCTGTGCAACTGCAGTAACGAAGGCCGCATTACTCGCTTTAATTACAAATGAAGAGCAAGAAACGAGTACGATTCATTTGCCAATTGGACGAGATGCAACCTTTACGATAGAAAAATGTACATTTCAGCATGATGCTGTTAGCTGTGAAACGATTAAAGATGCTGGTGATGATCCGGATGCAACACATAAAGCACTCATTGTTGGCACAGTAAGCTGGTCAGATATACCAGGCATTCATCTGGACGGTGGAGTTGGTGTCGGGCGTGTAACAAAGCCCGGCTTACCAGTACCTGTTGGAGAAGCAGCTATCAATCCTGTACCACGGAAGATGATTCATAGTACTGTACAAGGTGTACTTGATGAATTTCAAATTAAACGAGGCGTTAACGTAGTTATTTCCGTCCCTGAGGGTGAGGAAATTGCGAAAAAAACGTTAAATGGGCGACTTGGTATTATAGGAGGCATCTCTATTTTAGGCACAAGGGGAACCGTCGTGCCTTTTTCGAGTTCTGCCTATATGGCCAGCATCGTCCAAGCAATTAGTGTTGCAAAAGAAGCTGGTTGTAAGCATTTAGTCGTCACGACTGGTGGACGTAGTGAAAAGTATGCGATGGCACAGTACCCGCATTTACCAGAGGAAGCGTTTATAGAAATGGGCGATTTTGTAGGCTTTACATTAAAGCATTGTAAACGACTTGGTATGGAGCAAGTATCGCTTGTTGGGATGATGGGGAAATTCTCGAAGGTAGCACAAGGTGTCATGATGGTGCACTCGAAAAGTGCTCCTATTGATTTTAACTTTTTAGCACAATTAGCAGTGGATATAGGTGCAGATGAAGAAACTATTACGAACGTACGAGAGGCAAACACTGCTTCCCAGGTTGGAGAAATTATGGCAGAAAAGGGCTATGATGCATTCTTCCACCACTTATGTGAAGCTTGCTGTTATTCTTCATTACATCATATTAAAGGCGGATTAACGCTATCCACATCGATTTATTCGATGCAGGGACAATTATTAGGAAGGGCTGATGACATTGCATCGATCGATGAAATTGATTGGGATCGGGGATAACGGGCAAGAAAGCTTACTACCGCAATATGTACAGTGGATTGAAGACTGTGAGGTACTTGTTGGTGGGGAGCGTGTCCTAGAATTTTTCCCGAATTTCACGGGTGAAAAAATGTTAATAAAAGGTGGTCTTTCAGCACTTGTCGAAAGATTATCTGCAGAAACAAGAACTACAGTTATTTTAGCGTCAGGTGATCCATTATTTTACGGAATCGGTGGTTATTTAGCGAAAAAGCTAGACATTGACGTGTATCCATATATGAGCTCTGTGCAGCTTGCTTTTTCAAAGATGGGGGAAAGCTGGCAGGATGCTTATGTTACAAGTATTCATGGGCGTTCCATGAAAGGCTTAGCACAACGCATTGATGGTAAAAAGAAAGTGGCGTTGCTAACAGATGCAGAGAATAATCCGAATGAGTTGGCACGTTATTTAAAGCATTTTGGCATGACAGAATATCGTGCATTTGTGGCAGAAAATTTGCAGGGCACAAACGAAAAATTCGGCTGGTATTCGCTTGATGAATTAGAAGTGACTAATTTTTCTCCGTTAAATGTTGTCATTTTACAGCAAACTTCAGTACCGAAACACTATGCACTTGGTATTGATGATGAAGAATTCTCACAGCGTAAGCCAGACAAAGGGTTGATTACGAAAAAAGAAATTCGTGTCTTAAGTTTACAAGCGATGCAGCTACAAAAGGATAGCGTCGTTTGGGATGTTGGCACATGTACGGGTTCGATGGCCATTGAGGCAGGCAAGCTTGCGCCAGAAGGTCAAATATTTGCCGTGGAGAAAAATGCACCCGATTTAGAAAATTGTCTGCAAAATCAGCAAAAGTTCCGTGTAGATATGACAGCTATTCATAGTAAAGCGCCAGCAGGACTTGAAAACTTCCCTGATCCGGATGCGATTTTTATCGGCGGCACTGGAGGAGAAATGGTGGAGTTATTACAATTGTGTTGTACACGCTTAAAGCCAAATGGTCGTATTGTCCTGAATGCTGCAACAATTGAAAATTTATATAAAGCAGTCGAAGCGTTTAAGTCTTGTGGCTTTGCTGTAGACATATTGCAGGCACAGCTTGCGCGCAGTAAACCAATATTAGATATGACACGTTTTGTCCCATTAAATCCTATTTACATTATTTCTGCATATCGAAAGGAAGAAAATCATGAGTAATCTTGGTATTTTATATGGCTTGGGCGTAGGTCCTGGCGATCCAGAGTTAATTACAGTTAAGGCATTCCGTGTTATTCAAGAATCTCCTGTTATTGCCTATCCGAAAAAACTAAAGGGCAGTAAAAGCTATGCACATCGTATCGTAGATGTCTACATTAACCCAGAAGAAAAAGATATGCTTGGCCTAGTATTTCCAATGACAAAGGATGAGGCTGTATTAGAACGCGAATGGACGAAATCAGTGGAACTTGTCTATGAGAAATTAAAAGAAGGTAAGGACGTCGCATTCGTAACAGAAGGTGACCCATTATTATATAGTACGTTCATCCATATGATGAAGCTTATGCAGGACATGCACCCTAATGTTGAAATCCGAACGGTTCCTGGAATTTCTTCGTTCAATGGTTCAGCATCCCGACTTGGGATTGCGCTAGCAGATGGCGATGACCGTGTTGCCATTGTCCCTGCCCATGATGACTATGATGCTATGCGTGAAGCGATTGAAAGTCACGATGCAGTAGTGTTTATAAAAGTAGCGAAAGTTATTGATTTAATGCTTGAGGTGCTACGCGATTTAGATTTACTTGATAAGGCATCGGTCGTAACAAAAGTAACATCTGACGAGGAAATCATTTGGGATGTACGGGAGCTAGACGGTGTCGATTTAGAATATTTAACGTTAATGGTGGTGCGTAAATAATGAAGAAAATATATATTGTCGGCGCTGGTCCTGGTGATCCAGATTTAATTACAGTAAAAGGTCTACATATGCTACAAACAGCAGACGTTGTCATGTATACAGATTCATTAGTGAATGAGGACCTTATTGCAAAGGCAAGACCAGATGCAGAGGTTATTCGTACAGCAGGTATGCATTTAGAGGAAATGGTAGCGGTCATGGTAGATCGCGTTAATGCAGGTAAAATAGTAGCTCGTATGCATACAGGAGACCCTGCGATGTACGGAGCAATCATGGAACAGGTAGCTCTATTAAAAAAAGAAGGCATTGGCTACGAGGTTATTCCTGGTGTTAGCTCTGTCTTCGCTTCAGCAGCGGCAATAGGGGCAGAATTAACAATTCCTGATTTAACACAAACACTTATTTTAACGCGTGCCGAAGGACGTACACCTGTTCCAGAATTTGAGAAGCTACGTGATTTAGCGAGTCACCACTGTACAATTGCCTTATTCCTGAGCGCAACGCTAACAAAGAAAATAGTAAAAGAATTACAAAATGCTGGCTGGGCCGATGATACACCAGTAGCTGTTATTCAACGAGCTTCTTGGCCAGATCAAAAAATCGTCCGTACAACATTAATTGAACTGGATGAAGCAATGCGTGTCAACGGTATTCGTAAGCATGCGATGATTTTAGCTGGCTGGGCATTAGATCCGACTATTCATGATAAAGATCAATATCGCTCCAAATTATATGATGCTTCCTTTACACATGGCTTTAGAAAAGGTGTGAAAACAAGTGATTGAGTTACAAGAGGGCGTATTGCCAGAAGTTGACCAACGAAATCCTTATGCAGTTGTCGCCATTACAAAGCACGGTGTTCAAATCGGACGTCGCTTGCAGCATACTTTTGCTGCGAGCGACTTATATTACATGAGTAAATTTGAGCAGGGTGATGAAGCTGAAAAGCATATTCAGATGTTTACAGGTACTGTGCGTTTACTGCTGCCAACTCTTTTTAAGCAATATAAAGGCTTAATTTTAATCATCTCACTCGGTGCAGTTGTCCGCATGATAGCACCGATTTTAAAGGATAAAAAGACAGATCCAGGCGTTGTTGTCATTGACGATCGTGGTGAAAACGTAATTAGCGTGTTATCGGGACATTTAGGTGGCGCCAATGAGCTGACACATGAAGTAGCTGCAGCACTTGGAGCAAATCCTATTATTACGACAGCCTCAGATGTACAAAAGACTATTCCGGTTGATTTATTTGGTGCTCGTTTTGGCTGGGTATGGGATAGTGCCGATAAACTGACACCTGTCAGTGCCTCTGTTGTCAATGAGGAGCACGTTGCAATCGTTCAGGAAACGGGGGAACGTGACTGGTGGATGCGTGACACAACGATGCCAGAGCAAATTAAAATTTATCCGTCAACATATGATGCGATTGAAGCGAAACCACATGCGACATTACTCATTACTGACCGCATCATTGACCCAAAAGAAGAAGTGCTTCTAGAAAATGGTGTTATTTATCGACCAAAATCGGTGGTGCTTGGCATGGGCTGTAATCGTGGGACAGCAGTGGAAGAAATTGAGCAGGTCATTGATGAAACCCTTGCAGAGCTGAAGCTTTCGAAAAAAAGTGTGAAAGCGCTATGCACGATTGATTTAAAGAAGGATGAGCAATGTTTCTTAGAAATAACAAAGAAATACGATTGGGAATTTGTAACATATTCACCGGCGGAATTAAATGAAATTGATTTCCCTTCACCATCGGAAACCGTTTTTAAATATACAGGAGCATACGGGGTGAGTGAGCCTGCAGCAATGCGTTATGCGCAGGTGGAGTCACTTGTATTAGAAAAGAAAAAATCGGGCAATGCTACAATCTCTGTTGCTAGATTAACATTTTAAGGAGGAGGAAGCCTATGCAAACGAATCGCTTTGTACTTGCTGGTACTGGTAGTGGAGTTGGTAAAACAACCTTTACCATTGGACTAATGAAAGCGTTACAAGAAAAGGGCAAAATTGTGCAAGGCTTTAAATGTGGTCCCGATTATATTGACCCTACTTATCATACTGCTGTTACAGGACGTGTATCACGTAATATCGATAGTTGGATGTTTTCACATGAAGCAGTGCGAGATATTGTCGCACGCGCAAGTAAAGATGCTGATGTTGCCATTATTGAAGGAGTTATGGGCTTTTATGATGGCAAAAGTCCGCTATCGAATGCTGGCTCTGCAGCAGACATTAGTGTTGTCACAGAGAGCCCCGTTATTTTAATTGTCAATTGTGCAAGTATGGCACGAAGTGTAGCGGCAGTTGTGAAAGGCTTTCAATTGTTGTCGGATCAACCGAATATCGTTGGTGTCATTGCTAACCAAGTCGGAAGTGTCGGTCATTATGAAATAGCGAAGGCTGCTATTGAGCAGGAATGTGGTATTCCTGTCATCGGCTATTTAAAGCGTGAGGAAGGGATTGATATTCCTAGTCGTCATTTAGGACTAGTCCCTGCTATCGAACGAGGGGAACTAGATACATTTTTTGATAAGCTAGGCGCTCTAATGGCTGAGACCATTGATTTAGATCAATTGCTTGCATTAACAAAGGCTCCTGTTCTACATGAATCAGGGCAACTTTTTGATGAACAACCTTCGCAAAATATTTGCATTGCCGTAGCAAAGGATGCAGCTTTTAACTTCTATTATAAAGAGAATTTGGATCTACTATGTGCAAAAGGAGCTGAGCTGCAATTTTTCTCCCCACTTGCAAATGAGCCTGTTCCAGCTGAAGCAGACGGATTGTATATCGGTGGAGGCTTCCCAGAGGAATTTGCAAATATTTTGGCGGACAATTCGGTTGCCAAAAAGTCTATTCGTGAAGCAGTTGCCAAAGGTCTACCAACATTAGCTGAGTGTGGTGGCTTCATGTATTTGACGGAGGCTATTACGAATAGCAATGGTGACCGTTATGATATGGTTGGTGTTATTCCAGGAGAAGTAGCGATGCAAGCGAAGCTAGCGGCTCTCGGTTACCGTGAAATTTCTGGCACACCAAATAATTTTTTAATTGGGTCGGATGAAGAAGCAAAGGGGCATGAATTCCACTATTCAAAATATAGTGGCTCGCATAATACGCCGGCCTATGAAACGAAGGGCCGTTTTGGTAACAAACAAGAGGGCTACCAAGCTGGAAATTTAGTAGCTGGCTATACGCATTTTCATTTCGTATCTAACCCAAAGCTTGTTGACAATTGGTTAACAGCTTGTAAGAAGGTGAAAAATCATGACTAATTATTTTCCTATTCACATCAATATTGAATATAAAACTGTAGTAATTGTTGGAGGGGGACACGTAGCAACACAGAAGATAGCTTCACTGCTTCCAGCTAAAGCTAATATTGTCGTTGTTAGTCCAACTCTAGATGAATCATTACTGCCTCTTGCCGAGTTAGGGCAAATTACGTGGCGTGAAAAAGAATTTGAAGCGCGTGATTTAGATGATGCATCACTCATCATTGCGGCTACAAATGATACGTCAGTAAATGAGGCTGTACAAGAAGCGGCACAACATTGGCAGCTCATCAACCGCGCAGATGCACAGGCTCAAAGCGATTTTATAACGCCAGCAACAGTGCGCCGTGGTCCTTTAGTGTTAACAGTTTCAACGTCAGGTGCTAGTCCTGCATTAGCACGTAAAATAAAAGCTGACCTCGAAGAGCAATTTGATGAGGTTTATGACGACTATGTATGCTTCTTACAGCAGGCACGTTTAATGATTGCGGCTCAGTTTGACAAGGGCCCGCAAAGGCGCAACGCCTTACAAGCATTACTTGAACCGAGCCTACTAGAATGGACACGTAATGGAGAGATTGAGAGACGTGAAGCATTTTTACAACAAATACTGATGGGAGAAGCGCAATGAAAGACGGAATAGTGTATTTAGTTGGAGCTGGACCAGGAGATCCAAAGCTCATTACAGTGTACGGGCTCGAGTGTATTCAAAAGGCTGATGTCATTGCATATGATCGTCTTGTGAATCCGAAATTACTAGAGTTTGCCAAAAAAGATGCCGAACTTGTGTACTGTGGTAAATTACCTGGGAAGCATCATTTCATTCAAGATGAGATTCATACATTACTTGTCGAAAAAGCGCATGAAGGCAAGGTTGTCACACGTTTAAAAGGTGGCGATCCATTTGTTTTTGGTCGTGGTGCAGAAGAAGCGGAAATTTTAAAAAATCATGGTATTGCTTATGAAATTGTACCAGGTATTACAGCTGGAATTGCTGCCCCAGCATATGCGGGCATCCCTGTAACACACCGAGATTTTGCGACAAGTTTTGCGCTTGTAACAGGTCATGGTCGTGATGAAAAAGGACAGGACTTTTTAAATTGGCCCGCACTTGCAACAGGCATCGATACAGTTGCCTTTTATATGAGTGTTGGTAATATTGCTTATATTTCTAGAAAGCTCATCGAAAATGGTCGCAAGGCAACTACTCCAGTCGCCGTTATTGAATGGGGAACAACAGAGCAACAGCGTACCATCACAGGTCAGCTTGATGAAATAGCTAGCATTATTGAACGAGAAGGCTATCATAATCCATCCATGATTGTTGTTGGCGAAGTCGTCAATGTACGCGAGAAAATTCAATGGTTTGAGGAACAGGGACTAGCCTTTACATAAAAACGTATTTAAGCATAAGGAGGAATTACATCATGACAGTAATCGAGGCTTTAAAAAATCGTCGTGCGATTCGCAATTACACGACAAAGCCTATTGAAAAAGAAAAAATCGAGAAAATTTTACAAGCTGCAACTTATGCTCCAAATGACCGTATGCGTGAGCCTTGGCATTTTTATGTTATTCAAGATGATGCGATGAAACGCTACGAGGAAATGGCGAATGCCTATTTGCAAGAGCGATTCCCAACAAAACCAAATTTAGTAGAAAGCTCGTTAAAAGTTGTTCAAACAACGCCTGTGGCCATTGTTGTGACAGCAGATATTGTAGAGGACGATGCTGATGCGACAGCAGATAATGTTTTTGCCGTATGTAGTGCTATTATGTCTATGTGGCTTGCTGCAGAAGAGCTTGGGCTTGGTTTTGTATGGCGTACACGTGGTGTAGGGCTTGTTCATGATCCACGTATGCATGCATTCATTGGCGCAAGTGAATCACAAAAGGTAGTAGGAACGATCTTTATTGGCTACCCAGAAGAACAGGAGCTTAAAGACAAGAAACGTACGTCATTTGAAGAAAAAACAACATGGCTTTAAGGGAGGCATGAAGAATGGCTAGAAAAGGCTTGTTTTTAGTGTACACGGGTGAAGGGAAAGGCAAAACAACTGCTTCTCTTGGTGTCACATTGCGAGCAGTTGGTCGCGGCCTGAATGTACGCTATATGCAATTTATTAAATCACCAGAGCGTACATACGGAGAGCAAATTGCTCTTCGTAAGCTTGGCGTAGAAATGGAGCAAATGGGAATCGGCTTCACTTGGACAAAAACACCAGACGAGCATCGTGCTGCATTAGCAAAAGCATGGGAAAAAACAAAGGCTGCCTTGCAAGACGACAGTATCGATGTACTCGTATTAGACGAGCTCAACAATGCGCTGGCTATAACAAAATTTCCAATCGATGATGTGCTCCCATTAGCCGAAGTCATTGAAGCCATTCAGCAGCGTCCATCTACAATGCATTTAGTCGTAACAGGACGTAGCGCGAATCCAGCGCTAATTGCAATGGCCGATTTAGTATCAACAATCGATGCGACAAAGCATTATTATGATGAAGGCATTCCAGCTGTAAAAGGTCTAGAATTCTAATTAGAGATTCTCACTTTTATGAGAATACCTGTGGAACGTGGCAATACTCGGGCTTCGGAGGAGATACCCACAGAACGGGGGAGAATACCGGAAGCAAGCTGATCCCCGGTATCAAGCTGATCTTCGCACGTTTGTGAAAATGCTAGCAGAACGTATCAGAATATTCCCGCTTTGGAGGGAATATACACGAAAGCAAGAAAAACACACGCGCAAGGACCCTGACTTGCTCCCCTGCTTCAACTATAAAAAAGGAGGGAAAAGACTATGCCAGCAAAATCTATCATGGTTCAAGGAACGGCATCTGATGTAGGAAAAAGTATGATTTGTACTGCGCTATGCCGTATTTTCTCTGATGATGGGCTAAAGGTAGTACCGTTTAAATCACAAAATATGGCCCTTAATTCGTTCGTAACTCAAGACGGCGGAGAAATTGGCCGAGCACAGGGTGTACAAGCAGAGGCAGCACGAGTTGTCGCAACTACGGATATGAATCCTATATTGCTAAAACCAAAGCAGGATATGGTATCGGAAGTAATTGTTCATGGCAAGCATTTTTTAAATATGGACGCCAAAAGCTATCGTAATCAATTCGTACAAGAAGCGATGCCGATCGTTGAAAAATCAGTACGAACTTTACAAAATACATATGATGTCATTGTCCTTGAAGGTGCGGGTAGCCCTGCAGAAATTAATTTGAAAGACCGTGATATAGCAAATATGCGCATGGCCCATCTAGCAGATGCAGCGGTTGTGCTAGTGGCTGATATCGATCGAGGTGGCGTATTTGCATCGATAATTGGCACACTCGCATTACTGGACGATGCAGAACGTGCGCGTGTGAAAGGGCTAATTATAAATAAATTTAGAGGGCTACGAGAATTACTCGATGATGGCATTGAATGGGTAGAACGTGAAACAGGGATACCTGTCCTTGGAGTTATACCATATGTAGATGTTAATATTGAGGCTGAAGACTCGCTAGCATTATCTTCATTACGCTTTAAAAAGCCAAAGCAAGGGGAGTTTGGCGTAGATGTGGCAATGATTCGACTGCCGTGCATTTCAAATTTTACGGATGTTGATCCATTTTTTGATGAGCCAGAGGTTGGTGTGCGTTTAATCGGCAATGTCAAGGAGCTTGGTACGCCCGACTTACTTATACTACCTGGAACAAAAAGTACAATCGATGATTTAGCGTGGCTAAAGGAACAAGGCTTCGATCATGCGATAGCAAATTTACGCGCACGGGGGACAAAGATTATTGGCATTTGCGGTGGCTTCCAAATGCTCGGTGAAACATTACTGGACCCAGATGCAGTAGAAGGTAATGGGGATTCAGCGCGAGGTCTAGAATTATTACCGATGGAAACGGTTTTTGTTGGTGATAAAAAAACAGTGCAAATGACAGGAACAAGAGGCCAGGATACGTTTACTGGCTATGAAATTCATCTTGGACGTACGAAAATTTTACGTGATGAAGCATCCCCATTTTTACAGCTTGCAGATGGGCGAGAAGATGGTGCAGTAAGTGCTGATGAGCAAGTGATCGGAACATATTTCCATGGTTTATTCCATAATCGTACTTTTACACGACAGCTTGTCAATGAAATTCGCGTGAAAAAGGGGCTCGCTGCTTTAGCAAGTGATGTGAAAAGTGACGCAGAACGTAGAGAGGACGCTTACAATATGCTTGCAAAGCATGTGCGTGCTAATCTCGATATGAAAAAAGTATACGAAATTATGGATATAGAGGTACCTGTATGACAAGAAAAGGACCATTAGCTATTAATTATGAGGCGTTATGGCAGGAAGGTATGAAGGACTGGCATGGTCAAATGCCAGAAAGAATGGTCAATGATCAATTAGAGGAGCAGTTTTGGGCGCAGTCAATCGTACGTAAAAAGGCTGGACAAACTGATCCTTATGCTGCAAAAATTTTTCAAGAAATTAAAAAAAGTGTTCAACCTGAGGACTCGGTATTGGAAATTGGTCCAGGTTGGGGAAATTATACGTTTCCACTAGCTGATCATGTGCGAAAGCTAACATGTGTAGATAGCTCAGAAAGTATTCTTAGCTATTTAAAAAATTGCATGGAGGATAAGCAACGCGTTTCCTATATTCATGCAAAATGGGAAAACCTTGCTGAAGATGAAATAGATGCGCACGATATAGTCATAGGTGTCAATTGCTTTTATCGTATGTATGAAATCAAATCAGCACTTTACCATATGAATCGTCTAGCTAAAAAGCGTGCAATTATTGGCATGACAACAGGGCCGATTCAACCTCACTATGAAATTTTATACGAAAAGTATGGCTACGATATTAAATTTCCACGAAGAGATTATATAGAATTTTTAAATTTGCTCTATGAAATGGATATTTATGCAGAGTGCAAAATCATTCCTTTAGAACGAGTGTATGAATATGAAAGCTATGAGCAGCTTATCACAACACAAAGTAAAAAAATAATAAATAACACTTTTAATAGAGAGCATGTTGAAGAATCGATCTTGCCGTTTATGGAGGAAAAGAACGGGCGTTATTATTATCGTCATGATTTCCATGCAGCACTCGTATCATGGGAGCCGAAATAATTATGAGACCTTTGGACAAAACTAGTTATCTAGGGTGAAATATTTATAATCAAACTACTAAAAAGGTATTACATTTTAATGATGTATTACCTTTTTTATTGTAGTTATATGTAAATACCAATGGTATTATATGTAATATTATAATCAAACTATAGGTATAGGAGGATATATATGAGATATGTTCAGGTATCTTCAAAAACATATAGGGATAGTACAGGAAGAAGTATAGACTTTCCTAATCTTCTAGTTAAGTATAATGGAGAGACAATGCTTTTTGAACAATTACACAGATATCAAATAAAGAATCGTAGTAAAAGCAGAACTTGGCATAAGAAGTTAGTACAAGCTGTTGGACTATTGCTTGATTATATGGAAGCTAATCAGAAATATTATTCTTCTCCAAAAGAATTCTTTGATACATTTACGGAGTCTGTTTATTCAGGAACAATAATTGAAGAAGGTTTAGACCCTTCGGGACTTTATTGGTTACCTAAAAGAGTTGAAACAGCGAATATGCTTTTATCTGCCTTAAATGGGTTTTCAGATTGGTTATATGAAGAATATGGAGCTGTTCAATTAAATCCTTGGAGAAAAGCCACAAGATATGAAGAACGACTTAACTGGATGGCACAGATAAACAAAAGTCAGAACTCATTTCTAGGGCATTTAAATGATGTTCATAAAATCGCTGAAACTGCAAAATTAGCTCGCAATGCTGTTAGAAGAAGAAAACCATACTCATCAAAAGGAGATACAAAAGCCTTCCCCGAAAATAAAATACATGAGCTCCTATGGGAAGGGTTTAAGAATACGAGAAAGAACTATGAATTAGACCTTGTTGACCGTTATAACTGGCGTAATATTGCCATTACTATACTGATGCATGGCGGTGGACTTAGGCATAGTGAAGTATTTCATTTATGGGTACAGGACGTCTTCCCTGACCATGAAGACCCAAATCTTGCTGTGGTACGAATCTATCATCCAAGCGAAGGAAGAGCCCCGCAGGATTTCAAGAACCCTACTACTGGTAAATATATAACAGACAGAGAAAGCTATCTGCTGTTAAAATATGGTTTGCTCCCACGCAATATGTATTCCGCACAGGACAAACGATTTGCAGGGTGGAAAGAGCCAAGACTTGATAACGATGAAGATAAATATATGCATGTTTACTGGTTGTCAAAGGAATGGGGATACATCTTTATGTATGTATGGAAAATGTATATGGCAAAAAGGTTAAGAGATGGCATTAAGGATACTCACCCATTTGCCTTTGTCTCACATTCGCCTAAAACACTAGGAGAAATGATGCCACTTAGGACTCGGAGGGAGACACACGAAAAAGCAGTTGAAAAGATTGGTTTGACAGTCGGAAAGAAAGATGGCACTACTCCACACGGACATAGACACGCATATGGTCAAAGACTTAAAAATGCCAATATACCTGACCGCATCAAACAAATTGCAATGCACCACAAATCCATGGAGTCTCAGAAAGTATACACAGAGCCAACAGTTGCAGATGTTACAGCTTCACTAAATAATGCCACTGCTTCTTTGGATAATGGTTGTGTACTTCCAATGCAGACTGAAATTGATGAATGGATGAATGAAGAAACTAAACAGCAGAACAGATACAGATATAGGAGAAAATAAATGGGAAGAATAAGTTATGAGAATGATTTTAAGTATAAAATGATTGAAGAACTTTGCAAAGGCAAATCATCAATGGATATTGAGCGAGAATATGGTGTTAAAGCTCATACTGTTATGAGATGGATCCGAGATTTCATTAAAAACGGAGCTTTTGGTGATAATACATTATCGTCAAAAGAAAATCTGATGCTTGAACAGTTAAAGGAAAAAGCCAGACAAAGAGAACTTGAATTAAGGCAACACGGAACGTCTACTAGTGGAAATTTAGAATGGCTTTTAGAATATGATTCTGATTTACAAGAATGGAATGAATATGCTTCGGAATGGATAAAAACAATTATAAGAAGCAAATCCTTAGCACTTGAATCTCTATCAAACTTCTTTAATAAATATGTTATTCCATATAAGATCACTAGGTCTATACAGGAGTTCATTTCAAAAGAATATGACACCCCAGATTTTTACGAGATTATGTATGCAGAAATGGGATCACAAAAGAACGCTTTATCAAGAGCAAAAAAGATTGTTGAATTTATTGACTGGATTATTGAGGAAAAGTTTTCGGTTGAAGATGATTTAGGAAACAAACTTATTCCAGCAGAATTTAAAAATCCTCTTACAAAATACTTACCAGACTATGTAAAATCATCGCAACGTAATGAATCAGATAAGAATGTTCTGCCTTATAGATACATTAAAGACCTTCGTAATTTACTCTGCCCTTCAAATGCAACCTGCTTTAGAGACTTGAAATTTGCACAAAGTACAGGCGATGTAAGTAGAACAGGTGGTGATTGGTTCATTGTTGATAAGTCTGTTATTAATGAAAATGACACAGACTGTGTTTACAGATGCAGAGTAACTTCCAAGTATAAGCAGAGAGAAAAAGGACTTTCTGAAGAAGTATATGAGATGTGGTTTCCGGGGACTACTGTGTTGCTTTTGACAAAGCTCCTTCTACCTTTAAGAACTTATCAGGTGCGTATGCTTGACAGTGGAGAAATGGATACTTATAAGTATGTGCAGTCTATTCGAAATGTGGCTGGAGAATGGATCAAGAATGATTCACATTTAAGTCAGGGTACAGAAAAAAATCCTTTCGAAAGAGGTGTTCTTCGTAAATTCAAAGACAAAACAACGCAGCTTGAAATGACAGGATTTTTTATCAACACGAATAAAACAGCAGACATCAACAAAGAGGAATCCGATAAAGGTTATGACATTCCTTGGCAGTACGAAGAAGCACAATACTGGCTTGCAAAGCTTAGGGATTGGCAGATGAAGTACGACTCCAAAAGATAACAGGGCACTCGCCATCGTTCATTTGATTGGTATCTAAGCATCTCACAGAACCATCGTTATCTTCTAAAACAATATACTGTAATGGTAGGTCATACTTCTCTCTATACAATTTCGTGTGGTAAACAACGGAAGAATCCGCGGCAGGTTCCTTACAACCATATGTATATATTCCAGCAAGTCCCCCGCTACCATACTGTTTTAAAAACCAATGATAACTCTTCGGGAATGTAATGTTTAGTATTTGTGCTGCTTCTCGAATCGTATCTTCATTTACCCCTCCCATAAAATCGCCATCTTTTTTATATGTGGAAATGATTGAAATAATCTTGTCATTCATTTTTTTATTTCCCTTCTAAATGTTCTCGTGCTCTCATTTTCCAATAGTTATTTCTAAAATTATTATACTGTGTTATCCCGATAAAACAATCTGGCCCGATTGTTGAACACAAGTTAAATAATGCCATTCAATTAACCTGCCCCGTTAGCCAACCATGTAGCGCAAAACCCGCGCTACACCACAGAAAATGAAAGACGATCATGTTCTTTCATGGGAGTTCAATAAAGAAAAAATGAGCTGCATATGCAACTCAATGATCTTCAATTAAAGCACACGTTAGCCATCCATGTAGCGCAAAAACCAGCGCTACACCACAGAAGATGAAAATGTACTCAGAACGGGTATTGTATACTACGGCTGGGAGAGGAA